>JAVBVG010000078.1:0-11115 GCA_031554415.1 Rikenellaceae bacterium | reverse complement strand
ATCCAGACTCGGAGGCAACAGGGATAACTGGCTCTGGTCGTAACTCTTGAATGACATACGCAATTATCTTTATATCAATATTATAAAGATAATAAATATCCGCAAAATATCCAAAAATACCGCACAAAAAAACCTGCCTCTTTTTGAGACAGGTTCTTTCAACTTTCAACTGGTTTAGTATCCGAAAATATCCTCTTTCGTGAGTTTCTGCACGGGTCCGAGTCCCTGCAGGTACTCCATGTCGAGGTCGGCCGAGCGGCCCAGGATGCAGAAGCTGTATTTGCGTCCCCTGACCCACTCCTGCTGGAACGCCTTCACGTCTTCGAGCGTCATGGCCGGCACTTTCTCGAATATCGCACGGTTGCGGTCGTAGTTCACGCCGAGGTCTTCGTTCGATATGTATGTCCACAGCACGTTCTCCTTGATGGTGCGTTCGGTGCGCAGGTTCGAGATGATCGCCTCTTTTGCGATATCGAACGCGGCCTGGCTTTCGGGCATATTGTTGATTATGTCCTCGAACGCGATGGCGGCATCCTTCATCTTGTCATTCTGCGTGGCGATGAAAGCCATGTAGGTGTAGGGATTCTCTTTTTTCGAGGGAGCTCCCAGGGTTGCGAAGGCCGAGTAGGCCAGTCCGCGCGCTTCGCGCATCTCCTGGAACACGATCGAGTTCATTCCGCCGCCGAAATAATTGTTGTATAGCGCCATGATGGCGTCGTTCGCCGGATCGTAGGTTTCGCCGCGGTTGCTGTGCTGCACGAAGTATATCTGCGCGGCGTCGTATTCGGCCATCAGCACCTTGTTCTCGGGCGTCGCCACATAGGGGAACTTCACCTTTTCGCCCACCGGAGCCAGCGTTTCGGCCACGTTGTGGTATTTTTTGATGTCGGCCAGCAGGGCGCTGTGGTCTTTCGGTCCGTAGTACATGATGCGGTGCTGCTGCCCGGCGAAAGCGCGGATCTTGCCCAGCAATTCTTCCGAGGTCAGGCTCTCCAGTTTTTCGTTGGTAAGCGTGTTGTTTTTGATGAATTCCGGTCCGCGGACGGCGTAGGTGCGCAGGCGTCCGAAATTCTGGTTCTGGTTGAGCTTTGCGTCGGTGCGCCTCTTTATCATGTCGCCCTTGAGCATCGCGAGGATCGCTTCGTCGGCCACCGCATTGTTCATCAGGCTTTCGGTAAGTTCCATGGCGCGTCCCATGTTTTCGCTCAAGCCGCTGATCTCGATATAGGTGCGTTCTTCACCCGCGCTGATACTGAACGAGCAGGCGATATCGTAGAATTCGGATGCCAGCTCCTCGGCGCTCATTTCGGGCGTGCCGAGGTATTCGAGGTACGATGAGGCGGTGTTGATGGTGGCGTCGTTGTTCGAGCCGACCTCATAGAGATAGATAAGGGTGAACAGCCCGGTGGTTTCGTTCTTCTTGTAGAGCACCTCGATGTCGCTTTTGGCTTTCAGGCGGTCCATATCGCGTTCGAAGTCCACGAAAACGGGTTCGATCGGCTTGACCTCGCTGGCCGATATTTCCGCCAGGAACGGGCTTACCGCGTCGCGGTTGGTCATGATGGGGGTCAGCGCGGGTTTCGATATGGTCAGTTCGTTGGGGTCCTTTCCTTCACGCTTGTAGACCACGGCGTAGTTATTGTCGCCGAACCTCTCGTTGGCGAAAGCGACGACGTCCTCCTTGGTGATCTTCGAGATGCGGTCGAGTTCATCCACCATATCCTTCCAGGGAATATTGTAAACGAAAGAGGTTACGAAATAGTCGGCGCGTCCTCCATTGGAGTCCATCCATTCCATCCTCTGCGCCTTGTAGTTGTTGATCGTCGCCTTGATGATGTCTTCGGAGAAATCGCCCGCTTTCAGCTTGTTCACCTCCGCGATCATCAGATCCTTCACTTCGTCGAGCGTCTGTCCCGCTTTGGGACGACCCTGCATCCACATCATCCCGTGGTCGCCCAGGGAGTAGTTGACCGCGTAGGCCGAAAGCACCTTCTGCTGCTGGTTGAGGTCGAGGTCCATAAGGCCCGCCTGTCCGTTGTAGAGGATGCTGCCCAGGATGCTCATCATGTCGTTGTCGGGGGAGTTCATCGCGCCCGTTCTCCATGCCACCGTCACGTTCTCGGCGTCGTTGCCCAGAACTTCCCTGACGATCGGTTCGGTAATCTCGGGAAGCTCGCCGAAATCGAGTTTCGGGAGATCGGGGTTGGGCTTCATGGCGCCGAAATACTTGTCGATAATGGCGATGGTCTTGTCGGGATCGAGGTCGCCGCTCATGCAGACGGCCATGTTGTTGGGCACGTACCATGTGGCGTGGTAGTTCTTCACGTTGGTGATCGACGGGTTCTTGAGGTGTTCCTGCGTTCCGATCACGGTCTGGGTTCCGTAGGGGTGCGTCGGGAACATCGCGTTGAGCATCTGTTCCACCACCTTGCGGCTGTCCTGGGTGAGCGACATGTTCTTCTCTTCGTAGATGGTCTCAAGCTCGGTGTGGAATCCGCGGATAACGGGATGCTCGAAACGGTCGGCCTGTATCCTGGCCCAATTGTCGATCTGGTTGGCGGGAATGTCCTCCACATAAACAGTCTGGTCGTAGGCGGTGTACGCGTTTTTGCCGCTTGCGCCGATGGCCGACATCAGTGTGTCGTACTCGTTGGGGATGGCGTATCCCGACGCCGCGTAGCTGATGCTGTCGATCCGGTGGTATAGCGCGATGCGTTCGGCCTCGTCGGTGCTTTTGCGGTATATCTCGAACAGAGCCTCGATCTGATCCAGCAGGGGCGCCTCGGCCTCATAGTTCTGCGTACCGAAGTTCGGGGTCCCCTTGAACATCAGGTGTTCGAAATAGTGGGCCAGGCCGGTGGTTTCGGCGGGGTCGTTCTTGCCGCCCACGCGGACGGCGATGTAGGTCTGGATGCGAGGGGTTTCCTTGTTGACGGCCAGGTAGACCTTCAGCCCGTTTTCCAGCGTGTAGATGCGCGAACGCATCGGGTCGCCCTTCGCGGTTTCGTACCTGTACTTCGACCCGCACGACGACATCGCTGCCGTAAGCATGACGAGCAATCCGAGAATCGATGTGATTTTTTTCATGAGCAATTATATTTTAGTTGGTTTGTTTTAAGTGAAAAGTGAAAAAATCTATACGATCAATTCTCTTATCATATAGAACAGCATCATTCCCGAGGCCACCAGTTTGATCCCGACCCCGCCGATAAAAGCGACGAAAGCGCCGAGCGCGACGCGCAGAGCGACGCGGCCTTCGCTGCGGTTCCCGACGAGCTCGCCGACCAGCGCCCCGAAGAAAGGGAAGACGATCATTCCCCACGGCGGCAGTATAAATATACCCAGCACCATTCCGATGAAGGTCCCGATGGTGGCCGGCCTCGATCCGCCGAATTTTTTGGTCATCACGACAGGCAGGAAGTTGTCGGCCAGCGTCACCGCGACCGTTACTATGAGCCATATGATGAGGAACCACGGCGTCATGTCGGCGTATTTCGTGAACGACATCAGCAGCAGTCCGATCCAGCTTACGGGAGGCCCCGGCAGTATCGGCACCACCGAACCCAGCAGTCCGATGACGCCTAAAAGTATGGCAACTATGGCAAGAAAGACGGACAACGGCTCTGGTAATTAACAATTACCGGGTAAAATTAAGAAAAAATAACGGTAAACAACAAAAAACCACTGCTCCGGCAGTGGTTTTATAATAATTTAACAGAGGGCCGCCTATTTTACGACCTTATTGGTGGCTGTATCGGGAAAAACGATCCACGGGGAGAACGTTTTCGCCTCCTCGAAATCCATTTGCGCGTAGGACATGATGATGATTTTGTCGCCAGGCTGGACTTTCCGCGCGGCGGCGCCGTTGAGCCCGATCGCCCCGCTTCCGCGCACCCCTTTGATTACGTAGGTTTCGAGCCTTTCGCCGTTGTCGATATCGACGACCTGCACCTTTTCGCCCGGGATCAGGTTGGCGGCCTCCATCAGCTCTTCGTCGATGGTGATGCTGCCCACGTAATTCAGGTTGGCCTCGGTTACGGTCGCGCGGTGTATCTTCGATTTCAGTACTTCGATAATCATAAATTGAAAATTTATGTTCGATAACTTAAGTTATCAATCAACCTTACATTCCCGGCCTGTACGGCGATGCAGCCTTGTCGGCGCGGCGTATCCCAGTTCTCGATATCCGCCAGCGTGGCGGCGTCGACTATCCGGAAGTATATCACCTTCAGCGATCCGTTCCGTTCAGCTTCGGCCGTCACCCATTTTTCGAGTTCGCGCGGCGGAATTTTACCGGCCTTTTCGGCCCCGAGTTTCAGTGCGCGGTAAATATCGGGCGCGGCGGCGCGGTATTCGGGTGTGAGAAGCGCGTTTCGCGACGACATCGCAAGGCCGTCCGCCTCCCTCACTATCGGGCACTCAACAATCTCCACATCCAAACCCAGCTGCCTTACCATCTCCCTCACCACGGCCACCTGCTGGAAATCTTTCCGTCCGAACATTGCCGCCGCGGGCTTCACGAGCTCGAACAGGCGGCTCACAACCTGCGCGACGCCGTTGAAGTGCCCCGGCCTCGTCGCTCCCTCCATCACTTTGTCGAGCTGCCCGAAGTCGAACACCCTTGTGTCGGGCTCGGGATAAACATCTTCGACCGACGGCATGAATACCACGTCGACACCCTCTTTCTCCAGCAGCGCGAGGTCTTTTTCCGGCGTGCGCGGATAGCACCTCAGGTCGTTCGGATCGTTGAACTGCGTGGGGTTCACGAAAATACTCACCACGACGAGCCCTGGAAATTCTCCTTCTTGCGAAGGAGGAGTACCCTCGCCATCGGCGAGGGGGAGGTGGTAGCGATTTCTCGCCGCCCTCACCAGCGACAGGTGTCCTTCGTGAAGCGCACCCATCGTCGGCACCAGTTTTATATCTTTCCGCGGGACTCCCGCCAGCGCTTCGGCCAGCTCCGCCCTTGTTTTCGCAACTATCATTCCTGTCAGAATACGGGGCAAAGTTAGATAATAGTTTTATAAACCATCCGGATTCCAACAAAAAAAGCTAATTTTGCATTCGACGGAAACGAAAACTTCAGGCTTATGAAAAAGTTTTTAATTGTAATCGCGATGGGAACAATCACCCTTAACATGGCCGCCTGCGGAGGCGCGAAAGAGAAAGATAAGGAACAGGAGTTTCAGTGGACGGTCGACCGTTTCGACGACATCCGCGTGATGCAGTACCGGGTGCCTGGTTTCGACGCCCTGCCGCTGGAGCAGAAACTGCTGGTCTATTATCTGAGCGAGGCCGCGCTGTGGGGCCGCGACATACTGTTCGACCAGAATTTCAAATACAACCTGCCGGTTCGCCGCACCCTCGAAGGGATCTACAACACGTGGGCGGGCGACCGCAAGAGCGAGGAGTGGAAGGCGTTCGAAACCTACCTTAAAAAGGTGTGGTTCGCGAACGGCGTGCACCATCATTATTCGGGCGACAAGTTCAAGCCCGGATTTTCGGAAGAGTATTTCGACGCGCTGCTGGTCGGCACGCCCAACGACGTCCTGCCGCTCGATTTCGGCACGCGGGAAGAGCTTATCGCGACCGTCAAACCCGTAATTTTCGATCCGTCGCTCTGGCCCCTGCGCATCAACCAGGCCGAGGGGCAGGACCTGCTCCAGACCTCGGCTATGAACTACTACGAGGGGGTTACGCAGGCCGAGGCTGAGAAATTCTACGCCGACATGGTCGATCCGAAAGACCCGCAGCCGATCTCCTACGGACTTAATTCGAAACTCATTAAGAAAGACGGCAAGATACAGGAGGTCGTGTGGAAAGAGGGCGGAATGTACGGCAAGGCCATCGAGCAGATAACCCACTGGCTCGGCAAGGCTCAGGAAGTGGCCGAAGGGGATCAAAAAATAATAATAGCCGATCTTATCCGATACTATAAAACGGGCGATCTGCGCGATTTCGATACGTACAACGTCGCCTGGGTGCGCGACACCGTTTCGAATGTCGATTTCGTCAACGGCTTCATCGAAAATTACGGCGATCCGCTGGGGATCAAGTCGTCATGGGAGTCCAACGCCAACTTCAAGAACGAGGAGGCCACAAAGCGCACCGAGGTGATCAGCGCGAACGCGCAGTGGTTCGAGGACCATTCGCCGGTCGCTCCTCAGTACAAGAAAGCGAAGGTCAAAGGCGTTTCGGCCAAGGTCATCAACGTCGCGATGCTGGGCGGCGACTGCTACCCGGCCACCCCGATAGGCATCAATCTGCCCAACGCCGACTGGATCCGCCGCGACTACGGCTCCAAGTCTGTCACCATCCAGAACATCACCGACGCCTACGACAAAGCCGCCGAGGGCAACGGTTTTAAGGAGGAGTTCGTGCTGAGGGCCGAGGACCGCGCACGCATGAAAAAATACGGTTCGCTGGGCGACAACCTTCACACGGACCTCCACGAATGCCTCGGCCACGGCTCGGGACAGTTGGCTCCGGGAGTCACCGGCACCGAACTGAAACAGTACAGCTCGCCCCTCGAAGAATCCCGCGCCGACCTTTTCGCCCTCTACTACCTGGCCGACCCGAAGATGATCGAACTGGGGCTCGTCCCGTCGCAAGACGTCGCGTGGGCGGAATACGCCGGCTATATAATGAACGGCATGATGACGCAGCTGGCGCGCATCGAGCCGGGCAAGAACGTCGAACAGGCCCACATGCGCAACCGCAAGGCGATCTCCGAGTGGTGCTACGCACACGGGAGGGCCGATAACGTGATAGAAAAAGTGGTCAGGGAGGGCAAAACCTACATTGTCGTCAACGATTTCGTGAAACTGCGCTCCCTGGTGGGCGAACTGCTGGCCGAAGTGCAGAGGATCAAGAGCGAGGGCGATTTCGCCGCCTGCCGCGACTTCATCGAAACCTATGGCGTGCAGGTCGATCCGGCTCTCCACGCCGAGGTCCTGCAGCGCTACAACGCGCTGAACCTCGCCCCTTACGGCGGTTTCATCAATCCGCGCTACGAGCTGGTCAAGGATATGAACACCGGCGAAGTCGAGGACGTGAAAGTCATCTACGACGAAGGCTACGCCGAGCAGATGGTCCGCTACAGCCGCAACTATTCCCCGCTCCCCAGTTGTAACTAATTCGTGTCCGTCATTGCGACCGCGAGTTAACGAAGCGAAAAGCAATCCAGAAAAGCAAAATTTTTGTGCGGGGCGTTTCGCCCCGCATTTTGTTGATATTATGGTCAAAAAAAAAGCGGGAAGCCAGTCCGCATTCGCACGAAATCGCTATTTTTGCAAACATGAAAAAACTGTTGGTGAAATATGGATGGATGGCCGTTACGGCCATTGCGATGATCGCGGCGGCGGCAGTGCTTATAGTCGATTGCAGCCGAAAGGGGAGGGATAAAACCGCGGAAGAGGAGCCCGAAAAAGTGGTGCCGACGCTCTACGGCATACCTTATGAAAGCTACGAACTGGTCGAGGCCGCAGTCGAGCGCAACGAAACGATGGGCAAGATCCTTAACGCTTTCGGCATCGGTCCGGGAATGGTCTACCGCATCGAGCAGGCTTGCAAGGACACTTTCGACCTGCGCAAGGTGAAGGCTGGGAATAAATACACCGCGTTCCTTACAGCCGACACCACAGGCAACCGCACCCTCTCGCACCTTGTGTACGAGAAGGATCAGATAAACTACGTCACGATCTCGATGCTGGGCGACTCGATCTGCGTCTGCAACGGCTGCAAGCCTGTCCGCACGGAGCGACTTCACGCCGATGCCGAGATCACCTCGTCGCTGTGGAACGCCATAGTCAACAACGATCTGCCCGCCGCATTGGCCGCCGAAATGGAGGATATATTCGGGTGGAGCATCGACTTTTTCGGCATCCAGCCCGGCGACTCCTTCGAAGTGATATACGAACAGCGCTATGTCGACACCATGAAGGTGGGTATCGGGCGCGTCTGGGGATCGGTCTTCCACCATGCGGGCCGGTCGAATTACGCCATTCCGTTCAAGCAGGACGGCAAGGTCGCCTACTGGGATGAGAACGGCAACAGCCTCAAGAAGGCCTTCCTGAAGGCGCCGCTCAAATTCACGCGCATCAGCTCCCGCTTCTCGAACGCCCGCCTGCATCCCATCTACCGCGTCTACCGTCCGCACCATGCGGTGGATTACGCGGCTCCGTCGGGGACTCCCGTCCATGCGGTCGCCGACGGCGTGGTGACCTCGCGCGGCTGGGCCGGCGGGGGCGGCAACACGATATGGATAAAGCACGCCCGCGGCTACGAAACGGGCTATCTTCACCTGCGGGGATTCGCTTCGGGCATCTCGACGGGTTCGCGTGTAAAGCAGGGACAGACCATAGGTTATGTGGGCAGCACGGGCACTTCGACAGGCCCCCACCTCGACTACCGCGTCCGCGTGAACGGCAAGCCGATCGACCCGCTGAAGATCCCGCAGGAACCGGGCGAACCGATCCGAAAGGGCGACCGCGACGCGTTTGCCGTGGTGCGGGACAAGGTTATGGGCGAACTCGCGGGGACTCTGCCTCCGGAAGAGTGGCTGGTGCAGCTGGATTCTATCGTGATGCCCGCCGTGCAACCGGCGCCCGTGAATCCCTCGCCCGTCGACACCACAGCCAACTTTATCGACGGCCGTCGGCGGTAACGACCGCGGCTGACTTGATGATAAAGGCGATAGCAAACCTGCATCTTCCGACACAGCGTCTCCGTCATTGCGAGGAGTGCAGCGACGAAGCAATCCAGAGAAAGAGGAAGAAAATTCTCCTCCATGCGAAGGAGGAGTACCTCGGTTTTGCCGAGGGTAGGGGATACATGTTATTTATTTTCCCAGACAGAACATAGAATGAGCAATTCAGATATAGATAAGATCGCGGCATTCATCCGCAAGCACCACGTCATGACGCTGGCTACGGTCGGCGCCGGCGGACGCCCGTGGACCGCGCACGTTTTCTATGCGTGGCTGCCGGGGGAAAATCTGTTTGTTTTCACGACCGAACCGCATACCCGCCACGGCGCTGAGATATCTGCCTGTGCGGATGTCGCGGCGGGGATAGCCCTCGAAACCAGCGTTATCGGACGCCTCCAGGGGCTCCAGATCGAGGGCCGCGTCTGTAAGGTCGGTGTCGGGACGGATTCCCCTCCTTGCGAGGGAGGGGTGTCGCGCAGCGACGGGGTGGTAGCGTTCGAAAAAGCCCGCCGTGCCTACCTTAAAAGATTCCCTTATGCGGCGGTCGCCGACCTTTCGCTTTGGGCCCTCGAGCCCTTTCTGATGAAACTCACAGACAACACGCTCGGTTTCGGCAAAAAACTGATCTGGCAGAAATAGATAACGGCGGACCGAAAATCCGCCGTTCTTTTATTCTAAATCCGCCGTGGCCGTCGCCACTACCAGGCAAATAAAGGATAGCCGGCCATCATGGCGTTGACCTCGCTGCGGACGGCGGCGATGTTGGCCTCGTTCTCGTGGTCGGCCAACACGCGGTCTATCAACGCGACGATGACATCCATCCGGTCCTCTTTCAGCCCGCGGGTGGTGATTGCCGGGGTGCCGAAACGGAGTCCCGAGGTCTGGAACGGTGAGCGGCTGTCGAACGGAACCATATTCTTGTTGGTGGTGATGTCGGCTGCGACAAGGGCTTTCTCGGCGGCTTTACCGGTCAGTTCGGGGACTTTGGTGCGCAGGTCGACCAGCATAAGGTGGTTGTCCGTGCCGTTCGAAATGATCTTGTAGCCACGCTTAACGAACGCTTCGGCCATTGTGGCGGCGTTCCTGGCGACCTGTTTCTGGTACTCCTTATATGATGGTTCCAGCGCCTCGCCGAAAGCGACGGCTTTGGCGGCGATGACGTGTTCCAGAGGGCCTCCCTGGACTCCGGGAAATACCGACGAGTTCAGCACCGCCGACATTTTTTTGATTTCGCCCTTCGGGGTGGTGATCCCGAAAGGATTGTCGAAGTCCCTGCCCATAAGGATGATGCCCCCGCGCGGACCGCGCAGCGTCTTGTGGGTGGTCGAACTTACGATATGTGCGTATTTGACGGGGTTTTCCAGAAGTCCCGCGGCGATCAGCCCGGCCGTGTGGGCCATGTCGATGAAGAGCAGCGCCCCGACCTTGTCTGCGATCTCGCGCATCCGTTTGTAGTCCCACTCGCGGCTGTATGCCGACGCCCCGCCGATTATCATTTTCGGCTTGTGCTCGACGGCCAGAGCCTCCATTTCATCGTAATCGACGGTGCCGGTTTCTTCCTTGACCTTATAACCGACAGCCTTGTAATAAAGCCCCGAGAAGTTGACGGGCGAACCGTGCGAGAGGTGCCCGCCGTGCGAGAGGTCCAATCCGAGAAACGTGTCGCCCGGTTTCATGCACGCCAGGAAAACGGCCATGTTGGCCTGCGCTCCGGAGTGGGGCTGCACGTTGGCGTATTCGGCGCCGTATAATTTGCAAAGACGCTCGATGGCAAGCGATTCGACCTGGTCCACCACCTCGCAGCCGCCGTAGTAGCGCGCGCCGGGATACCCTTCGGCATACTTGTTGGTAAGCACCGAACCCATGGCTTCCATCACCTGGTCGCTCACGAAGTTTTCCGATGCGATGAGTTCGATGCCGTGTTCCTGGCGGCGGCGTTCTGCGCCTATCAGCTCGAAGATCTGCTTGTCGCGGGTCATATTCAATTAGGAATTAGAAATTAGGAATTACGAATTATTTGCAGAAGGATTTAATGAAATGATAAAGCCTTTGCGCCTGCAAATTTAGCTATTTATAAAGTAAAAATTCTATCTTTGCATCGAAAATTCGTAATTCCTAATTTCTAATTCCTAATTGAATAAAATATGGGTTTATTGACAGGAAAGGTCGCTCTGGTAACGGGAGCGGCTCGCGGGATCGGACGGGCGGTCGCGCTCGAAATGGCGAAGGGGGGGGCCGACGTGGTTTTCACCGACCTCGCCATCGATGACAACGCGCTTAAAACTGAAAAGGACATACAGGCTCTTGGCGTCAAAGGCAAGGCCTACGCATCGAATGCAGCCAACTTCGAAGAGGCCCACAAGGTGGTCGACGAGGTGGTCGCCGATTTCGGAAAGATCGACATACTG
>JAVBVG010000114.1:0-3314 GCA_031554415.1 Rikenellaceae bacterium | reverse complement strand
TCCTCCATCTCTTTCAGGCGCTTGATGTACGACTCGACCACTTCGCGCCTTGCGCCGGGACGCGCGCCCGAAATGGCGTCGCAGACCTGTACTATGGGGGCAATGAGCGAGGTCATCTCCCTCTCGTCGTGGTGGGCGCCGATGGCGTTCACGATCTCGGGACGCTCCTTATATTTTTCCGCCAGCTGCATGCCGATTACCGCGTGCGGCAGTTCGGGCTGGTCGTCGGGCACCTTGCCGATGTCGTGCAGAAGCCCGGCGCGGCGTGCGGATTTGGCGTTGAGCCCAAGCTCGGAAGCCATCGTGGCGCACAGGTTGGCGGTTTCGCGTGCATGCTGCAGCAGGTTCTGGCCATAGGACGAACGGTATTTCATCTTGCCTATCAGGCGGATAAGCTCGGGGTGCAGGTTGTGGATGCCCATGTCGATGGTGGTGCGCTTGCCCACTTCGGCTATCTCTTCCTCGATCTGTTTTTCGACCTTCGTGACCACCTCCTCGATACGCGCGGGGTGGATGCGGCCGTCGGTCACCAGTTGGTGCAGCGCAAGGCGCGCGATCTCGCGGCGGACGGGGTCGAAACCCGACAGGATGATGGCTTCGGGGGTGTCGTCGACGATGATCTCGACGCCGGTGGCGGCTTCCAGGGCGCGGATGTTGCGTCCCTCTCGGCCGATGATGCGTCCCTTTATCTCGTCGCTCTCGATGTTGAACACCGTTACGGAGTTCTCGATGGCGGTTTCGGTGGCGACCCTCTGGATGGTCTGGACCACTATCTTCTTGGCCTCCTTGTTGGCGGTCATTTTGGCCTCCTCGATGGTTTCGCTGATGTAGGCCGACGCATCCGCCTGGGCCTCCGATTTCATATTCTCGACGAGGATGTTCTTGGCCTCCTCGGCGCTCATTCCGCCGATCTGTTCCAGGCGCGCGTTTTGTTCCCGGATGACGGCCGCCAGTTCCTCTTTCTTTTTGTCGAGCGACGACATCTGGTTCGAAAGCTGCTCTTTCAGCTTTTCGGCTTCGCGCTGCCTGTTCTCGAGGCTCTGCTGCTGCTGAACGAGATTTCCTTCGATCTGTTTTGCGCGCTGCTCGCTCTGGGCGACCTTCTGGTTGCGGTCGTTGACCTGGCGGTCGTGTTCGCTCTTGAGCTGGATGAATTTTTCCTTTGCCTGGAGGATCTTCTCCTTCTTTATCATTTCGGCCTCTGCTTCGGCCTCTTTTATTATGGCCTCGCGTTTCTTTTTCGAACCTCCGCTCGTGAGGAACACCGCGAGTCCGCCGGATACCGCCGCCGCTGCGAGGGCTATTCCGACTATTGCAAGTATGCTCATGTGTAGTAGAGTAAAATTAATAATTTATAATTGCGGGACCGATTGCGGCCCGTCCCTGCGGCCGTATATTTAATTAGGAATAGAAATTACGAATTTTACACAACCTGACGGTTGCGGTAAATCAAAAAATGATCCCTAATTCTTAATTCCTAATTGTTTTTGTATGGATGCGTAACGCATCCATACAAAAAAACCCGCAGATTCCTTTTCTTGTTTGACGAATCTCCGAAACGTCATGTCTGGAGCCTCCGAATCCGCCGCAAACGTCCAACGGCACCGGGCGGGTGCACCTCCCGGGGGAGGTTAAGGCCTGTTTTTGGCGGCTCGCGATAATTCCAATGTAATAAGTGTTGAGTTTCGCAAAGCTTAAGGAATCTATGCGGGTAAATATTCCGTTACAGTATTTTTAAGAACGTATGCCCTGTTTCAGGCGGGCGGCCTTTAAATCTTCCCGAGCGCCGCTCCGGTAAATTCCTAATACAATAAACGTACCGGACAGCCTCTTTATTTTCCCTCCGAATATATGTATTCTTCGAGCCGGCGGTCGATTTCGGCCAGACGGTCCACCTCTTCTCCGAGGCTGCGGCTGGTGTTGAGGCGGACGTTATCCATGGCGAGCGACAGCGCCGCCAGAGCCAGCTGGTCTTTCGGCAGCAGCGACGGGTGCGCATTGGCGGCGAACAACCGGTTCACTTCGCGCTCCGCATGGCGGTAGACCTCCTCTTCCGAACTCTCGATGTCGGGGAACGGGTACGTGGACCCGGCTATCTTGAGCGTTATCGACAGTTTTGCCACTTTAAAAATGAAAGATGAAAAATGAAAAATGAAAGATTTAGGTGCGGCATATGCCGCAGGTTCAGATCAATTCATAATTCATAATTCATAATTTATAATTCATTCCATTCCTTTGTTCACCAGAGCGATGCATCGGTCTACCTCCCGCATAAGACGGTTGACGCGCGCACGTGCCGCTTTGGTGCTTTTGCTGTCCGCCGTTTCGCCCGAAAAACCCTCGCGCAGTTCAGCCACTGTAAGGCGGCGTTCGAGTTCGGCGACCTTTGCCACGAGCATCCGGTTGTCGTCGCGGAGACGGTCGCGCGACGCCGACAGCCTTTCGCGTTCGTCCTTCAGCCGGCGGTTGTCGGCCATCAGACGCGCGATCCTCTTCTCTATGCTGTCCAATAAAGCGGAGCCCCTCGACATGGTTTTTGCGTTAAGCGAAAAAACGGTTACACATACAAAGGTAAAAAAAAAATGTCAATTGTCAATTGTCAATTGTCAATTGTTTCTGCGGTGAGGTCATATTCCGAGGCCTCGGTTATCCTGACCGTAAGGAAATCGCCGGGTTTCAGCCCTTTGTCCGCCGCCACGAGGATCTCGGTGTCGACTTCGGGCGAGTCGTACTGCGAACGGCACACCCACAGGTCCCCTTCGCGGCGGTCGGCGATCACCCGTTCGACCTTCCCGACGCGCCGGAGGTTGTTCGCCGCCGAGATTTCCGCCTGCACTTCCATCAGCCGTTCGACGCGCTCCTGCTTCACCTCTTCGGGAACGTCGTCCGCGAGTTTTTCCGCCGAGTATGTTCCCTCTTCTTCCGAGTAAGGGAACACGCCCAACCTTTCGAAGCGGGCCTCGCGCACGAAATCGAGGAGTTCTTCGAAGTCCTGTTCGGTTTCGCCCGGATATCCGGTCAGCATGGTCGTGCGGATGGCGAGGTCGGGAATTTCGGCCCTAAGTTTCGCTATCAGATCGCGCGTGCCGGCGCTTCCCAAGCCGCGCTTCATCGACCGGAGCTGGCTGTCCGAAATGTGCTGGAGCGGTATGTCTAGGTATTTGCAGATTTTGGGTTCGTCGCGCATCGCGTCGATCACGTCCTGCGGAAAACCGGCCGGGTAGGCGTAGTGCAGGCGTATCCACTCGATGCCGCCGGTCTTCGCAAGGCGGCGCAGAAGCTCCGCCAGCCGCCTCTCGCCGTAGAGGTCGAGG
>JAVBVG010000131.1:0-5487 GCA_031554415.1 Rikenellaceae bacterium | reverse complement strand
CATAAGACCGTCGTTAAGACGCTCCATCAGGTCGCTGATGAAATTACGGATCGCCGGATTGAAACTCAGAGGTTTCAGTTCGCTATCCCTGTTGGGCACCTGTTCATAAACCAGGCTGTCGTAGCGGAACGTTTCGCAAAGTTGCGAGGTGTATTTCATGTGGAACACCAAAACCGTGGTATCTTCCACAGCCTCCACCCGGAATCGCGCTCCCATGGACGATATGAGGATATTCTCTTCGACGATCGGATAATCCTTTATGCCGTTGACACTGACCTTCACTTTACCTTTAAGCACGAACGCCACACCCGATTGGAGAAATATCCGGTCCCTTACCTCTCCTTTGGCATATTCCACAATTCTCACCAACGCCTTCTCTTCCGTGCCGTAATTGCTGCAGGAAAGATGCTCTTCCGTATATAGCAATTTACACCTGTTCTCACATGCCATTCCTTGACTATTCATTTAAACAATGTAATATGGATTTGATTTTCAGGAGCCACGCAGTGGCATATATCTGCACTTCGGGCCGGGAGCCAAAATGCCGCCTTAAAACGGACAGGACCCCTATATTATTTATGAGCAAACAGACCCCGGTTTCATTCCGCAAATATAACGACCGCACCGGCAGCCGGTTTTTCACGATTCCTTACTGTTATTGTATATTTCGATACTCTTTCGCACCAAGAAGGGCTTTTAAGATGTATGGTGTCCTGGAGTCCGCACCACAACCCGAGTGCAACCCGCATAATAACGCTAACCGAAATAGATTTATTTCATCACCTTTGGCTGCCGTCTTCGGGTTCTGCGAAATCATGATGGTTTGCCTGTGAATGCTTCCGGCAGTACGCGCTCCGGATATCGGCATTTCTTGTTAACTTTGAGGCGGTAACTGTAAAAGTCATACGCCGATGAAGCTGTCGCTCACCGATTTCGAACATAAGATCGACCCCGTGATCCTCAAACGGGGTCAGCAATACTACAAGAAAGGGCATGTGACCGCTTTCGACCAGATGAGTCACGGAGAGTACGAAGCCATCGTCGAAGGAACGGAAACCTACACCGTGCGCCTGACGCTACGTGATGAGGCGGTGACGGAGTGGGTCTGCGACTGTCCATACGACATGGGGCCTGTTTGCAAGCACGTTGTCGCGGCGCTTTATTACGTCCAGCGCGAAATGGCGGCACCGGATGAACCCGTGGGGCTCATGCGCCTCAAGCCGGGACGACCACCGAAAAACAGAGACGCCGCTGAGACTAAACCACAGAAAGCCAAAGCCCCGACACGAAAAACCATCGCCGAGCAAATCGAAGAGACGCTTGATGCCGTTACGCACGATGAGCTCAAATCATACATCCGGGAGTTGTGCGACCGCGACCGGGAATTCCGGCAATTATTTCTGGCGCGATATGCCCGGCTAACCGGGCCGGTCACAAAAGAGTTTTATGCCGGACAGATCCGGACGATGGTCGACGCGGCGGCCGGCCGCCACCGTTTTGTCGAGTACCACAAGGCGCGGGGGTTGGGCAACGCGATTTACGAAATCCTATCCAACGCCGGGCAGGCTTGCGCCCAAGGCGACCACGCGGCGGCGATGCAGATGGCGTACGCCGTATTGGAACAGTCCCATCGCGCGCTCGGCTTCACGGATGACAGCGACGGGATCATGGGTTCGCTGCCCGATCGGGCGATCGAGGTTTTGTTTCGGATCGTCGAAGCCCGCCCCGGCGAATCGTTGCGCAAGGAGTTGTTCGATTACGCCGCTGACGCTTTTGCCCGCCACACGTTCGGCGGTTGGGACTGGCACTGGGATATGGCGCGGCTTGCCATCTCGCTCGTCGAATCCGACGGCGACCGTAAAAAAATCGAAGGACTGCTCGCTTTGGGCAAGACACCGGTCGGGGATTACGAATACCGTCGGATGCAGGATTTGACGCTCGAACTGCTCCATAAAACCGGCGGCAAACCGGCCGAAATCGAGTACCTGGAGAAAAACATCGACAATCCCGACTTCCGCGCCCGGCTGATCGAGCGGGCCATCGCCGCGAAGGATTACGAAAAGGCGATCCGGCTGGCAAACGACGGGGTGGCGCGCGACGAAAAGGCCCGCCGCGGCGAGGGTAACCCCGACCGGTGGCGCGACCACCTGCTCACCATATTCCTGAAACGCGGCGACCGCTCCAATGCCGCTGTATTGTTGCGCCGCTTCATTGTTACCCGCACGTGCGATCATTACCGCGGATTCGAATTTTGCTATAAGGAGTTGAAGAGGCTTACGTCCCCCGACCAGTGGCAGCGGAGCATCGAGGGGATGGTCAAGGAAATCAATGCCAATCTGCGGGAGGCGGGCTATTATCGGCTGACTCAATTATACATCTGGGAATTACAATGGGACAAACTGTTCGATTTGCTCTCTGCCAATCCGTCCCTGCGGCGCATTGCCGAGGTCGAGCGTTATCTCTCACACGATTACGCCGCCGAATTGGCCGCCATGTACCGTACCGGAATCCTCGATTACATGAAGCAGGCCACGGGCCGCGAGCATTACCGCGAGGCGTGCCGCTACCTGCGCCGGATGATCAAACTGGGAGCCCGGGCCGAAGCCCTGGGCCTCGTCGCCGAACTTCGGACAACCTACAAGGCCAGACGGGCACTGCAAGAGGAGTTGGACAATGTGTAACCGTTCGTCCACACGTGTCCATGATGCCGGGGCAACCCGCAAACACCTGAAGGCAACCTCGCCCTGCATCGGAAAGTAGCCGCTGCTGAAACAATTAAAATCCGATGGAAATCACTATCTTTACCTCGTTCCGAACCACGCCCCCCCCGACGGACTAAGGAACCTGAAACTATAATTTTTTAAGCCACACATTTATGTTACTGATCGCAGACAGCGGCTCCACCAAAACCACATGGTGCCTGGCCGACGAAAAAGGGAAAACGAAGATTTTCGAAACCGAAGGATACAATCCCTGCTATATGGGAAAAGAGAAGCTGGTCGGGATACTGAGGCCCAATCTTCCCGCGGATTTCGATTTTGCCGGAGTAAAAGAGACCGCTTTTTACGGGGCGGGCGTCTATGAGGACAAATACGGCGTCATCGAAGAGGCCATCATTTCGGTTTTCCCCAACGCCCGCGTCGACGCGGCGATGGACCTGATGGGTTCGGCGCGTTCGCTGCTGGGCGACACGGCCGGTTTTGCCGCCATCCTGGGGACCGGCTCCAACTCCTGCATCTACGACGGAAAGAAGATAACCCATTACATAGATTCTCTCGGCTTCATGCTGGGCGACGAGGGGAGCGGTGGCTACATGGGCAAGCGGCTGATCGGCGATTTCATACGCGGATATATGCCCGCCGATGTGAGCAGAGTTTTTTACGATACGTATAAGCTGACTAACGACGAGCTGATAGACCGCATCTATACCGGCGGGATGCCCAACCGCTACTGCGCCTCGTTCACGCGGTTCCTGACGGGGGAACTCGCCGGGCACGAATATCTCGAACAGAACATAATCCGCGGCTCGTTCCGCGACTTCTTCCGCAACATCGTCTGCGGCTATCCCGATTACGCCGACTACTCTTTCAACTCCGTTGGCAGCATCGGCTGGATCTTCCGCGACCGCCTGGCCGAAGTGGCCGGGGAGTTTGGAATGAAAGTCGGCAAGATCATCGCCAATCCGATGGACGGCCTTATCGAGTACCATCTCGATAAATGGCTGAGCCGCGGCTGATTACAGGTTTTAAGCCCGTTAAACACAGGAAACTCCGGCCCGGAAGCCGGAGTTTCCCTCCTGTGGGAAAACCCTAATTAATAATCCCTAAAACCCCTAATCAAATAATACCATTTTCCTTCAGGTATGCTTCGGCTTTTTTGACGTTGCCGCACTTTACTATCGCTTCTTCGGCCATCTTATAATCCGTGATCTGCGGATTCCGCTCCATCAGCATCCTCACCGATCGGTCGACCACCTTGTTGTTTATCAGCCGCACGTTCACCATGCGGTTGCCTTCGACACGCCCCAGACGTATCAGCACCGTGGTGCTGATCATGTCGAAAAGCATCTTCTGCGACGTTCCGGCCTTCATCCGGGTGCTTCCCGTTACGAACTCGGGACCGGTGATTATCTCGACCGGGTAGTCCGAGTGCTGTGAGATCGGCGAACCGGGATTGTTGACCAGCGATCCGCACGGGATGCCGTTTTCGCGGCACTTTTTGAGCGCGGCCAGAACAAAAGGCGTCGTTCCGCTGGCCGAGATGCCTATCACTATGTCTTTGGGCGAGATGTTCACCGCCTGGAGTTCCCTCCAGCCCTCCTCCTCGTCGTCTTCTTTCTCCTCCGGGGCCTCGACCAACCTGTCCACACCGCCCGCGAGGATCGTGTTCATCATCCCCTTTTCGATGCCGTAGGTGTTCGGCAGCTCGATTATGTCGAGCACCGAGAGGCGTCCGCCCGAGCCGCAGCCCAGGTAGAACATCCGTCCGCCGTTTTTCATCTGGCGCTCGATGGCCGAGATGAGGCGGCTGATCTCGGGCAGGACCTTCTCGATCGCCAGTGCGACTGTTTTATCTTCGGCGTTGATGTCGCGGACAAGTTCGTCCACCGATTTTTTCTCCAGATCGTTGTATTTGGAGGGTTGTTCCGTTAATCTCATTATTTGTTTAGTAAAGTTGTGTTATTTTGGGCACGCTGCCCGCATTATGTTCTTTTTATTCTGTAGCTCCCTCGTCGGGCGACAGAACCTTCATCCAGTTTTATCTTTTTACATCGCCCTCGCTCGGGATGACATTGCCACCCACGCCGCAGGCACCACTTCATCGAAGGAAAAGTAAACCGCTGCCGGCCACGACATTACAGCCGCGTTGGGCGCAAGACCCCCCTGAAGGATTTCTCCCAACCAATAATCTTACGCCCACGCGATTGTATGAACTTTTCCGTCCGCTGCACAAAGGAGTTCTGCGGTTCGAACCACTCCCTTACCACGTCGGCAGGGACATCTCTTTTTTCTCGCCGAACTGTTTGTCGACCGGCACCCCGACCTTCTTTTCGCCGGGCAGGAATCCCCGGGCTTTTATCATGTCGCCCTGGTTGACGGTGATAATCTCACCTTTGTATTCGGGCGATGAAGAGGTTACGTCGCTGCCGTCGAGCGTGTAGCGTATAACTGCGCCCGGATAGTCTATCGTGAGTTCTATCTCCTTGGGGTAACCGTCCTTTTTGCGGTCGAAGTTGAAGATCACGTTCCAGAAGGCGTGGCTGTAATTTATTTTCTTCTGGTCCATGCGCTCGAAGTCCTTGAGCATGCGCTCGCAGAACGAATCCCAATTCTTGCTTTCATTGTCGCACCAGGCGATCTCCGACATGGCGACCGCGCGCGGGAAAGCCATATACTCTGCCCTCGGCCCGTTCTGTATGTACTCGCCCCATACGCAGCCCTGCTGGCCGATTATGTGGTGGCGGAACTGTTCGGGCACCGTGTCGTT
>JAVBVG010000035.1:0-53539 GCA_031554415.1 Rikenellaceae bacterium | reverse complement strand
ATTCATCCGGAGGATTCGGTTTAACTTACAAAACTAAACAATTCCACTGAAATAATGAAATCGGGGCGTTTTCGGCCGCGGCCAAAAGAAAAAACGCGCGGATTTTGGATTTTGTCGCGGAATAGCTATTTTTGCACTCTCCGGGCAGGCCGCGGCCTGCCGGTAGTGGCGGATGGACGATCCTGCCGCATTGAGGGGCCCATAGCTCAGTTGGTCAGAGCAGCGGACTCATAATCCGAAGGTCGGGGGATCATGACCCTCTGGGCCCACAAAAAAACCAGCGTTCAAAGGCGCTGGTTTTTTCGTTCTCAAATTCGATCACCCCTCCCCATCCCTCCGCCTCTCTCACATTCGTTCGGGACAGGCTCCGGGGAGGGAGCTCGAAAAACGAAACAGTTACTATAAGCATCAGTTTTTCGCTGGTAAGGAGCGAGCGTTTTTGCAGCGGGCCGTGCAGTATTGGAGCGATTTTTGTGTTTTATTACAACCAACCATAGAATATTTAATTATGAAAAAGATCGGAACAAAGGCAATACTTTTTTGCCTGGCGTTGATCGCCACCTCATGCAACGGCTGCTCGTCGCAGAAACAGAAATCCGCAGAAACGTCGGCCGCCGCCGTGGGCTCCAGAGCTGTGGAAGCGACTCCCGTCAGCGGCTATTTTCTGAAAAACACTTATGTTTTCGATGGCGATACGGCTTTTTTTGTCTTCGGCGACCAGGCTTCGTTCGATAAATATATGGGCGTCGGGCGCACAATGTCCAACAACCCATCCGTGCCTTCTTTTGCGGAAAACATCGTAGCGGCTATCGCCCTGAAACCGACAGACGTGCAGACCGCTGTCGATGTGGCCGGGGTCGAAACGAAGGGAGATAAGGCCGTCGTACATTTCGAGGTGAGTCCGGGGGAGAAGATCGGTTATACGATGACCCCACAAATTCTGTTCAGTTTCCCGAAAACGGAGGGGCTTAAAACAGTCGAGTTCGTTACCGGCGGAAAAGCGGTCAAAACCATTTCGCTCGACCGCGGCATCTGATTTCAGACGGATAAAATCCCCAAACAAAAAGAGGCTTACCGGTCAAGGTAAGCCTTTTTTGAGCCGCAACCCAGACTTGAACTGGGGACCTGTTCATTACGAGTGAACCGCTCTGCCAACTGAGCTATTGCGGCGTTTCAGCCTGCAAATATAGTGAAAGCCGAGCGCAATTTGCAAACGAGTTTGCAAAAATTGCCGAAACGCATCCTAATATTCGAGCCAGCAAATATAGAAATAATCTTTAAAAGTCAGCCAATTCTCACTATATTTGCGGAAATTCCGGCCGTTACATGATTACTTTTCTCATCTGCCTTGCGCTGCTTGTCGGCTCCTACTTCACCTACGGGAGGTATCTCGAACGGGTGGCGGGCATCGATCCGGCGCGTCAGGTCCCTTCCGCCTCAATGTATGATGGGGTCGATTACGTATCGATGCCGCGATGGAGGACTTTCCTCATTCAGCTGCTCAACATAGCCGGCCTCGGACCGGTTTTCGGCGCCATTCTCGGTGCGGCTTACGGCCCGGTCGCTTTCCTGTGGATCACCCTGGGAGGCATCCTGTTCGGAGCGATGCACGATTTCCTGTCGGCGGCGATGTCGCTGCGGAGCGGCGGCAAAAGCCTTCCGGAAGTTGTCGGCGAGCATCTGGGGCTCGGCGTGAAGCAGGTTATGAGGATATTTTCGGTGTTGCTGATGGTGCTCGTGGGGGCTGTTTTCATGTCGCAGCCCGCCGAACTGCTCGCCTGGAAGATCCCCATGCCCGTGCTCGACAACGTCAGCGTGATAAACGGACTGTCGGGCAGCACCATGCTTTTCATCGGCATCATACTCGTTTATTATATCATAGCCACCCTGCTTCCAATCGACAAACTGATCGGACGGCTCTATCCCGTCTTCGGATTCCTGCTCTTCTTCATGGCGGCAGGCATCTTCGTCGCGCTCATTTTCGGCAACTACCACATTCCCGAACTGACATCTCTCAAAAACCAGATAGCGAACCCCGGTGTGTTCCCCATAGTCCCGACGCTCTTCGTTACCATAGCCTGCGGGGCGATATCGGGTTTCCACGCCACACAGTCGCCGCTGATGGTGCGCTGCATCCGAAATGAAAAGGAGGCCCGCAGCGTCTTTTTCGGCGGGATGATCACCGAAAGCATCATCGCCCTTATCTGGGCCGCCATCGCGATGGCTTTCTGGGGCGGGGTGCAGGGGCTCAACGAAACCCTCGCCGCCAACGCCAACAAGGCTGCGATACTCGTGGACATGATCTCCAACAGGACGCTCGGCCCGTGGCTCGCCTACCTCGTCATTTTCGGGGTGATCGCCGCCGCGGTAACTTCGGGCGACACGGCTTTCCGCTCGGCGAGGCTCATCGTGGCCGACTTCACCGGGATGGAGCAGAAGACGCTCTGGAAACGCATTGCCGTCAGCGCGCCGCTCTTTGCACTCGGCCTCTGCATCATCCTGTTCATGGATTTCCGCACAATGTGGAGCTACTTCGCCTGGATGAACCAGTCGCTGGCCGTCATCACGCTGTGGGCGATCACTGTGTGGCTCTACCGCCGCCGCAAACCGTTCCTGCTGGCGATGGTTCCGGCGGTCGCAATGACTTATATATGTTCGAGTTACATATTCATATCGCCCATCATGGCCGGAATGGCCGACCGCACTCTGGCATACCTGCTGGGCGGCGCGTTGACGATCGTGATAATGGTGTTTTTTATTTTAAAATTTAGAAAAAGGGATGTCGCAGGCGCTGCTTAAACCCACCGCGGACCAGACCTTCCGGATCGTCACAATGGACGATCCGCAGGGGCTATATGATTTTCAGGCGATCATCGCCGCTTCGCGCCGCATGGAGCGCGGGAACAACGTTGAAGGGGCCTGCAATTTCCGTTACCAGGCTTTCCAGCGCATCTACGACCTGCTGCCCGAAGGCGAGGAGACCATCCTCGACTGGCACGACGAAAACACCCAGGCCGCCGTCATGCTCGTCAATTACTCGGCCATCGACCACTTCCTGATCGGCGACTGGGAGATGAGCGCCGGGATGCACGAGCTGATCCTCGAGATCGATCCCGAAGACCACCTCGAAGCCACCACGCGCCTCGCATACACCTACATCGCGCTCGGCGAATTCGATTCGTTCGACGAGGTGATCAACGACGTCAGCGACAAGTACGCCGACAAACAGGTGCTGCTGCTGTGGAGCGAGCAGCGCCGCAGCGGGCATCTTCCCGAAGGTACCCTGCGGCGGTTCAAATCCCACTTCGCGTCCTATTACCGCGAATTTACCGCTGCCGAACACCCCGTCACGGCAGAATACCTCGCCGATATCGACAGCGAACGCCCATCCCAGGAAGCCCTCGCACGCGAACTGTGGCTCCAGACCGAACACCTCTGGATGCTCTTTCCCGACTTTGTAGCGGAACTTCGAAAGACTATATGATTTTTTTACCACCTTTTAAAAAAGGTGGCGCCAAAAATTTTCGCGGAAACTTCGTTTCCTGCTATTGTGGTGGTAACAACGTTTTAGTGGATTTTGGTTGGTTATTTAAATTTAGCGGCAGGCGCAGCCTGTGCACTTTTCTTGCACAGAGTTTACTCTGAAAAATTATTTTCAAGATGAACTCTGCTCAAGAAAAAGTTGCACTTCGTGCAACCCGCAAAATTCAAATAACAGGGATGCCGGAAAACATCCGCAGTAAATGTTGATTCACTTCAACACGACATCAAAATAAACCGCTGGCGGCGTTCCGCCAATTTTTTGGTTACTTTGTAATTTGACAAAGTAACATTAAAGAGGTATGTACGCTTGGGGCGACGATAGAAGGTTCAACAGTTATGCGCGTTATTTCCGGGAGCTGTTCGGGGAGCGGGTGCAGAAGGTTGCGATAAACGCGGGGTTCACCTGTCCGAACAGGGACGGGACGGCGGGTTCCGGGGGTTGCACTTTCTGCAACAACGAGGCATTCACGCCGTCGTACTGCCGGCCGGCGAAGAGTGTGACGCAGCAGATCGACGAGGGTGTGGAGTTCCATGTGAACCGCTACAGGAAGGCGGGGCGTTATCTCGCTTATTTCCAATCTTTTTCGAATACTTACGCCTCTTTGGAGGAGCTTCGGCGGATTTACGGCGAGGCGCTGTCGCATCCGCTGGTCGACGGGATAATAGTGGGTACGCGTCCAGACTGCGTGGACGAACAAAAGCTCGACTATTTCGCGGAACTCACACGGGATAAGTACGTTGCGCTGGAATATGGCATCGAGTCGACGTATGACGAAACCCTGCGGGCGATAAACCGGGGGCACGATTTCGAGTGTGCGAAACGGGCGGTCGAAATGACGGCCGGGCGCGGGATATACTGCGGGGCGCACTTCATACTGGGTTTTCCGGGCGAAACGGAGGAGATGCTTCTGGCGCAGGCGGCGGCGATCAACGCGCTGCCGCTGACGACGGTGAAGTTCCATCAGCTGCAGATCTTCAAGGGGACGCCGATGGCCGACGATTACGTGCGCGATCCGGGGCGTTATCCTTTCTGGGAGATGGGCGAATATATCGACTTTTTCATCGAAATACTGCGCCGGTTGAGGCCGTCGCTGGTGGTCGAAAGGTTCGCGAGCGAAGCCCCTCCGAGATATCATCTGGGCCGGAACTGGGGACTTGTGCGCAATGAACAGCTGCTGTCGATGTTCGAAAAGCGCCTCGCCGAGCTCGATGCTTTCCAGGGGCAACTGTATAAATAAAAAAAGTTTTATCTTTACGCCTCGAAACTTTAAATATTTTTGGACAATGGAACTGAAAGAGATACTGGCGGTTTCGGGTTATCCCGGACTTTATAAATACCTGGCGCAGAGCACGCGCGGCGTGATCGTGGAATCGCTGGCCGACGGAAAGCGCATGAACGTGCCGACCAATGCGCGCGTGAGTTCGATGACCGACATTTCGGTCTTCACAGAGAGCGAAGACCGTCCTCTGGCCGATGTTTTCTCGGCTTTTTATGAAAAGACTGGCGGCCAGCCGACCGTCGGGCACAAGGAGGACACCAGAAAGATCGAGGCTGCGTTCGCCGAAGTGGTTCCCGACTACGATCCCGACAAGGTCCACCAGTCGGACATGAAGAAGATCGTGCAGTGGTACAACATTCTCGTGTCGGCCGGAATGACGGAATTCAAACTTCCCGAAGAACAGGCCTCGGAGAAAGAGTAGGTTTTCGTGAAAAGCAGGCATCTGCTGCGTTACGCTCGAAATTGAACCGACGTTGCGGAGCGAGGGCAGAGGCAGTTTACTGACTATGCCGAGCCGCGAGGAGGAAGGCCGAAGGTCAAATCCTCACATACGCGTAGTATGCTGCGGTTTCATTTTTTTCGCAAGCCTTACATTTACCTGCTTTTGGCGGAAACAGATTTGCGACTGTATAAAACAAAAAATCCCTCATAGGGATTTTTTGTTTTATAATTCTTTCAGGCGTGCGGCGGGGGTGACATCGAGGCTCGAAAAACGTCCCTCGCGATATTCATAATAGCCCGTGATGGCGATCATGGCGGCGTTGTCGGTCGTGAAGCGCAGTTCGGGCAGGAAAACCCTCCATCCGCGTTTGCGCCCCTCGGCCTCGATCGCTCCGCGCAGTCCGGAGTTTGCCGAAACCCCTCCGGCGGCGGCTATATCCTTGATCTTGTATTCTTTTGCCGCCTTCACCAGTTTGAACATCAGCGTGTCGACGATGGCTTTCTGGAGCGAGGCGCACAGGTCTGCCTTGTTCTTTTCGATGAAATCCGGGTCTTTCGCCACCTCGTCGCGCAGGAAATAGAGGAACGAGGTCTTCAGTCCGCTGAAACTGTAATCGAGGCCACCCACACGAGGTTTCGCAAACTCGAAGCGCCTCGCGTCGCCCTCCTTGGCAAGTTTGTCTATGACCGGTCCGCCCGGATAGGGCAGCCCCATCACCTTGGCGCATTTGTCGAAAGCCTCGCCGGCCGCGTCGTCTATGGTCGAGCCCACGATCTCCATCTCCAAGGGTGCGCGCACAACCACGATCTGGGTATGTCCCCCCGAAACCAGCAGGCACATGAACGGGAAGGCAGGATGCGGCACCTCGCGGTCGGGCAGATCGATGAAGTGGGAAAGAATATGTCCTTGTAAATGGTTTACTTCGACGAGCGGAATGTCGTGCGCAAGCGCAAGCCCCTTTGCGAAAGAAACCCCGACCAGGAGTGAGCCCAGCAGGCCCGGACCGCGCGTGAAGGCGATGGCATCGAGGTCTTCAGGCTTTACCCCGGCATCCTTGAGCGCCGCGTCAACCACCGGAACGATATTCTGCTGGTGGGCGCGCGAGGCCAGTTCGGGGATCACGCCGCCATAACGGATGTGGACATTCTGGCCGGCGATGACGTTCGACAGCATTACGCCGCCGCGCATCACAGCCGCGGACGTATCGTCACACGAAGATTCAATACCTAAAATTACCGGTTCGGCGCTCATCCCAATGGGTTTTGTATAAAAAAAACTACTTTTGTAAATTGCAAGAGGTTTGCGAATGCGCAAAGTTATAAAAAATGTCATAAAAACAACGGTGGGGGTGATTTCCACCCTGCTCGTGCTGCTCGTAACGCTGCCGTTGTTAGCGTCGCTGCTCATCAATCTGCCCGGCATCCAGAACGCCGCGGTTCGCCGCGTGATGTCGAACCTTTCCGAAAAATTGGGCACCACCGTTTCCATCGACCGCATACACATAAAGCTCATCAACCGCGTTGTCGCGGAGGGCTTTTACGTCGAGGATTTCGCCGGCGACACACTGCTCTATGTCAAAAAACTGACAGCTCCCATCATCGAACTCGGACTGGTGGGCGAGCCGCTCACTTTCGGCCGGGTGAAACTCGAAAATCCCGAAATGTGGCTCCGGCGCGACTCCGGCGAGGTAATCAACATCCGGCGCATGGTGGATGCGATCCGCGGCGAGGATTATGTGAAAAATCCCGACTCGAAATTCCGTCTCAAGATCATGGGCATCCGGGCCGACAGCCTCACCTTCGGACTTCTGCTCAGAGACAGGCCGTCTAAAGATAAAGGGGTGGATTACAGTCGCTTCATACTCAGCAACGCCCGGGTCGACATAGATAATTTTTCCATAGTAAAAGACACTGTCCGTATCGGGATCCGCTCGCTGTCGCTCGACGAGCGGAGCGGTTTCCATGTCGACGACCTGTCGGCGCACGACCTGGTGATATCGGGCGGCCTGGTGAGCCTCGACAACGTGAGGATACGCTCGACCGGAGCCGACCTCGACGTCCCCTCGATCCGCATCCGGGGCAGCGGCTGGCCGGCATACAGCGAGTTTATCGACAGCGTGGCGGTCGACGTGTCGATGCGCGATTCGCATTTCACGACCGGATTTCTCGGACATTTCGTTCCGGCCCTAGCAGGGTGGGGACTGACGCTCGACGGAGTGTCGGCGCAGACCAGGGGCCCGGTGGCCTCGATGAAGGGCTGCGTGGCCGAGGCGCGCACCCTCGGCACATCGTTCGCGCTCGATTTCACGAGCCGCGGCATGCCCGATTTCCAAAACACGCACTTCGACGCAAACATCCGCAGCCTTGCGACCAGCGGCGCCGGTATAGACAGCCTGATGCTACGGATCGCCGGTAAAATCCTTCCGGAACAGGTTGCGGCGCCGGTGGGAAGAGTTGGCAAGATGGACTTTTCGGGAAGATTCAGCGGCGGTTTCAAAAATTTCACCGCTGCCGGCACCCTCGTTTCCGAAGCGGGCGAGGTGTGGGCCGGAGCCTCTGTCGTCCTGCAAAACGGCGGTTCGGCGGTAGACGGGCTTGTGTCCATTTCGCACCTCGACCTGGGACGTGTGCTGGCGGCCAAAAATTTAGGTTCGCTGGAGGGCAACTTCTCACTGAACGGCCGGCTCGAAAAAGGTGGTTACGTCGAGGGGGAGATCGAGGGCGGTATCGGCACGCTCGGCTTCCGCGGTTACGATTACGAAGGGATCGTTTTCGACGGGCGGCTCGAGGGCAGGATGTTCGACGGCACGGTACATGCGCACGATCCGTCGCTCGATTTCGATTTTGCGGGGATGGTCGATCTCAACGACTCCATTCCGCGGTATAACTTCGCGCTCGACCTGCACAGGGCCGACCTGGCGGCCACGCATCTCGACAGGACGGATTCCGTTTCGCTGCTCTCCGGAAGGCTGACCGCCTCGGCCAGCGGCAACGACCTGGACAACCTTAACGGCACGATCGAGATCCGCGATCCGGTCTATATTTCCTCGGCCGACACCGTCCGGACCGATCTTGTGAAGATCACGGGACGCAACGGCGCCGCCAGCAAATATGTGAGCCTGGCGTCGGAGTTCGCCGACGCCGAATTCCGCAGCCGCATATCCTACCGCGATATGTTCGCTTACATGGGTGATTTCCTGCGCGAATACATCCCGCTGCTCTATGACGACGGCGACAAGCCGCTGCCCGTCCATGAACGCAGCATTGCCACCGCGGCGAATTACTCAGTACTGAACATCAACATCAAGGATGCCGACAGGCTGCTGGCCGCGCTTATGCCGGGAACGCACATTGCCGGGGATACACGGATTTCGTTCATGTTCAATCCGTTCGTGCGTAATTTTTCGCTCCTGGCCAAATCCGACTTCATAGAGTACAAGAAGATGCTCGTTACCGACATCGAGCTGAATTCGGATAACAAGTCCGACTCGCTGACGCTCCACCTCACCAGCGGGGATTTTTATTCCGGTTCGCTGCACATTCCGAACCTTGCGGTACATGGTGGTTCCAAGGGGCGTCAGGCGACTCTTTCGACGCGCCTGGCCGATGCCGGCGGAGGTTTTTCGGCGATGCTGGGGCTGCGAATAGATTCCGAGCAGACAGGCGGCCGCCGCAGCATCCGTTTCCGCACCACGCCCTCCTACATTTCGCTCGACGGCAGGAGATGGATAGTTTCGGCGCGATCGGTGGTCTACGACACCACGAGGGTGGCTGTCGACGGCCTTCGCATATTCTCAGACGGGCGCAATTCCGAGGAGCTTGCCGTCGACGGCATTATTTCGCGCGTTCCGTCCGATACCCTGCACGTGCGCCTGAGCAATTTCGACCTTTCGCCGCTGGGGCAGTTGGTCGAGGGGCGGGGATACCGTGTGGGCGGCAGGGCCAGCGGGTACATAGATTTCATGTCGCTGCGCCGTAAAATGCGCATGATCGCCGGTATCGATTTCCGCGGGCTGTCGCTCAACGGAGCCGAGGCCGCGCCGTTGCGCTTCACAAGTTTCTGGGACCGCACGGGCGACCGCGTGCGTTTCCAGATGCTCAACCAACGCAATAATGTCAATGTGCTGAGGGGCTCTTTCGCCCCCGCCGACGGCAGGCTCGACGCGGTGGCGCGTTTGGATTCTGTCGACGCCGGGCTGCTCGATCCGCTGCTGGGCGGCATCCTCGAGAATACCAAAGGGAAAGCCAACGCTTATCTTGAACTGGGCGGAACGTTCAAAAAACTGCGTATGGACGGGCGCATCGACGTCCCGCGTTTCGAAACGACCGTGGCATATACCCAGGCGGCATATTTTCTCGAGAACGGCGCGATAACCGTCGACAATTCCCGTCTGCGCCTTCCTCCGACGCCTGTGCGCGACCGTTTCGGCAACACCGGCGACTTCGGCATGACGGTCGATCTGTCGAACCTGAAAAATGTCGTGGCGGATATAAGCGCTACGGTCCACAACCTGCTCGCCGTCGATACCGGGGCGGAGAATAACGAGGCTTTCTACGGGCAGGTATTCGCCACCGGCTCGCTGGGGATAAAGGTCGACAATATGGGCACCAAAATGGGGATATCGGCCTCTACTGGGCGCGGAACCAGGTTCCATATGCCGCTCAACGCCAAATCCAATATCTCTTGGGCCGATTTCGTGGTGCTGGCCGACCCGAACCGCAGGGATGTCGACACCACCAACGTGCTGGCGCGCAAGAAATATCTATATGAAAGGCAGTTGCAGCGCGCCCGGTCGCGCGGAACGCGCAGCAAGCCTATAGATGTGGACATCACGGTCGACCTGACGCCCGACGCAGAGTTCCATATGCTGATCGACCCCAACCTCGGCAACGGCATCAGCGCCCACGGACGCGGCGTGATAAACATGCGGATCAACCCCGCCACCAACCTCTTCTCGATGGTCGGCGACTGCACTATCAGCGACGGCCGTTTCGATTTCTCGATGATGGATGTCTTCAACAAGGAGTTTACGATCACGCGCGGAAGCACCCTCGTGTGGACGGGCGAACCCGATGACGCGCTGCTCAACATAGAGGCCACGTACCGCATCCGAACCTCGCTTTCGCCGCTCATAGGCGAGACCGGCGCCTCTTCCATATCCGGCGGAGCGAACGTCCCGGTCGACTGCGTGATCCTCCTCACAGAACGCCTGTCGCAGCCCCAGATCACCTTCGACGTGCGTATGCCGTCGGCCTCACCCGAAGCGCAGATCATTGTCAACAACGCCATGAACACACAGGAGCTGAAGGGCACCCAGGTGCTGTCGCTGCTCATGACCGGCAGTTTCGCGTCGAACAATTCGCTGGCGGCGCAAACCGCCAATTCGGGCGCGCTGGCGACCGGGGCGGTCGGATTCGACATCCTGACCAGCCAACTGAGCAATTTCCTGTCGAGCGAGGACTACAATATCTATTTCAGGTACCGACCGCAGAGCGGTTTCATCGGCAACCAGTTCGACCTCGGGTTCTCGACCGCCTTCATCGACAACCGCCTGCTGCTCGAGATCGAAGGCAACTATGTGGACGACCGCGCCGCCACCAGCGTCGGCACAAGCAACGTCAGCAACCTTGCGGGCGACGTGTCGCTGACGTGGGTGATAGACAAGGCGGGCAACTTCCGGCTGAAAGTTTTCTCGCAGACGATCGACCGCCTCAATGAAACCCAGGGGCTTCAGGAAAGCGGGCTGGGCGTCTATTATAAAAAAGATTTTGACTCATTCCGCGACGTTTGGCGAAAAAATCGAGATACTTTTGTTAATTTTGGCTCCGATAGTGTTACTACCATAAAGACCAAAAGAAGAGATAAAAACAAACAATAAATAAAACTTAAATCGTATGAATATGTTTTTACAGACCGCCGAAGGTGTGGTCGAAATTGCGGAAAATGTAGAGGCAGCGGCAGCTAAATCAATGACTTTCTGGGAACTGTTCAATTCCGGGGGATGGCTCATGTGGGTGCTGCTCGCTCTGGGCGGACTGGCCGTTTTTCTCTTCGTGGAGCGTTTCATCGCCATCCGCAGGGCGTCGAAAATGGACATGAACTTCATGAACCGCATCCGCGACAAGATCTCCGAAGGCAAGATCGCTTCGGCCGTCGAGTCGTGCAGGCGCACCAACACCCCCATCGCCCGCATGGTCGAAAAGGGCATCGAGCGCATCGGACGCCCCATGCCCGAAATCCAGAACGCCATCGAAAACCAGGCCAACCTCGAGGTGTCGAAACTCAGCGCGGGGCTTCCCTATCTGGCGATGATCTCCGGCGGCGCCCCGATGATCGGTTTCCTCGGCACCGTGATCGGCCTCGTGCAGGCGTTCATGGCTATGGAGGGCCTCGGCGGCACTGTCGACATCAGTGTCCTGGCAGGCGGTATGTACGTCGCGATGCTCACCACGGTGGGCGGTCTTATGGTCGGTATTCCCTCTTATTTCGGATACAACTACCTCGTCGCGCGCATCGACAGGCTCATCTTCCAGATGGAGGCCAATTCGATAGCCTTCATGGATATACTCAACCAACCCGTAGAGAAAAAATAATGAAAAATGATAGATGATAGATGATGGATTGAGGTGACGCTGCGCGTCGTTTTTTAAGAGCCTGCGGCATCTGCCGCTCAATAATTTTTCATCTTTCATTTTTCATCTTTCATTAAAACTATATATTATGGCAATAAAAAGAGTCTCGAAAGTGGACAGCGGTTTCAGCGCCGCCTCGATGACGGACATGGTGTTCCTTCTGCTCATGTTCGTGCTGATGGCGCTGACTCTGGTGAATCCCAACGCGCTGAGGCTGGTGCTTCCCAAGAGCACCAACCACATCAAGGAAAAACCCTACACCACCGTTTCTATAACTCCCGACCTGAAGTATTTTGTCGAAACGCAGGAGGTGCCGTTCAACCAGCTCGAACCGACGCTGCGCGCAAAACTCGAAGGCAAGGAGAATCCCATGATCTCGCTCCATTCCGACGAGAACGTGCCTCTGAAATACACAGTGGCGGTGATGAATATCGCTAAGAACAACAAGTATACGCTGGTACTGGCGACAAGCCCTGAATAAATTATGGATTATGAATTATGGATTATGAATTAAACCAGCGGCATTTGCCGCACCATAATCTTTCATTTTTCATTTTTTGAGCAATGAACTATTACGAACAGGACGATAAGAAGGGCCGCATCGGGGGCATCATCGCTTTGGTGCTCTACATCGCCTTGTGCGTGGGGCTGATGTTCGTTACCTACCGCATCTCGCTGCCCGAACCTTCGCTCGGAATCCTCGTCGATTTCGGGACTACCGACACGGGCAGCGGCGACCACGATCTGGCGAGCAGCGAGGTCGACGCCCGTCCCGTCAGCCCGCAGCGCCAGAACCGTCCCTCGGAACCCGTCATGACCACCGACGATCCGACGGCCCCTGCGATAGTCGAGGAGCCGCGTCCGCAGACGCAGCCCGCAAAACCTGTCGAAGAAACTACCCCGCAGCGCGAGGTCAACCGGCGGGCTCTGTTTCCCGGCCGCACCGAGGGTAGTACTGCAACTTCGCAGGGAACCGCCGGAGGCGCAGGGAATCAGGGCGCGGAGGAAGGCTCTCCGAGCGGCGGCGACAGCGCGGGGGGGACCGGCGTCTCCGGTTTCAGCCTTTCGGGACGTTACCTTGTCACGCCTGTCCCCAAACCGGAATATGTCGGCAACGAACAGGGGCGCGTAGTGATCCGCATCACCGTCGACCGCGAAGGCAAAGTCACCAGTGCCGTCTACGAACAGGCCGGCTCCACCACCAACCACGGCGACCTGGTCAGGGAGGCCCGCAAAGCCGCCCTGAAAGCCCGCTTCACCGCCAGCGACAACGATATCCAAACAGGCACTATTACATATATCTTCAAATTGAATTAAGCGCAACGCCGACGGCGGTTTATTTTTGGGGCAAAAGGTGCCGCGATTCATTTTGTTTTATCTTAAAGCGAGATACGCAGTATCTCTAAAAATTTTTGGGCGACTTTTTTAAAAGTCGCGGTACTCTTTCAGGCAGCGGAAATAAATCCTGGCGACTGATTTAAAGAAAAGGGAAGGAATGAAAAAAGCGTTTTTTATAGTAACTTTTTTGTTCGCTGTCTGCGGCGCGTGGGCGCAGGATGGCGATTCCGTTTCCAAGTACGGCGGGCCGCACTTCAAATTCGCGCGGACCGAGCACGATTTCGGAGAGATACCGCACAAAACGAAGAAGGTGGAGTGCCGTTTCGAGTTCACCAACGACGGTGAGGTTCCGCTGGTCATCACCCGGGCGCTCACTTCGTGCAGCTGCGTGAAGGTCGATTACGACAAAAAGCCGGTGATGCCGTGGCAAAAGGGCGTGATAATTGTATCGTACGAGGTCAGCAAGAAAGAGTCGGGCGTGTTCTACAAAGTGATAGAGATCTATTCCAACTCGGTCGACAAGCGCAACAATCTGGTAATAAGAGGGAATGCTATAGAAGATAAATAATGGGCAAAACGCTGATAACAGGCTGCCTTATCCTGCCGATGACGGAGGTGGGCAGAGAGAAATATTTCACAGGTTCGGTTGCCACGGAAGGCAACCGAATTGTTCTGGTGACGTCCGACAGCGCGCGTGCCGCAGAGTTCCGCACGGCGAATCCCGGCCTGCGAGAGGTGGACGGACGCGGGAAACTGCTGATGCCGGGGCTTATCAACACTCACACCCACGTCGCCATGACGCTGATGCGCAGTTTTGCCGACGACATCCCGCTGATGTCGTGGCTCAACGATCACATCTGGCCTTTCGAGTCGCATATCGGGGCCGAGGAGATAGCCGTCGGGGCGCGTCTTGGGATGGCCGAGATGCTGTTGGGCGGCACGACGACGCTGGTCGATATGTACTGGCACGAAAGCGCCATTGGGCAGGTTGCGCAAAATATTGGCATACGCGCCGTGCTGTGTCCGAGCTTTGTCGACGGCCGCCGGATGGAGGAATTCGAACGCGACCTTCCCGCCGCATTGGAGGTCGCAGAGGGCTCTGAGCGACTCTCGGTAAGGATCGCCCCGCATTCGGCTTACAGCTGTTCGACCGAAAATCTCAAACGCGCGATGGAGCTTGCGCAAAAATATGGCATAGGTTTGCACACCCATGTTTCGGAAACTCTCGACGAGCAGCGCATTATCCGCGAACGCTACGGGCGCACTCCGTCGGAGTATCTGCGCGACATCGGCTTCTTTGAAATCCCGACGATGGCGGCTCATTGCGTCCACGTTTCGGAGGGCGATATCGACATCCTCGGCGAATACGGCGTGACGGCGATGCACAATCCGCAGAGCAACATGAAGCTGTCGAGCGGCATCGCGCCGGTCCCGCGCATGATCGCGAAAGGTGTGAACGTGTCGGTCGGCACCGACGGCAGCAGCTCGAACAACGACCTCGATATGTGGGAGGAGATGCGCACAGCGTCGTTCCTTCAGAAGGTCGCGGACGGCGATCCTTCCACGATGCCCGCTTATGAAATATTGAAAATGGCGACGGTGAACGGAGCCAAAGCTATCGGGATGGAGGGGCGGCTGGGCCGGATCACCGAAGGATACACGGCCGATATGGTGATGTTAGATATCGAAAAACCACATTTTTATCCGCGCAACGATATGATAGCCAATGTAGTATATTGCGCCAAGGCCGGCGACGTAGACACTGTTTTCGTCGACGGGGAGATGGTCGTTTCGGGCGGCGTGATCTCCGGACTCGATATGGGCGGCTTATTTTACGATGTGGAAAACACCGTAAAGCGCGTAAAATCCCACCTATGAAAATATTTCGCATAACCCCCTCTTTCGTGTTGCGCGAACTGCAGCTGGATGACGCCCCGGCCATATTCCGGGCGCTCGACAGCCAGAGGGAGCATTTCGGCCGCTGGCTTCCGTTCGTCGCTACGACGCGCACGGTCGACGATTCGCGCGCTTTCGTACGGTCGGCGGTCGGCGGGACGGAACTTATTTTCACACTCCGGCTGGACGATATTTTCATCGGGATCGTCGGCTTTAAGGAAACCACACTCGACGAGAGCCGCACTGAGATAGGATATTGGATGCGCGAGGATTACCAGGGCCGCGGATTGATGACCGCCGCCGTAAGGGAATTGGTGCGTTTCGCGATGGAGGAGCAGGGTATCGGCGAAATCATCATCAAATGCGCCGTGGGCAACGAACGAAGCCGCAACATTCCGCTGCGGCTGGGTTTCACTTTCCGCGAGATACTGCCCCGGGACGAATATGTGGCCGAAGGCGTTTTCCGCAACGTCGAGGTCTACTCTTTCCGTAAATAATCCCCAAAGATTCGTTATTTATTCAAAGAGAATTTCACGGTCGTTTCGGCCTGCAGGAATTTTTTGTCGGATGTTTCGCACGAAAATGTGACAGCATAAGAGTCCTCACTGAACGATGCGTTTTGTGCGAATGTATCGCTGAACTCGATTATTATATCAGTACCTCCGCAGCAAATACCCTGATTAAAATCATAAATAAATTTTATCTCGTCCAGAATTTCAGGAAAGTCCAAGATATTTGTATCGGCATTATAGGTTTGTCCGGCATAATCGAACGGTTTATTAAAACATATTGAAAAGGTCTGTTCCAACAAAGAATTATCATAAGCCGTACCCAAGGACGTTGCATAGCATTTAGAGCCTATCCCATTGCTGATATTCCCGGCTACATATTGTAATTCCCGTTCATAAGATACGACGAACAATATCTGGTCCTTAAATTCAGTGGTGCAGATATAGCCTTCTAAACGGTCGTTCTTATTCTTACCATATAAAACATCGGATTCTATACCTGAAAATTTAATTCCGGTTATTAAAAAATGCTCGACGCGGCAGCCTGTGATATTGACAAACAGGAAGAGCAGGAGAAAGCAAGTGAACTGTTTCATAGCGCGGTGTGTTTTAGGGGTTTGTTCCGTAAAAATAATAAATCCGAATGAAAAAACAAAGGCATCCGTTTTCCGGATGCCTTACAGAGATGGTCATCCCGAGCGAGCCGGATCAAAAGAGGCTGCCGTGTAAGAATAACTGCTATCCGGCGACGAGGGAACTACCTTAATAATCAAATCCGGTTAAGTCGCGAAAAATTATTTTGTAGTTTCCTCGTCGTGCGATATACCCTTATTTTCCTGTTTCAGGTCGTTACCTCGCCCTCGCTCGGAATGACTTTTAAATTCGCATTTAGTTTTTAAATGTCAGCCCGTCGGGTCCGGCGCTCACTTCGACCGGTTTTTCGCGGTCGACGGTGCCGGCGAGGATCGCCTTGGAAAGCTCGTTGACGAGGTTCTGCTGGATGGCCCTCTTCACCGGACGCGCTCCGTAAACCGGATCGTAGCCCTCGTCTGCCAGCCATTCACGCGCTTTTTTATCGACTTTCAGCTCGATGCCGTTGTGGTGCAGCATCTTTTCGATAACGCCGATCTGGATGTCGACGATCTCCAAAGTGTCCTTACGCGTCAGCGGCGTGAACATCACTATCTCGTCGATACGGTTCAGGAATTCGGGTTTCAACACCTGCTTCATCAGGTCGACAACCTCGTCGCGCGTCTTTTCGACCACCTCGGCCGGAACTTCGCCTTTTGCGTCGGCCGCACCTTCGAAATTCTCCCGGATCACCTGCGAACCCATGTTCGAGGTCATGATGATGATCGTGTTGCGGAAATCCACCGTGCGGCCCTTGTTGTCCGTAAGGCGGCCGTCGTCGAGTACCTGCAGCAGGATGTTAAATACATCCGGATGAGCCTTTTCGATCTCGTCGAGAAGCACGACGGAGTAGGGTTTGCGGCGCACGGCTTCGGTAAGTTGGCCCCCCTCGTCGTAGCCCACGTATCCCGGAGGCGCTCCGATAAGGCGCGACACCGAGTGACGCTCCTGGTACTCACTCATGTCGATGCGCGTCATCATGTTGTCGTCGTTGAAGAGGAATTCGGCAAGCGCTTTGGCAAGTTCGGTCTTTCCGACGCCTGTCGTGCCGAGGAACAGAAACGAACCTATCGGTTTACGGGGGTCGTTGAGGCCCGCGCGGCTGCGGCGGACGGCGTCCGATATGGCACGGATGGCGTCCTCCTGACCCACTACGCGCTTGTGGAGTTCATCCTCCATATGGAGCAGTTTTTCGCGCTCGCTCGCAAGCATCTTGCTGACCGGGATGCCCGTCCAGCGCGAAACCACTTCGGCGATATCCTGCGCGTCGACCTCCTCCTTTATCATCGAGCCGCTGGCGTTGGCAAGTTCGAGCTCCTTCTGCAGGTTGGCTATTTCGGTCTCCTTTTCGCGGATCGTGCCGTAGCGGATCTCGGCTACGAGGCCGTAATCGCCCGTGCGCTCGGCTTCGGCAGCCTCGACCTTGAATTTTTCTATGTCCTCCTTGCCTCGCTGAATCTTTTCGAGCATGCTGCGCTCGTTCTCCCACTTGGCGCGAAGGGCGCTGCGTTGGGCGTTCAGTTCGTCGATCTCGAGCGTCAGGATATCGAGCCGCGCCTGGTCCTTTTCGCGGCGGATGGCTTCGCGTTCGATCTCGAGCTGGCGCACGCGGCGGTCGAGGGTGTCGATCTCCTCGGGCACGGAATTCATCTCCAGGCGCAGGCGCGAAGCCGCTTCGTCAACGAGGTCGATCGCCTTGTCGGGCAGGAAACGCGACGTGATATAGCGGTGCGACAGCTCCACGGCGGCGATTATCGCCTCGTCGCGTATCTGCACCTTGTGGTGGTTCTCGTAGCGCTCCTTCAGCCCGCGCAGGATCGAGATAGAGTCCTCGGTCGATGGTTCGTCGACCATAACCATCTGGAAACGCCGTTCGAGCGCCTTGTCCTTCTCGAAATATTTCTGATATTCGTCGAGCGTTGTCGCCCCGATGGTGCGCAGTTCGCCGCGCGCAAGCGCCGGTTTCAGGATGTTGGCGGCGTCCATCGCCCCCTCGCCTTTGCCCGCGCCGACCAGCGTGTGTATCTCGTCGATGAAGAGCAGTATCTCGCCCTCGGCCCCGATGACTTCCTTGACGACCGCCTTGAGGCGCTCCTCGAACTCGCCCTTGTATTTCGCGCCCGCCACCAGCGAACCCATATCGAGCGAAAAAACCTGTTTGCTGCGCAGATTATCCGGTACGTCGCCGTCCACGATGCGGTGGGCGATCCCCTCGGCGATGGCGGTCTTGCCCACACCGGCCTCACCGACCAGAATGGGGTTGTTCTTTGTCCGGCGCGAAAGTATCTGAAGCACGCGGCGTATCTCCTCGTCGCGGCCGATGACAGGGTCGAGTTTCCCCGCACGAGCCATTTCGTTGAGGTTTATGGCGTATTTGCCCAGCGCGTCGAAAGTCTGGTCCGAAGTCTGCGAATCTATCGAAGCCCCCTTGCGGAACTCCTTGATGGCCGCGATCAGCTCTTTTTCGTTCGTCCCGGCCTGCTTCAGCAGCCGCGAAGCCTCGCCGCCGTCGCGCAGAATGCCCAGCAACAGGTGTTCGACCGACGCATATCGGTCGCCGAACTCCGCCGTGTAGTCGGTGGCGCGCTGGATCACTTTCGACGAATCCTGCGAAAAATACTGTTCGCCGCCCGAAACCTTTGGCAGGGCGTTGATCTTCGCCTCGACGGCGTCGCGGAGGTTTTTCGCGTTGACGCCCACGCGCGACAGCAGGAACGCCGCCAGCGAATCCTCTTCGGCGATGAGCGCGCTGAGTATATGGAGCGGTTCGACCGCCTGGTTCTCTTTCGACCGCGCCAGCGTCAGCGCCTCCTGGAGCGCCTCCTGGGCCTTGATCGTAAGTGTGTTGATGTTCATAATGTTTTCATTTTTACAACTACCGAATAAGCAGCAAATCCCCTGCCATTCTGAAAATCATGACAAATTAGCTGTCTCCATTGTCAATAAGGCATAAATATGTCATTCCGAAAGAGTGCGATTCGACGGCTTGCGACGGGCTTTGAGGGTCCATCGCGCGATGAGGAATCTGGCTGTTAACAAACCATGTATGGAAATAATGCAGATCCCTCGTCGCCTGCGGCTCGCTCGGGATGATATTTCCGATAGTGACATAAAAGAGAACCGCCTCCTTCACAGGGGGCGGCGCTCCGCACAAAATATTATATAAAAAGAGATTTCTTTCTATTATCTCCTTTCGCTGTTTCCGCGCCAGCCTGCGGCTGACATGCGGGATTCAGTCGATGAGCTTGATAGTTGTAACACAACTATCAAGGTTCCAGTTCTATGACCGGGCTGTTGGCCGCCACGGTGTCGCCTTCGTGGACGAGGATGCGTTTGACAATACCATCGGTTTCGGCCGCGATGCTGTTCTCCATTTTCATCGCCTCCAGCACGAACGCGTCGGTATTCGATTTGACCTTATCGCCCGGCTTAACAAGAAAAGCCAGTATCCTGCCTGGCATCGGAGCGTCGATAGTGATCCCGGTTATGGGAACGATCTCGACTTTCGGCTCTGCGGCTTTGCGCTCGGCCTCCCGTTTCGCGGCTTCGGCGGCGTAGCGGTCGCATTTGACCTTCGAGAGGAAATCCTTCGCCACCAGCGGGAAGAGTTCGAGAAGCAGCACTTCCTTTTCGTTCTCGGCCAGCAGCATGCCTCCGCACTGCTCAAGAGCCGGATTTGGCTGCATTTGGTGCTTGCTCGTGTCGTAGTTGGTTTCGACGGGGCTGCCGGCGATTTTTTCGCGGAAAGCAGGATCGACCGGAACGGGGGTCTTGCCGTATTCGCCCTTCACGAGGTTGACGAACTGCACGCTCTTGGTGGTGTACATCGGCTTGCCGTTTTTTTCGTCCATCGCGCAGTTGACCGCCTGCGCGCCCACGATCTGGCTCGTGGGGGTCACGAGCGGCGGAAGTCCGGCATCGAGGCGGACGGAAGGGATCAGCTCCATCGCGCGCGGCAGGATATCTTCGTTCTTGAGCTGTTTGAGCTGCGCCACCATGTTGGTGTACATGCCGCCCGGTATCTCGGCGTTCTTCACAAGTTCGTTGGGCGGCGGGAAGTTGAAAAACGACTCGATCCTGTGGCAGGCGTCGACCAGCGTATCTTCGTCGACGTCGTATGCCGCTTTAACTGCGCGGTCGAATTCGGCGTCTATCTCGGCGGGTATGGTGTCTTTCAACGGGTCGAAAACCTTGGCTACGAGTTTGACGGCGTCGAAATCGGCCAGTTCGGCGCGGATGGCGAGCAGTTCCCTGTTGATCTTGGAAACAGCTTCCATATTCACGTCGAGCCCCACGCCCATCTTCTTACAGAAAACGTATATAAGCTCGATCGCGGGTGCCGCGGGACCTCCGGCGAAGTTCCATATATTGGTGTCGACTATGTCGGCTCCGGCCGCGATGGCCGAAACAACCGATGCAAGGCCGAAACCGGGAGTGCAGTGCGTGTGGAAATCGACGGGAATCGAAATATGCTTCTTGAAAAGCGTGACCATGTCGTAAACTCTCTTGGGCGGTATCAGGCCGCTCATGTCCTTGATGGTTATCATGTCGGCTCCGAGTTCGGCCATCTGCTGCACCTTGTCGAGGAAATATTGGTCTGTAAAGACCGGCGCGGGGTTCTTTTTCCCTTTCAGCTTGTCGAAGAACGAAAGTTCGGGATATTTCGGGTCGATGGTGTAGCACACGGCGCAATCGGCGATACCGCCGTACTGCTTGACGTATTTGATGGTCGATTTAACGTTGTCCACGTCGTTCAGCGCGTCGAAAATACGCATGATGCCGAGTCCCGATTCGATCGAGTTGCGGCAGAATCCCTCTATGATGTTGTCGGGATAGGGCTGGTAGCCGAACAGGTTGCGTCCGCGCGACAGGGCGGTCAGAAGCGATGCGTCGCCCACCGCGGCCTTGATCTTTTCGAGCCTGTCCCATGGGTTTTCGCCCAGGTAGCGCATCACGGAGTCGGGAACCGCCCCGCCCCACACTTCCATGGCGTAGAAATTGGCGTCTTTGTAGAAGGGAAGCACGCGGTCGATCTGGGCCTGGTTCATCCGCGTCGCGAACGAAGACTGCTGGCCGTCACGAAGCGTAAGGTCGCGGATTTTGAGAGTTTTCATGTCAGAAAAGAAAGGATAAGAGGTGAACTTACAAAAGTTAACTTTCTGGGAGTCAAAAATTACAAATACAAATGTATAACCTTTTTTATAATAACAAACGTTTTGTGTGAAAAAAATAACATATAAAACAAAACCCCCTCGGGAAGGCGCTGAGGGGCGATACATGTTTCTCTGGTTGTTATGTGGAAGGGGTATAATAGTGAACCGGAAAAAGCTGCAAATATCGTCATTATCTCCCTCCTTTGTTCGGTACCGCTGCAAACAGCGGCTTACCGACTCGGATCGATGACAATGGATTGCTTCGCTATGCTCGCAATGACGGACCACTTCGCCCTGTGGGCACCCCTCCATGGGAAGGGAAGATCGCTGTCGGCGTTCCGACTTACTCGTTGTATCCGAACCTTTTTAGCTGCGACTCGCTGTCGCGCCAGTCGTCGGCCACCTTCACGAAAAGCTCCAGGAATACCTTCTTTCCGATGAATTCCTCCATATCCCTGCGCGCCTGCGTGCCCACTTTTTTGAGCTTTTCGCCCTTGTGGCCTATGATGATGCCCTTCTGCGACTGCCGCGAAACGTATATCACCGCGCGGATGCGGTCGATCTCGGTACTTTCCTTATACTCCTCTATCGCGACCTCGACGCTGTACGGGATCTCCTTGGAGTAGTTGAGCAGTATTTTTTCGCGGATGATCTCGGTGGCGAAGAATCTCAGGCTGCGGTCGGTCAGCGCGTCGCGGTCGTAGAAAGGCTCGCCTTCGGGCAGCAGTTCGAGCACCCGCCCCAGCAGCCCTTCCGTGTTGAAGCCCAGCAGAGCCGAGGCCGTCACGACCTGCGCGTCCGGAAGCCAGCGCCGCCAATTTTCGACCATAGCCCCCACCGCTTCGGGCGTCGAAAGGTCTATCTTGTTGATGATGACGATGGTGGGAATGCCGCTCTGCCGGATGTTCCCGACGATTTCGGCGTTGCGTTCGGGCAGCGCGTCGCCCGCCTGCGCCCCCTCGACCGTGTCGGTGACGTAGAGTATCACGTCGGCGTCCTGCACCGCCCCCTGCACGAACTTCATCATCGACTCCTGGAGCTTGTAGCCGGGTTTCAGGATGCCGGGCGTGTCGGAGTAGACGATCTGGAAATCGTCGCCGTTGACGATGCCCATTATGCGGTGGCGGGTGGTCTGCGCCTTCGAGGTGATGATAGAGATGCGCTCGCCCACGAGGCGGTTCATCAGCGTCGACTTCCCGACGTTGGGGTTGCCTATGATATTTACGAATCCTGACTTCATAGTTCGTATTTTACGTCGCAAAATTAGCAATAAATCACTACCTTTGCGAATGAAATTTTCTGTTGCGGAGTAAATTTAAACTAAGAACCTATGTTATTAAAAGATCAGATGGAAAAGCAGGGTGTCTGGCTGTTCCGCTTCAGGGGCGTGCTGCCGCTGGTAATCCTTGTGTTCGGTGCGGGCATGTACGTCTGGACCGAACTCCATCCGGAACGCTATCTGCTGGAGGGGACCCATTGGGAAGTATGGTACGATATGTTCTGCCTCGCGGTTTCGCTTCTGGGGCTTGTCGTAAGGATCGTCACCGTCGGACATACCCCGGCAAGGACCTCGGGCCGCAACACCAAAGAGCAGGTAGCCGATTCGCTTAACACGACCGGGATATACTCCGTCGTCCGCAACCCGCTCTATCTGGGCAATTTCCTGATGTGGCTCGGCATCGGAATGCTGACCATGAATGTCTGGTTCGTGGTGGCTTTCGTGCTTTTCTACTGGATATATTACGAACGGATAATCTTTGCCGAGGAGCAGTTCCTGACGCGCAAATTCGGCAAAATGTACGAGGATTGGGCGGCCGAAACCCCCTGCTTCATCCCGCGGTGCAAGGGTTGGCGCAAGGCTTCGGTGCCGTTCAGCTGGAAAAAGATACTCAGGAAAGAGAAGAACGGCCTGCTGGCCCTGATGCTCATTTTCACACTGTTCGAGATAGGCGGCGAACTGCTGACCGGCGAACCGCTCGACTACCTGCCCATGGCATATGTCACAGGCGGGATACTTGTCGTATTCATTATCCTCCAGATAATCAAGAAGACAACAAAGCTCCTCAGCGAAGAGGGGCGGTAACATTTCCGGCTCTGACACCATGGAAGACCATAAGTTAACCGTAGCGCTGATATACGACTTCGACGGGACGCTGTCGCCCGGCAATATGCAGGAGTACGACTTTATTCCGGCGGTGGGGAGCAGCAACAGCGACTTCTGGAGCGCGAGCAGCCAACTGGCGCGCGACCAGGACGCCGACCCGATCCTTACCTATATGGCCCGCATGATCCAGGAGGCCCGCAGCCGCGGGGTGTCGCTCAAACGGGAGTCTTTCCGGGAGTCGGGACGCAACATCGAGCTTTTTCCGGGCGTGCGCGAGTGGTTCGGGCGTATAAACAGTTACGGCGCGGAGAAGGGCATCAACGTGGTGCATTACATCAATTCGTCGGGCATCAAAGAGATGATCGAGGGGACGCCCATCGCTGGCGAATTCAAGAAGATCTACGCCTGTTCGTTCCTCTACGACGTCGACGGCATAGCCTACTGGCCCGGCGTGGCGGTGAACTACACCAACAAGACGCAGTTCATCTTCAAGATAAACAAGGGCGTCGAACCGGTGTGGGACGCAAAGGCGGTCAACCGGTACATCGACGAGAGCAAGCGCCCGGTGCCGTTCAGGCACATGATCTATTTCGGCGACGGAACGACCGACATCCCCTGCATGAGGCTGGTGAAATCGTCGGGCGGATACTCGATCGCGGTCTACGATCCGGCTGTGGAGAAGGCGCGCGACGAATCCGACCGCCTGATCCGCGAGAACCGCGTCAATTTCGCTTCTCCCGCCGATTACAGCGAGGGACACGCTCTCGACCGCATCGTCAAAACCGTCATCGACAAGATTGACGCCGACTACGAACTTTCTAAACTGGAACACAAGTTATGAGGCTCGTTTTCGCGACTAATAACAAACACAAACTGGAGGAGGTGTCGGCGATACTCGGCCCGGAATTCGAACTGGTGACCCCTGCCGGCTGCGGCATCACGGAGGATATTCCCGAAACACAGCCCACGCTCGAAGGAAACGCCCTGCAAAAGGCTCGGTATATACACGAACGCACCGGGCTGGACTGCTTCGCCGACGACACGGGGCTCGAAGTTGCCGCGCTCGGCGGCGATCCCGGGGTGCGTTCAGCGCGGTACGCGGGCGACCGGCACGATTTCGACGAGAACACATCCCTGCTGCTGAAAAACCTCGAAGGCGCGCCCGACCGCTCGGCGCGCTTCCGCACCGTGATAGCACTCATCCTCGACGGACGCGAATACCTGTTCGACGGCACGGTGAACGGACGCATCATCCCGGAATACCGCGGAACGGGCGGCTTCGGATACGATCCGGTCTTCATTCCCGACGGCTCCGGCGAAACCTTCGCCGAAATGAACCCCGCCCAAAAGAACGCCGTCAGCCACCGCGCCCGTGCGGTCGAGAAACTAAATACATTTTTAAGAGAGTACCGCCGCTTTTAAAAAAGCGGCACCAAAATAAATCGCTGCGGCCGTTGCCGCCGGTTTGGTTACTTTTGGATTTGCAAAAGTAACGTAATGAAAATAATTTTCAGGCGATATGAAAAAAGTGTTATTGTTTGCGGCGCTGCTTGCGGTTTGTGCGTCTTGCGGCGGGGGGCGGAAGGCGAAGGCGGCATCGGACAGTGCCGATACGGCGGAGGCCGCAGGGCCGGGAAAAACATACGTTCTGCCGAAGGTTCCGGGCATGATCTCGGATCCGGAGGAGCAGGCCCGCTACCTCGCGCAGCATTTCTGGGACAGTTTCGATTTTGCCGACACCACAAATATCGGCAACGCGGATTACACCGAGCAGGCGTTCACCAACTACGTGCAGGTTCTTCTGAACATTCCGCACGAGGTCGGCGACGAGTCGATACGCGCGATGTTCCGCAAGGCCGCGGCCGACAAGGATATGTTCCAGCACTTTGCGGAGCTCTCCGAGAAGTACCTTTTCGAGCCGAACTCCCCTTTCCGCGACGACGAATACTATATCACCGTACTGGAGTCGGTGCTTGCCAATCCCTCGCTCGACCAGTGGGAGAGGATACGCCCCGGGGAGCAGCTGCGGATGGCGCTGAAGAACCGCGCGGGCACTCCGGCGGCCGATTTCCGCTACACCCTCGAGTCCGGTGCGACTGGGACGCTCTACGGCCTGAAGGCTCCCTACACGCTGGTTTTCATCAACAATCCGGGCTGCACGGCGTGTAAGGAGACGATGCAGCAGGTGCAGGCCTCGCCGATGCTTACCCAACTGATCGGCGACGGCACCGTCAAGGTCCTGGCAATCTATCCCGACGAGGACCTCGCCGAGTGGCATAAATACGCCCCGCACATGCCGCAGGGGTGGATCAATTCGTACGACAAACAGTTGAAAATGAAGAAAGATGAACTTTACGACCTGAAAGCCATCCCGACGCTGTACCTGCTGGACACGGATAAAACGGTGATGCTCAAGGATGTGATGTCAATCCCATTGATAGAAGAAACGATTTATAACGATTTACAGCAATGACAATCATAGACGGAAAAGAGGTGGCGGCCGCGCTGCGCAGGGAAATAGCGGCGGAAGTCGGGGCGATGGTAAAGGCGGGAGAGCGTCCGCCGCATCTGGTGGCGATACTTGTGGGCGACGACGGCGCTTCGCAGACCTACGTGGGACACAAGGAAAAGTGCTGCGGCGAAGTGGGTTTCCGCTCGACCGTGCTGCGTATGCCTGAAGAAACCACGGAGAAATTACTTCTGGATGAGATCGCCCGCCTGAACGGCGACGCCGGGGTGGACGGATTCATAGTCCAGCTGCCGCTGCCGAAACACATCTCCGAGCAGAAAGTGATCGAGGCCATCGACTACCGCAAGGACGTCGACGGCTTCCACCCGATAAACGTGGGGCGTATGACGATGGGGCTTCCGGCGTTTGTTTCAGCGACGCCCGACGGCATCCTCGCCCTGCTCAAATACTACAAAATCCCGACAGCCGGCAAGCACTGCGTGGTGATCGGCCGCAGCAACATAGTGGGGCGCCCGATAGCCAACCTGCTGTCGCAGAAGGGTTGGGACTGCACCATTACGATCTGCCACAGCCGCACGGCCAACCTGCGTGAGGTGGTCGCGTCAGGCGATATCGTGATCGCCGCGCTGGGACGAGCGGAATTCGTGACCGCCGATATGGTGAAAGAGGGGGCTGTCGTGATAGACGTGGGCATCACGCGCGTTCCGAGCGACAAGACCAAAAGCGGCTGGAAACTCGTCGGCGACGTGAAGTACGACGAGGTGGCTCCGAAATGCTCCTACATCACCCCGGTCCCGGGCGGCGTAGGCCCCATGACGATCATCTCGCTGATGCAAAATACTCTTAAGGCGGGCCGCCGGGAGATATATAAGTAAAAGAAAAGCCGGATTACAAGTCCGGCTTTTCTTTTACAGCAGTTCCGCTATATATTTGTCGATCTTTTCGGGTTTGGTAACCGGTGCAAAACGCTTCACGGGCTCACCTGTACGGTCGATAAGGAACTTGGTGAAATTCCATTTCACGGCGTTGCCGAAACAGCCTTTCAACTCTTTTTTGAGATATTTGAACAACGGATGCGCCCCTTCGCCGTTCACATCGACCTTGGAGAACATCTGGAATGTCACCCCGTAGTTTATCAGGCAGCCCTCCGAAATCTCCTTTTCGGTGCCGGGCTCCTGGTTTCCGAACTGGTTGCACGGGAAACCGAGTATGACCAGCCCCCTCTCTTTGTATTTTTCATACAGTTTTTCCAGACCCTCGTACTGGGGGGTGAGGCCGCATTTGCTGGCCGTATTGACAACAAGGACGACCTTACCTTCGTATGTTCCCATACTGATATCTTTGCCTTGTAATGACATGGCGGTGAAGCCGTAAAATTCTTTTTGCATATACTGTAAGTTGAATTACTGTTCGAGCGACCTGACGAACTCGATGGCGTACGACGGGAGCGGATCGACGCGGTCGGCCCACATCAGGTTCTGGATCAGGTATTCGCGGCGGCGGTTGATGCGGGCAGCGATGGGAAACTTCGGAAGCTCCATCGTTTCGTGGAATTCGCGCTCGGCCGGACGTATGCGGCGGTCGAAAACGTCGGCCAGTGCCGGCTGGCGCTCTTCCCACCACTTGAAACCCTTCAGTTCGACCGGCTGGCTGGCCGGGATCTGGTCTATCGGATAGACGGGCCAGATCGGATTCTCGCGGGCAATTATGTAGCGCACGAACTGGTCCTCGATCAGGAAAGACATGTTCGCCGCGGTCATCACGATAAACGCCACGGGCGCGGGGTCGAAATCCTCATCCTCGGGTTCGCCCTCTTGTATGTAATAGAACGCCTCGGCATTGCCGATCACGTCGTGGCGGTAGACTTCGTTGTCGCGGAACCACGACTTCATGCTCTTCCCGGTCACCTGGTTGAACTGTTTCGGGGCGAGACGGGAACCCATTATCGGATTGCCGTAGAATTCGGCGTGGTCGATATCTCCGCCGTCGGTAAAGAGCGTCAGCGAATCCGCCACGATCTGGCTGTCCTGATGCCACAGTATCGGATCGAGGTACATGCGGACCGTCGAGTCGCGCGAGAAACCGACGATCGAGTCGCACACGGCCTGCATATCCTTGCGCCATATCTTCACGTCGTACCAGCCGCGCCAGATGCGTTCTACGGTGTCCGGTTCGCTTATTGTATCTTTGACAGGAGGCAGCATTTCCAGTGAATCAACCTGCGCGGTCATCAGCGAGTCGAGAGTCCGCAGTGAGTCGACGATCGCCAGCGAGTCGCTTTCGGCGGTTTCGGTCACCCAGCCTATCCTGTCCTGTACTTTCCGGCGGCGTTCCTCCTGTTTCTGCGCCTGCCGGGCGGCCTTGAAAGCGCGTTTTTCCTCTTTCAGCCGTTTTTTCTCCGCCTTTTTCGCGGCCTTCGCTTCGGCTTTGAGACGCTTCTTTTCGGTTTTTTCCAGTTTTTTCAATGCTTTCGGGTCGTGCTGCGAGAGGCTGTCTATGTGCGCGAGACTGTCCGCGAGGGCAAGACTGTCGACTGCGGCGAGCATCTCCAGCGAATCCGGCGCCGTGAGATATCCCGGCGGTTCGGCCTTTGGTTTCGGGCGGATATATGCTTCGGCGTTCTGGAGGCTGTCAGCCTGCGCGGTCAGCTCCTGTATCCGGTCGCGCATAGCCTGGACATGGGGTGGAACGGGTTTTTCAGGCTGCTTGACCGGCTCCGGCTTGGGCCCGGGTTCAGGCTTCGGCTTGAGCTGCGATTGCGCCGCGGCCGCATCGCGGATCACATTCCGCAGCGCAGCGGCGTCGATGCTGTCCGACACAAGGTGCGACATCCCGCGTGGAATGCTGTCCCCTATCATTTCGAACAGCGTCGAGGCTTCCTCTCCCTCCAGCTCCGGCGGCAGCAGTTCCCTCACCTTTTCCATATGCGAAAGCGAGTCGGTCGCCATCGAAACGGGGAGCTGCGCAACGGCGAGCGAATCGGGCGTTGCGGCGGCCAGGCTGTCGCGAATGTAGTAAGGCGAGTAATGATAACTGAAACCGGGATCAGGGCCTCGTCCGCGGTCGCGCCGGCGGCGCGAAGGCTCTTCGGGCGCTGCCTCCGCAGACGTTTCCCCGGTCGTTTCTTCCAATGTTTCCCCGCCTTCCAGTGGAACGGCACCCGGCAGTTGCAGTGTGTCGGCAACCGCATCCGGCGGCAGCGAATCGTTCACGGCTTTCGTCGTTTCCACATCCGGAAGCGAGTCCATCGGCGGAAGTACCGGCGCGGGCGGCGGGTAAAGCACGTTTATTATCGAGTCGGCCGTCCGGCGCAGACCGCCGATCTCGCTGCGCAGGCGGGCGATGACCGGGCGCAGGCTGTCGGCGATCCCGAGGCGCACCGAATCTGGCAGCGAGTCGGCCCAGTGCAGGTGGGCGTAGGGATCGGGTTCCCGTTTTGGCCGCGGCCTGTCCGAGGGATATATCACGTACATGAAGATCGTGTCGGCGCGCATGTAAAGTGTGTCGGCGTTGCCCTGCTCCTCGTCGAAATTGAACAGCGACGGGCGTTTCGTGAGCATCGTTTCGCCGCGCGCCCCCCAGTACTGCCCGTAGTCGCCGAAGGCCGAACTGGCGTTCTCGTTGTCGTCGATCTGGATGTTGCCGTAGAGTATGGCGTCGTTGCGCTTGGCGTTGAAATCGATGGTGTCGGCCCACGTTTCGCGGAAATCGGTCAGCACGTAGGCGTCGCCCCAGAAAAAGTAGGTGCTGTCGGCGGTGTTGTACCGTCCGCGGTCGGCCGTGATTATCTCGCCCTCATTGGTCCAGATGTATGTTTTGGTGTAGAAAGTGGCGAGCTTGGAGTTGGTGTTGTAGCGCACCGAATCCGAGATTACCGTGTAGTCGTCGTTCTTCATTTCGACGTTGCGCACCGCCACAAGTTCGTGCAGGTCGGAGTAGTAGTAGCCTTTTTCCGACTCCATAACGTTGTCCTGCTGGTACATAACGCCTCCGCCGTACCAGATGCCGATGTTGTCCAGCGTGTTGAATGTGAAATTGTAGGTGTAGAGCGTGGCGTCGCCGTCGATAACCTTGACGATGGGCGAATAGACCCTCGCCAGATTGATGTCGCCGTTGTATTCGGCCCTTTCTCCGTAGACGTAGGTCGAATCCTTGTTGATTATGACGTTTTTGAAGCAGTCGATATGTTTGTCGGAGTAGTGTATCGCGCTGTCGCACGAGATCACCGTCCCGTTGTGGTGGAAAATCACCTGTCCGACCAGGATTTTGGCCCTTTCGTCGATGCCGAGCGACTGGTTGAGTTTTTTGTCGAAGTAGGATTTGTCGGCCTTGATGTCGACCGGTTTTTTGGGTTCGCGCTCTTTCTGCACCTGCGAAAACAGGGCCCCGCTGAAAACAAGGCCCGCAAGCAGCAGCATATACCCTCTCAACCTCAAAATTCCGATTTTGAGATTGAGGAATTAAGAATTAAGAATGAAGAATGAAGAATTGCCATGCAAAAAGAATTTCGCATTGATCTGTTTTTAACACGGCTGAAAGCCGGGCGCCTTTCTTCATTTTTCATTCTTAATTCTTCATTCGGTTCAAATAGCCATTGGCTATTTGAACCAGCGTTTGTTTTCGAAATCTTCTTTTTTGAACATCGGGTCGATGCGCACGTACATTTCGTCGATCTTCTTGTTGAGCCACTTCTGGAAATACTGCTGCTGTTTGCGCTGGAGCGCCATCTGTTCTATATCGAGGTAGTCCTGCGCGAGGTCGGCCCTGTGCGCCGGAACGATTTCGACCAACTTGAGCATTTTGCCCATCTGGTTTCCCAGCATGTCGGTCCCCACGAAAGGGGCGGATATTTCACCGACCTTGAGCCTGCTGAGCCTTCGGTAGTCGTCCGGATCGAGATTGTCCTTCACAAAACGCGTGCGCGTTTGGCTCGGGTCGGAGGAGCCGGTGTAGCGGAACAGCATCTGCTGGTTCGACACCACCCCGCCGTTCATCCGCGAATTCTCGTCGTCGGAGTTCTGGAGCGCCGCCTTCTCGAAAGTGATATCGCCGTTGCGGATCACTCCGGCGATACTGTCGAGCACCGTGATGGTTCCGGACAACTCTTCGGCAGTGTATGTAGGCTTTATCAGGATGTGCCTCATGTGGTAGAGCTCCTCGGTCGGCTTGTCGATCAGCTGTATGATGTGGAATCCGAATTCGGTTTCGACGACGCCCGAAACCTGTCCCGGTTTCAGCTTCACGAGGGCATTGGCGAACGGTTCCACGAACGACTCCCTGGGGGCCGGGTCCATCTCCCCGCCCCTCATGGCGGTGCCGGTGTCGGCCGAATACATCACGGCCAGGCGCTCGAATTTCTCTCCGTTGATGATCCTTTCGCGCATCTCCAGAAGGCGTTCGCGCGCCCTCTGCTTGGCCTGCTCGCTCGATGCGGGCAGTTTGGTTATCTGGGCGTAGACATACTGTTCGGGGATTATGGGGAGACTGTCCTTATCTATCCTGCGGTAGAAGCGGTCGACCTCGCCGGGAGTTACCTTCACCTGACCCTGGATGGTCTGGCGCATCTCGACGGCGTAGTAATACTCCTCGACCTCCTTTTTCATATCGTCCTTGATGCCGTACAGCGGCTTGCGCTGCTGCTCCTCGAGCGCCTTCATCGAACCTGCATCCTCGATCATCTTTTCGACGTTGCGGTTGACCATGTCGGCGATCCCTCCCATGTACCTGGTTATCTCGACCGAGTCGATCAGCGCCTGGTTGTACAGCAGTTTCTGTTCGAGCAGCGTCTCCAGCGCCTCGTCCATGGGATCGCGCGGCGATGTGTAGTTCTGGCTGCGGTATTCGGCGGTCAGCTGCTCGGCGTGCTTCACCACGTCGGAGTAGAGTACGGGCGAATTGCCCACCACGGCCACCACCTTGTCGGCCACGAATTGCTGCTGCCCGAAAGCCGTCAGTGTCGCTGCAGCGGCGGCCAGTGTTATAAGGACTTTCCTCATTGTATCGAATTATCGTTTACTTTCTTAAAAGCCTACAAAAGTAGTTATTTTAATCATGAATCATGAATCATGAGTCATGAATCGCGGTGTGCTTCGCACGTTTTGTTTTTATATAGATTGACTTTCGTTGCGTGTCATTCATGATTCATGATTTCATCAATCTGTAAAAATGTGTTTTACAGATTGATAACAGCTTTTTTCTCTTGCAGGGCGGTGTTGTAGATACTGTCCTCGCGCGCCTTGACGACCTCGGCCTTGCGGCGCGTCGAAACAGCCCAGCGGACCATGCCGCTGACCATTTCGTAGGGGGTGGTCATACCCGGCGTGCGCGCCTCGCCGATAACGAAATAGTAGGTCGTACCGCCGTCGACCATCTCCTGCACGCCCTCCTTTTTCAGCAGGTCGTCGTAGCTTTCGTTGCGCCTCGTGGGCAGCAGCATCAGGAACTGCGGATATTCGGTCCAGTCATTCACTTCCCTAAGCACGAAGCCGTTCTTGTCGGCCAGCGCCTGCAGGTCGCTGCGGTTTTCGGCGGTGTAGTCCCTGAAAAGTTCTTTGACCCGGTTTTTCTGGCGGAAAGCGGTCGGGAACGCTATCACGCGCCCCTTCACGATGGCGCGGTCGAGCACGAATTCGCTTTTGTGCTGGTTGTAGTAATCGCGCAGGTCCTTCTGCGTGTAGAGCGAATCGCCGGCCGTTGAATTTATGTAAAACTGTTCGAGGCGGCGCGTCAGCAGGCTGTTGCGGTAGTTCTGCACGAGCTCCTCGTCGCCGGGATCGTCGCCGAAAAGGCGTTTGGCCTCCTGCAGTTTAAGCTGGTCGCGCACCCATCGGTCGACGTAGTTTTCGAGCCACAGAAGACTGTCCGCACCCGTTATGCCCACCGGAAAAATCCTCTCGACGTCCATCTGGCGCAGCGTAGCCTTGCCGGCCCTTGCCAGCACCTTGTCGCCTTCGAACGGGTTGGGAAACTCCTTGCATCCCGCCAGGAAAAGCAGGACGGCAAATATGATTATGCGGCCGTATTTAGGCATCGTCTCTATATGGGATATCCTGTCCAACGGAAATTTACTCCTTATTATTGTTTTCGCACCCTTCCGGCGGCAAAGTTTCTTCCCGGCCGGGCTCGCTGCTGAAAACGGCGGTTATCGCGGCTCGCCTGCGCATCCGGTCGGTGGCTATGACCGCCATCGTGACCAGAGCCGCGATGAACACCGCGAGGCTGGCGGCGTAGACGATCCAGTAGACGGTGTCGTTGCCGATCATCGCCCGCATATCGGTGGCCTGGTCCCCTGTAATCTCCAACAGCATATAGGCCAGGCCGTTGTTGACGGCATGGATGACTATGACCGAAACCAGCGAATCGGTCAGAATGTAGATGTAGCCCAGCATTATGCCCATTATGAAGGCGTTGACCACCTGCGGCCATATCGGGGCGTGGACAAGTCCGAACAACACCGACGAAAGCAGTATGGCGGCCGATGCGCCCCATTTCTGCCGCGCCGATTCGAGTATCAGCCCCCTGAAAAGCATCTCCTCGAAGACCGGGGCCAGAAAAACGGTCATCAGTATGGCCCATCCGCCCCGGCCGATTGCGGCGTTGAGGCGTTCGAACCATTGTTCGGGAAATGCGTTCACCAGCGGCTCGATGACAATGCTCGCGGCCGCTATCAGCACGATGCCGAGTAGCACCAGCGATGAGTTGTACCATTTGAACGAAAAGTGAAAAGGGCTTCCCCTGCCTCCCGTCCGCCGCCGGTAAATGTACATCCCGCCGATCGCAAGCGCGAACTGGACGCAGTAGGCGATGACATTGACCAGCTCCCGTTCCATTCCCGGCGCGGATCGTTTCAGGATCAACATACAGCCGCCCCCGGCGAGCGTGGCCGCCAGGAATATCACGAGCATGGCGGCCAGATCGAGCCATGTGGGGAACCCGCCTGCCTGCCCATGCTCCATTCCGGCTGCAATATTTTTTATTTCATCGCCTTTTTTACCCATCTGTCAGCAGATTGGTACAAATGTAAGCAAAATCCACGATACGGATGGCGTAAATCGGATAAATTCCCTATTTTTGCAAGGTTATAGAGTAATATAGGAAGACTGTCCGTATGGGAAAAATAATCGCTTTGGCGAATCAAAAAGGGGGCGTCGGCAAGACCACCACCGCCATAAACCTGGCCGCGTGCTGCGCCATTCTCGGCAAAAAAGTGCTGCTCGTCGACGCCGACCCCCAGGCCAACGCCACTTCGGGACTCGGATTCGACCTCCGCGGACCGAACCTCTACGACTGCATCGCGGGCCGTAAAACCGCCGCAGAGGTGATACTGAAAAGCCCCGACGTCAAAAACCTGTGGGTGCTGCCGTCGAGCATCGACCTGGTGGCCGCCGACACCGAACTTCCCGCGATGGAAGATGGGCATTTCGCCATAAAAAAGATACTCGAAACCGTCCGCGGCGGATATGACTATATCTTCGTCGACTGCTCGCCCTCGCTCGGATTCACCACCGTCAACGTGCTTGTCGCAGCCGACAGCGTCATGATCCCCGTGCAGTGCGAGTATTTCGCCCTCGAAGGGCTCAGCAAACTGCTCGCCACCATCAAGAAGACGCGCGAAAGGCTCAACCCGGCGCTCCAGATCGAGGGCTTCGTGCTGACAATGTACGGACGCAACCGACTGTCCAACCAGGTCGTCCATGAGGTCCGCAAACACTTCGAAGGGCTGGTTTTCGACACAATAGTTACGCGGAACATCCGTTTGAGTGAAGCGCCCGGGTACGGAAAACCCGTCGTCCTGTACGACGCAGCCGCCAGCGGAAGCGTCAATTACCTCAACCTCGCAAAAGAGTTTATTAAGCGGAATAAACAAAAGGCGATATAGTTTTTTCGCTACCTTTTAAAAAAGGTAGCACCAAAAATTTTTGCGGAAACTTCGTTTCCTACTATTGTTGTGATAACAGGGATGCGGGAAAACATCCGCAATAAACGCCAATTCACTTCAGGCGTTGTAAAATAAATCGCTGTGGCCGTTGCCACCGTCGCGGGCCGTGCCCGCAATCTTTTGGTTACTTTGTGATTTGACAAAGTAACATAAAAAGGAAAAAGGAATGAAACAACAAAAAGGACTTGGGCGTGGATTGGACGCCATTTTCGACAGGGAGGAGTTGGCCGCGCCGAAAGCGGCGAGGCCGATGGGTTCCATAGAGGAGATCGAGGTGGCGCGCATCGCGCCGAACCCAAAGCAGCCGCGGAAGTATTTCGACGAGGCGGCGCTGGAGGAGCTTGCGGACTCTATCCGCGTTCTGGGCGTGATACAGCCCGTAACGGTGCGTCCCGAAACCGACGGCACTTACATCATCATCAGCGGAGAGAGGCGCTGGCGCGCGGCTCAGCTGGCGGGTCTGGCGGCGGTTCCGGTCTATGTGCGCGAGGCCGACGACCAGAACCTGCACGAGATGGCGCTGGTGGAGAATATCCAGCGGCAGGACCTAAACGCGATGGAGGTCGCCTTCAGCCTTAACCGCCTGATGGAGGAGTGCGGGCTGACGCAGGACGGGCTTTCGGAGCGCGTGGGCAAGAAGCGTTCGACGATCGCCAACTACCTGCGCCTGCTGAAGCTTCCCGACGAGGTGCAGCTGGCCGTCAAGGAGGGTTTTATCTCTATGGGCCATGCCAAGGCGATAGCTTCGGCTCCTGAAGGCGCGCAGCTGGCGCTTTTGAAAAAGACCGTCAAGAAAGGCCTCTCTGTAAGGCAGGTCGAGGAGTTTGCGGCCGGGATGGCCAACCCTAAGGAGAAGCACAGGGAAGAGGCCGAGTATCCGGAGTCGTATTCGCGGCTTGTGGAGCTGCTCGAAGGATTCTTCTCGGAAAACATCAGCATCAAGAGTTCGCCCAAGGGCAGGAATAAGATAATTATCGAGTTCAACGGAGAAAAGGACATCGAGCGCTTTATAAAACGTTTCGAATCGGCGAAATAGATGAACGTCCGCGTGAAGATACTATGCATGTTCCTGTTGTTTGCGGCGGGAGGCGTGTCGGCCCAGAACGTCAAGCCGGGCACGGGCGAACGTATCTTCGTGCGGGGGGGGGTGGCCGACGTGGCCGTCGAAAACAAGGGTAACGTCAAGCTGGGGCTGATGACTCCCGACTCGCTTTATAAATACATGGCCGCCATCGACTCGCTCAGGGGCGACGGCATCCGCTTCGACCGCGCGCAGGCCGACTCGATCGTAACGTCGCTTATAGACCGCACTTCGCCGACGGGCGACACGCTCTCGGCAGAGGACACGGCGGAACTGGTGGCCCAGAGGAAACTGCGGACGCTGAACCCTGCGACCGTGCGCTATTTCATGGACGACCAGCCGTTCCTCCACCGCTATATCGGAGGCGGCGTCGACACCCTGCTGCCCAAGCTTGCGCGGCTCGACACGACGGGCCTCACCAAGCGCCAGAAACGGCAGATGATGCGCCGGGACACCACCGTCTACCGCTACAATAACATCTTCCGCGACTCGATAAAGCTTTCTCCGATGGTGGCGATCTCGATCCCGGTACCGGGTTTCTCGCAGTTCTACAACGAACAGTACTGGAAAATCCCTATACTATACGGCACGGTTGCGGCGGGGATCGGCATGTGGGCGTGGCAGACGAAAAAGTACAAACCCTACCGCGGCCTGTATGATTATTATATCGACCGCAGGCCTCAATCCACTGACAATCCGAACTATGATTTGCAGTACGCGGCTTACAAGGAGACCATGACCGAACTGCAGGGAAACATGATAAAGTACAACACCAACAGGCAGCTCGCTTTAGGTTTCGCGGTCGCCTCGTATATATATTTTCTTGTGGACGGCACCCTCAACTACCATGGATACGTTACCGATGTAAAGAAAGCCACGACGCTGGCGACCGTCTGTCCCGGGGCGGGGCAGATCTACAACAAAACCTACTGGAAGGTGCCCGTCGTTATCGGCGGCGGTGCCGCCCTCATCTACTGTATCGACTTCAATAACCGCGGTTATCAAAGGTACCTGAGGGCCTACAACGCCGTGACAGACGGCAATAACGACACGATAGACGAATTCGAAGGGCGTTACGGCGCCGATTACCTAAAGAACCTGAAGAACAGCTACCGCCGTAACCGCGACCTGTGTATAATCCTGACGGGGTTGTTCTATGTCATCCAGATAATAGATGCCCACGCAACGGCGCACATGAAGACCTACGATATCAGCGACGATCTGACCAATGTCAGGCTGGAGCCGCACATCGGTAACCTGTATACGCACCGGCTGGGGGGCAACACAAATACTTACGGCCTTTCACTGAACATAACATTTTGATATGCCAAAAAATTTCATACGTTTTTTTGCCCTGATCCTGGCTGTTTCCGTTTTCAGCGCCGCCGGCGCGAAACCTTCGCGCCCCGTTCCCGTTCCCGAAGACGATCAGGTCGCCGTGAACGTGAAAGAGAAAAGGAGGGAGAGCGGATTTAGACTTTTCAAAAAACGCGTCGAGGCGCAGGAGATCGTCCTCGAGGAGACCGCTATAGCCACTCCTGCCGAGATAGAGATAGAGGAGGCGGAACCGGTGCAGGAATCCGCCGCGTTCGCCGCATGGGAGGATTGCGAGTGGGACTATTCGCCCGAGGCGCTCGACTCGCTGCTGACCTCCATGCGCAGCTACAACACCGTGGCGGCCTTCGAGGAGTTCTTCAACGATTTCATACAGCTCGACACCACCGAAGTCCTCACCAGCACCATTCCCGATTCGGTCTATCAGGCGCGCCTCCGTGCGATCCTTTCACCGATCGGGCTGCCGTGGAACGACATAGTGAAACAATTTGTCATATCCTACACCACCAACCGCCGCACCACGATGGCCAATGTGCTGTCGCGTTCGCAGTACTATTTTCCCATTATAGAACAGGAGCTGATGAATGCCGGGCTGCCACTCGAACTGCGCATGCTTCCCGTCGTCGAGTCGGCCCTCTCGCCCGCCGCGCGTTCGAGGGTGGGTGCGACAGGACTGTGGCAGTTCATGTACGGTACGGGCAAGACCTACGGCCTGGAGATAACCACTTTCGTCGATATGCGCAGCGACCCCGTAGCATCGACAAAGGCGGCCTGCCGTTATTTGGCAGACCTTTACAAGATGTACGGCGACTGGACGCTCGCCCTTGCGGCCTACAACTGCGGCCCCGGCAATGTCAACAAGGCCTTCAAGCGCGCCGGCGACAAGGCGAAGAATTACTGGGACATATATCCCTACCTGCCTCGCGAAACGCGCAATTACGTTCCGTCGTTCATCGCCGCGACCTATGCCTATAATTATCACAGGCAGCACGACATCGAGATACGCGAATGCCACCTGCCGCTTGCCGCCGATACCGTTACCGTGAAGCGTTTGCTGCACCTCGAACAGGTGGCTACCACACTCGACATCCCGATCGAAACGCTCCGGGCGCTCAATCCGCAATATATAAAGGATATAGTACCGGCGCTCGACAAGAAATATCCGCTGGTGCTCCCTCAGGCCGATATGACGAGGTTCATCGCCTGCGAGGAGGAGATATATGCCAAAGAACAGCAGTACCTGGCCGAGTATCTGAATCCGGCAAATATGGATGCGACTAAGGCCATTCTCACCGCCACGGCCACCACGCACAAGGTCAAAAGCGGCGAGAATCTCGGCTCCATCGCCCGTAAATACGGCGTGACGGTAAACCAGATAATAAGGTGGAACAGCCTCAAAAATCCGAATTCGCTCAAAGTCGGTCAGCGGCTCGAGATACACAAATAATTGGATTTGAAGATGTGGAGATTTGAAGATTAATCGATCTCCGGATTTTCAAATCTTCAAATTTTCAAATTGGAAACTCAGGATACCATAGCCGCCCTTGCGACGGGACAGGGAGGAGCCATCGCCGTGATACGTGTCAGCGGCCCTGACGCCGTTGGCGTCGCCGGACGTATTTTCGCGGCCCGCAGCGGAAAACCGTTGACGGATGCCGCCGGGTACACTGTCCATTACGGCGAGATCCGCGACGCGGATGGCGCGGCGGTCGACGAGGTCCTCGCAACGGTTTTCCGCGCCCCGAATTCCTATACAGGCGAAGACTCGGTCGAAATATCGTGCCACGCCTCGCCGTACATAGAAAGCCGCGTAATGCAGTTGCTGCTTGCCGCCGGAGTACGCGCCGCCGGGCCGGGCGAATTTACGGTCAGGGCTTTCCTCGCCGGGAAGATGGATCTCGCGCAGGCCGAAGCCGTCGCCGACCTCATCGCCTCCTCCGACCGTGCACAGCACTCGCTCGCCATCGGGCAGATGAGGGGACGGTACTCTTCGGAACTGGCCTCGCTGCGCGGCGAACTTCTCACGCTGGCGTCGCTGCTCGAACTGGAACTCGATTTTTCGGAAGAAGACGTAGAGTTCGCCGACCGCGCCCGGCTTTCGGCACTTGCCGCTGCGATCACGGCCGAACTCGACAGGCTGGCATGCTCGTTCTCGCTCGGCAACGTCATAAAGGAGGGGGTTCCGGTCGCGATAGTCGGAAAACCCAACGCAGGCAAATCGACCCTGCTGAACGCCCTTGTGAAGGACGACCGCGCGATGGTGTCGGAGATTGCCGGAACCACCCGCGACCGTATCGAGGAGAGGGTGAATATCGGCGGTGTAACATTCCGTTTCATAGATACGGCCGGACTCCGCGCCACGGATGACGCGCTGGAGCGTATGGGTATCGACCGGGCGCTGGACGCCGTGTCGATAGCCCACGCCGTGCTGCTGGTTGCCGACGCCGCGACAACTTCGGCCGGGGATATCTGCGAACAGGCGGCCGCACTCGGGCTTTGTGACGGTCAGCTTTTTTGCGTGGTGCTGAATAAGATAGACAAACTGACGGGACGCGAAGCATCGGCACTTCGCGGTGTGGTCGAAGGTGATTTCACCTGCGTCGGACTTTCGGCAAAGACAGGTGAAAATCTCGATTCGCTGACGGATTGGCTTCGTTCGGCGGTCGATACGAGCGCTTTGTATGCGGGATCGGCTGTGGTTTCGAACGCGCGTCATTACGAGGCGTTGATGCGTTCGCGCAACTCTTTGGATAGGGTTTCGGCCGGTATTTCGGCCGGATTATCTTGCGATCTTTTGGCCGAGGATATCCGCGGGGCTCTGCATTATCTGGGCGCTATCACCGGCGAAATCACGACTGACGAAATCCTAGGCACCATCTTCTCTAAATTCTGCATCGGAAAATAAACGGCGCAAAACCATCAGATAGCAATCATATATTAGTTCTCATAAAGCACTCAATTTGAGTGCTTTTATTTTGCAATATGGTTATTGGTTGTTTTGTGGTGGTAGTTGTTTGTTTTGATTTATTTTGTACCTTTGTTGTACCTCATCGGTCAAAGTGGTCGTTTTTGCCTTTGGGTTACTTTACAAACTTTACACTTTGGAACACTTTTACACACTTTAGTACACTTTTCAGGGTAAATGACTTCTTATATCAAAGTCCTACGGATATGTAAAATGTGCGGTGCTGAGTTTACGGCACAAAAGACTTCGACCATGTACTGTAGCGGAGTTTGCTCTAAACGTGCCTACAAAGCAAGGAAGCGAGAAGAAAAGGTAATTGCGAACAACGAAGAAATCAGAGCTACAAGACAGCCGGCGAGTCAAAAGCAAATGCCGATAGATGAAAGGGAGTTTTTGAGCGTTACCCAAGTGGCTCAACTTATCGGCTGTTCACGGCAGAACGTTTACAACCTTATCAATATGGGGCAACTAAAAGCCGTGAACATAATGAAGAAAAAGACCATTGTAAAGCGGTCTGACCTCAACGCGATGCTGGAACAGTCAGAGGCGGAGAAGCCCAAAGAATATACGGTTGAGGAATGTTACACTATCGGCGAGACGCAAACCAAGTTCGGCATATCCGGCAAAGCTCTGTATGATATTATAAAGCGCAACAACGTTCCGAAGTTCCAAAAGGGAAAGTTCGTTTACGTTCCGAAAGAACTTATTGATAAGATATTTAGCTAAATATTTGTGAGTTTAAGAACAACAACTTTAATAACATATCGAAGATGATAGTTCCATCAATGACAGTACAGGAGATTCACAATGAACTCTTTGAGGACGCAAAGAATCTCGGCAATAAAGTTGATTACTGCCATAAGGATTTCATGAGGGCGGTATTGAAAACAAATCGTTATCCTTATAAGAAGTCCTATGAATGTAAGACAAAGGAAAAGAAAAACTTATTCATAGTAACTTTAACTGCTATGAAAAGAAGTAGCCGGAGAGAACCCAACATAGGTATATTTGGTATTTATACACGCCCAGAAGGGAATTATGCCGTTGCCTTAACCTTGGACATGAAAATAACATCCATATACCCACCTCATTTCTTCAAGAGATACAGAGAGCGTATCGTAAAAGATGATTCTATGTCGAATATAGATATTATTAAACATCATTTCGAGAATGGAAGGGGCTTTATTGGAGCGGTTGTCGATGAACATTTTGAGTCAGTCTACCATTGCTTTGAGAACGATAATAAAGATGACAAGGTTGATTTTGTAGCGGCGTCTACAGAGGGTTATTGTTTTGGAGAAAAACAAGGTAAAATCAACATCTTCAAAACAATCGTATCTGAGGAAATGCTATTTGATAATCAGAAACCTCTTTTCGATAAATTAAGAAATGCCTTAAACGAAAAATGCAAAGAGTATTATGGCAATCAAGGTTAAACTATTGCAAAAACCCATATCCAAAGGCCGAAAGAGTCTATATCTCGATTTTTGGCCGGCTATTTTGCATCCGGCAACCGGAGAGCCGACCCGTCGGGAGTTTCTAAAGATGTATATATACGAGAAATCGCGTACCGCCGGCGAGAAACAGCACAATGCCGAACAGTTAAAACTCGGCGAGGCGATACGCCAGAAGCGCGAAAACGAGCTTAATAAGCCGGAGATATACAACGAATACGAAAAGGAACAGTTGCGTAAGAAAGAACTCGGCGAGGCTGATTTCATAGCGTATTTTCGTAGAGTGGCCGGCAAGCGTAAAGGCTCTAATCACAGTAATTGGATGTCGGCGTTGACATATCTGGAGAATTTCACGGACGGTAAGGTCAAGTTTGCCGATGTCAACGTAAATTTTCTTGAAGATTTCAAGGACTATTTGTTGACTACTCAGAGCGTTAAGAGTACCAAAAAGAAAGAAACGTTATCGCATAACTCGGCTGTCTCCTACTTTAATAAGGTTAAGGCGACGCTTAAACAGGCTTTCAAGGAGGGAGTGATGCCTACCGACCTCAGCGGACGGGTTGAGTCTATCAAGGTTGAGGAAACGCGTCGGGAATATTTGACGCTGGAAGAACTAAACAAATTAGCACAGGCCGAATGTGTCGACGGTACGTTGAAACGTGCTACGCTCTTCTCGGCGTTAACTGGTCTGAGATTTTCCGACATCGAGAAATTAACGTGGGGCGAGATTGAACACGTTGAAGGGCAAGGCTATTACATTAAGTTCCAGCAACAAAAAACAAAAGGCATCGAAACGTTGCCTATATCCGAGCAAGCCTATGATTTGCTCCGCGAGCCGCAACAGCCGGCGAGTAAAATATTCGAAGGGCTGAAATCGGCATCATATCATAAGAAAGCCCTAAATGAGTGGCTGGCCGCCGCCAGTATAACCAAGCATATCACGTTTCATTGCTTCCGGCATACTTACGCAACCTTACAGCTATTAAATGGCACAGATATATTTACCGTCTCGAAGATGCTGGGACATCGGGAACTTAAAACCACTCAAGTATATACTCATATAGTAGATGAGGCTAAGCGCGAAGCAACGGATAAAATAAAATTGGATTTGTAGCTATGGCAAACAACGAGAAGAAAGATTATTTAATAAAAATGTTTAGTGGTCTTTTAGAAACGGGTATAAATTTGAACGTATTTGAAGAACTACGAGACTCTGATATGCGGTTTGAATATGCCGGCTATTCGGCAGATGAGGCAAAGCAGGAAACATTAAATAAATATCGGAGGATTTTACTGCGAGATAATAATATTGTCGATACTATTGTACGGTTTGACGATGCTTATGGTATTTTAATTCTTGATGCTGATGGCAATACCCCATCAACAAACGACGAGGAACAAAGATATTTCAATGAGTTTGTAAGCTGGCTTGCAAGCCAGTTTTGTGGTTATAACTTTTCTATTGTTGATGATGAATTGGTCAGCGATCCGGACGGTTATGTAAAAGAAATGAGGGAAGTGTTTATAGCACATCAAATCGTTCAACACCTTACCAAAGAACGAGAATACATGGAGTCACAGTTACGGCGATACGAAAACCTGACCGACAAACACAAGACAAAGACAGACAAATTAGGTGAGGTTATCGCGCGATATGGATTTTTAGATTTGCCTGATGTTGTAAGGCTTTCGGACAAAGGGCAACTAAAATTGATTGAATTAATCGCAAATAACGGTGCGCCCTACGCAATCGCAATGTTTGAACTCGTTGACTTCATTAATCACATACAAAGACATTACTTCACCACTAAAAGCAATCTATATAAAACGATTGCAAATTGGTTTGGAGTGAATGAAAGAGAGATTAAAGGTAATATTTTAGTGTTAAATGAAAAATCTAAAGAAGACCCAACTCGTTATATATCATGCGAACAGCGAGATAGGGTCAAAAAAGATTTTAAGGAGTTAAAATAGGGGCAAATGCCCCAAAATGCCCCTGCAAGATTTGCGATGAATCAAAAATTCATCGTAAAATGAAAGAAAATTTCACATTTGACGACTTGCCAAGGGCGGTCAGTCAACTCGGCGACAAATTAGACGCCATCCAGCAAATGCTGGCTCAACGAATCGAGCCGCAACCAGCACCATCGCAAGACCAATTTCTGACAGCAGAGGAAGCCGCCGCTTTCCTCCGGCTCTCTGTGCCTACTATCTACAGTAAGGTCTCCAGAGGCGAGCTAACCGTGATGAAACAGGGCAACCGGCTCTATTTCTCTCAGTCCGAACTTATTGATTATCTCAGAGCCGGCAAAAGAAAATCCAACTCTGAGATTCAAACCGAGGCCTGCGAATACATTTCTAAGGATAAGAAAGGAGGTAAGCGATGAATTGTATAGATTTCAGCCGGTTTTCTGATTGCGATGCCGACCAAGTTGATGTTCGCAGTATCGGCTTAGGAAAGTATGTAATCGACATGACAAAAGAGTACCCTCCCGTAGATTTTCTTCTACAGTACAATGGTGTCGGGTGTGTGCCGAAAGGCGACTTACAGGCCATGACCGGCAAACTGAAAAATGGAAAGAGTTTTGCCTGTTCGTGTCTGGAGACGGCTATGCTGACAGGAAATTTCATGGGTTTTGAAGCAACGAAAGACAATATCCGGATACTTCATGTGGATACGGAACAGAGTGCGGCTACCATCGTTAAAAGGGCTAAAACAGTACACTCTATGTGCGACTGGCCTGTAGATGCCAATAATGAACGGTATCGGACAGTCAGTTTACGAGAGTGTTCCAGCGGCGAGCGATTGGGAAAGATAGTCGAAGCCATTGAGCAATTTGAGCCCGATTTCGTATTTATTGACGGCATACGTGATTTGTTGGGTAATATCAACGACGAAACCGAGAGTAGTAGCCTCATAAACGCTCTCTTGAGGATTTGTAGCGAGTATAATGTTGGTATAATGTGCGTTCTACATGAAAATAAAGCCAACGAGGATATGCGCGGCCATCTGGGAACGGAACTCGGCAATAAATGTTCGGAAATTTTCAAAGTAAAGAGGGACAGAGCAACCAACATTATATCTGTGGAACAAACGTTTTGTAGAAATGAATCTATCGAAAAATGGGCTTTCTCTATCGTCGACGGAACACCTCAACCGCAAGCTGTTTCTTACGTTAATCCTATTAAGATGAGACGCGATAGCTGTTTCATGGCATTATTCAAAGAACGGCAGTCATACACTCATACGGAACTATGGCAAGCATTTGCCGTAGAATATGGATGTAAAGAGAGGACTGCCCAAAAGCACATTACAGATGCAACCAACGATAACGTTATTCAGAAAAGGGATGGCCTATATTATTATGGAGAGTACGCCCCTATTGATATTGAAAATCTCTTAATGTAGGGCTGGTGCAATGTGCGTTCCCTATTATATAGGGGAACGCAATGATGCACCGATGTTAGCCTGAAAGGTGTAACACTTCCGTTTGCACCATAAATACACCGCAACACTAATTGTAAATCAATAATTTAATAATTTGAAACAATGAAGAATATCAATAACCCGCTGAACGTAACTGTCAGCTATTGCGAAAATCACAAAGACCAGAATCCGACCGAAGTAAATTTGTATAAATTTCTGACTGACGAACGTTTCAAAGACCAAGTGCTGGCGTTGAGGAATGAGCCAGACTCAGACAAGCAACGTGCGCTAAAAGATGCGTTACCGGCGTGTACGGTTTCTGGCTTGTTTAGTCGCCGAGCCGCCGACTCTTTAAAATCAGCAACGAATCTGATTTGTATAGACATCGACGCGAAAGACAATCTCGATATTTCGGATTTGAAAGAACGGGTTGAAGAGAATCCTTATGTGCTGTTCTGCGCTCATTCGGCTCGCGGCAAGGGCTATTTCTGCATCATCCGGATAGCCGACCACAAGAAATTTCTGGGACATTTTCTAAGTCTGGAGCGAGATTTCAAAAGAGCCGGTATTATGGTAGATAAATCGTGTAAGGATATTAACCGATTGCGTTACGCTTTTTATGACCCAGAGCCGTATATTAACCTCAACGCTCTTGTTTATGACCGTGTTATTGAAACCGACAAAAGAACACCGCTAAACACGGGCAATAGTGGAAGTGTTCCGGCGGCCAAAATCAGTAATGCGTATCACATAGGGCTTCTGACAGGCTTACTTAACGGCAAAGATATAACCGAGAATTACGATAATTGGTGGCGTATGGCCTGTGCCATAGCTAATGAGTTCGGAGAAGCCGGCCGGCCTATGTTCCACAATATAAGTAAGAATTATGCCGGCTACAATTCCGCTGAGGCCAACTCTCAATACGACAATGCTCTGCGACATGGATACGACCAAATTTCGTTAGGGACGGTATTTAAGTACGCCGCCGACAATGGCGTTTCGCTGGCAGACTACAGATAACGTATTAATTGTCTTGCCGTTGCGTGTAATTATTTGCTCTCTACGTTGTTGCGGTTAAATACTGTGCTGAATTACGCCATTTTAGCCCAATAGTGATTAGATGTTGGACGCTGTGCCGCCGGAACGTGCTGATAAACATCATTTCCGGCGGCTCGCCGTCAAAATTGAAACCTCAACAGGCGGCAGGGGGTCTAATATTGACCGGCCTCCGGCAGGTTGCTAAAAAATTTTCAAGGTGCTAAAACGCATTTGGGAAATCGCCCCACATATAGTTATCGTCTAAAATTGTGGGGATTGGGTCGTTGTCTTTTCCCTCATATATGTTGAAATATTCATAGTCTCCACCTTTATACCAACTGTATCTTACCTGTGCGAAACGTAATACATAGGCGGTAAAATAAATATTATCATTGAACGCTTTTATATTTTTGTTCGTAGCAAACTGTGCGGCCGTGAAATGGATGTACTGATTTTTGCTCCCAGAGATTGTTACATCAATATCGTCTATCCAATATTTTTCTTTGCAGGCCTTGGCAAAGGATTGTCGAAGTCCTGGGAAAACGGTAGGCTGCATTGCGCGAAATTTCTGGTCTTGTTCGAGGTCGGCATCAGGTATATCGTATCCTTGTTCTTTCAACTGTTTGTTCCATGCAGATGCGGTTGCGTAATATTCAAAAATAGAATAACCACTTTGTACCAGCTCCATTGGTGTGTTTCGGTTTTTGCTATTTTGCTCTATATCCCTCCACCATTCAGGAAGAATGTAACCTAAATTCAACCGGCATAAATTTCTTGCGTTAGCTATTGAGTCAGCGTATTTTTGGGCATACTGCAAAACGAGTTCTTCGACAGTTAGAGTTTCAACCTTTTCTGTCTTGGCATTATTGCGGGCTTTAGAGCCGCAACCAGCGCATAGTAAAATACATGTTAGTAAAAGTAGTTTTTTCATGTTTTAAGAGTTGATAGTTATTATTTGGTCATACCAAGTTTAATCTTCTGACTTGTCATCTTTTTTCAGAGCCGCTACAACGATGCTCATAATAATACCAAAAACAAGAGGAATAAATGATGTAACTGACAGTCTGCCGAAAAGCGCGTATCTAAACGTATTCATTTCGGACGTTACCATTATAATCGTGATAACTACTGATGCAATCAGAATTAACGTAATCGCTGTTCCTGTTTTCATATTTTTATTTTGTTAAGGTTATTAAACGTAAAATGGCTAGCCGTTGCCGGCATCGCCATTTGTAAATAAACACATAAAGCAACGTTTTGCAGTCGTGGCGTTACGTTACTTAAATATGTTATACTTCTAAACGGCCAAGTTCGGGAAGCAGAAAAATAGTATTTATATTTTCATTAGGTTATTTACGTTTGTGTATTTTATATCGTTTGTTTTAAGTCGGGGCCAACGTATAGACAGGAGCCCCATTACGTTAATGGTGGCTCGCTTTTTCAATTATATATTTTCGTTTGTTGAGGTTTGTTAAATACAAAACGGCGAGCTGTTATTAGCATCGCCATTCAAGTTACGTTCACAAAAAACGTGGACTAAACTATTATCTGCTTCCCTCGGTCTTGGCCAACCTCGTACAACAAATAAATAAGTAAAGCCCACGCGAACGTGGGCATTAACGTAATTTTTCTGTTGTACTTCTAAACGGCCAAGTTCGGGAAGCGAAAAAAAGCTAATGCTATTAATCCGTATTTTTATTTACGTTTCTGTTTCGTCAAAAATCGATATTTGTTAAAACGTTTTTGTTTTGTCTAAAGTTGAGGCTGTTGAAGTCCGGTTAGAAATCACGCCGATAAGTCTACCAAAACTCCAGATAATGCAAAATTACAAATATTTGGCAAACGACAAAGCTATTGCTAATTGATTTGGGTAGTTTTACCCAAAAACATTTACCCAATACCATTACCCTAATTAGAAATATTGCTACCTTTGTTCTATGTCGTATGTGCCACCATATCAGATAACCCCTAAAATCATCGACCTCGTTTCCAAGATAAGCGAGGCGGTGGGTGTTCTTGTATATGCCCAAGAAGAGCTAAAATTACACCGTATAAACCGCATTAAGACCATACAGGGGTCCCTTGCCATTGAGGGCAATACTTTGACTACAGACCAGATTACAGCCATTCTTGACGGCAAGCCGGTCATTGCGCCTATTAATGAGATACAGGAGATACGAAACGCCATTAAAGCCTATGAGCTACTTGACGAATTAAACCCTAATAGCATCGACGACCTGCTGAAAGTGCATTTAACGATGGAGGCGGGTCTTATTGACGATGCAGGGCGTTTTCGTCGGCAGGGTGTCGGTGTAGCCTCCGGCGAAGAGATTATACATTACGCGCCGCCGGCAGAGCGTGTACCGTATTTAATGAGGGATTTGTTCGATTGGCTTAACGAAACGGAAGAGCATCCGCTGATTAAAAGTAGCGTATTTCATTATGAATTTGAGTTTATACACCCGTTTTCGGATGGCAACGGGCGTACCGGTCGGCTGTGGCAAACACTGATTCTTTCTAAATGGCGGCCTGTTTTCAAAAATCTACCCATTGAAAATATCGTTTACAAATATCGCAAAGAGTATTACCACGCAATAGCGACCAGCGGCGGCGAGCGTGGCTGTGCGCCGTTCATCGAGTTCATTTTAGGCGTTATCGACGAAACGCTGACGATAGAAAACAGCGCACCTCCCACAACACGCGACAAGATTTTGGAGCAAATGCGAGCCAATCCCAAAATCACGCGCAACGAGCTGGCCGCGATATTAGGACTAACACCAGACGCTATTAAATACCATTTACAAAAGTTGACCGGCGAGGGTCTTATTGCCCGTCATGGCTCGGCGAGAAGTGGGTATTGGGAAGTATTATAGAAAGTTCTATTAAGGTTAGAACTTACCAAGCTATAGCCGACGTTAGGTTATTAACGCAATGCAAGATATAATTGACCTATAAGTTATTAACATTTTGCCATTTGCATTGCCATTATATCTGATATTGGAAAAAAATATTAGTATTTTTGCGTTATGCGTAACAGCATTAGTATTAACTTAAAAAAATCAAACGTATGAGCTACAAGAAACCAAAAATCTTGGCAGAAAGTACTACGCAGATGGCAAATTGCAATCCCAATAGTAGGCCGAGTGGAAGACCTTGTGACCCGCCAGGACCAAGAGGTGGTAAGTAAGCAATTTGATCAAGAGACGAGTAACATCGTCTCTTGATTTCTAAAAGGTATCGTTATGTTTTTTAAGAAAAAATCTAATGTTATATTTAGAAACTATGACTCTTTCGGATATATAACAGATAATCGGAATTTTGGCTATAAACGTACCAATAATGACGAAAAATACATCGGCGACAAGATTTTATCAGAAAGTGCCGCTGTCTTTTTCTCTGTTTTAGATAGAGAGCCACAAGCTATAGATGTTATTGCTGAGAAAATCAAAAAACAGTTCACAGATGTTGATATAGATACAATAAAGAGTGATGCTATAGAATTTTATTGCGAACTTGAGCAAGAGGGATTTATTGTATCAGGAAAAACGCGGCACGAATGCGAAGAAAAGGACACGCGGTTTTCTTATAAAAAACTGAAGCCGGAAATAACGAGCAATGATTTCTCTCAGACGATAATGCGTCCAGAAAAATCTACTCAAGATTTCTTTGAGGAATATTTTAAAAGCAAACCTCAACTGTTATATTTACATATAGAAATTACAAGTAAATGCAACGAAAGGTGCATACATTGTTATATTCCACATGACAATAAAATAACCCATATCGACCCCAGCCTATTCTATGATGTCTTAAAACAATGTAAAGACATGAGATTAGTGCATTTGACGTTGAGTGGTGGAGAGCCGATGTTGCACAAACATTTTTGTGACTTTTTAAGAAGATGCAGAGAATATGATTTTTCAGTAAACGTTCTTAGTAATTTAACTTTACTTGATGATAAAATCCTAGAAGAGATGAAAGCCAACCCTCTTTTAGGCGTCCAAGTCTCGTTATACTCTATGAATCCCGATATTCACGACGAGATAACTCAAGTAAAAGGAAGTTTTGAGAAAACTAAAGATGCAATCTTAAAACTAGTTGAGAACGATATTCCATTGCAAATTAGTTGTCCAATAATGAAACCGAACAAAAAATGCAATGATGATGTCATAAAATGGGCAGGGGAACACAAAATTCATGTTGGAGATGATTATGTCATAATTGGACAATATAACCATACGACGCATAATTTGAATTGTCGTTTATCAATTAACGAGGTTAAAGAGTTGATTAAAGACAAGGCGGCAAAGGATATGAGTTATTTGGAGAAAATGGAAATAGAGGCAGAGAAAAAAAGAAACGCTTCGCCAGATGATTTCGTTTGTAGCGTTTGCAATTCCTCTATTTGTATTGCAGAGAATGGAAATGTATATCCATGTGCAGGCTGGCAAGGTTATGTTGTTGGCAATGTAAAAGAGACTCCTCTTAATGATATTTGGGATAACTCTGAAAAGGTACAATATTTAAGAGAGTTACGTAAGCAAGACTTTCCTAAATGTATTCAATGTGCTGATAAAGAATTTTGTACTATGTGCATGGTTAGAAATGCAAATGAAAGTCCATCGGGAAACCCATTAACAGTTAATGAGTATTTTTGCGATATAGCAAAATTCAATAGAGAAATAACGTGTGGATGGAAGAAAAACCACATCAAATCTAATCGCAAATAAATTAGATATAAAGGTTAACTGCGGATATGGCAAAAAAAGAGTTTACTTGGGTTGACACATATAAAGAACTTGTGCAATGGCTTCGGACTAAGGAGCATGACCAAGAGGGTTTGATAACTGTTTTGCAGATGGCTGGAGTAACGAACTTTAATGACAGAGATTTTGACAACTCGGTTATTTCTCTTAAAGAAATTGACCCGTTCACTTTTTTATGTTATCTAAACAAGTATGGGAATGTCAAAAGATTAGAGATTCTTTCAAATCTTACTGATATTCTGGGGTTAACGTCAAACAAGCCAACTGATGTTGAGGGTCTGCCTACGATTAATGCTATGAAAGTATGGCTGTTTGGGTACAAAAATGCCAGAAAAGACGATGACATAAAGACTCTCTGGACTCTGTTTTATCAAGCTATTGACCATAATATCGAAGAGGCAGTATTTCAGAAATCATTGGGGATAAGGTGCGTCGGTAAGGGTAAATTAAGCATTTGTTTATTCTATACTGATCCGGATTTTTATCTACCTCTCGATACTCGGACTTCTTTGTATTTGAAAAATGAAAGGCTGGACTATAGTTACAATACTTACAATGAATATGGAAAGCTAATTAGAGGCGCCGAACATAAATTAAAATTGCCTAACTGTGAGATCTCCCAAAAAGCATGGCTTTGGTCACAATCGACTAAAATCATACCAAAGGAGCAAAATATTGAGGAAAGAGAAGAGCTGTTTGGAGAGCGTTTCCGGATAGATAAATTAGCCTCTCTAATAGACTTCATTGAGGAGGTAATAGATAAAAGTGAGTTTCAAGGCGAGGTGTATTATAGAGGCCAAGCAAGTACGCGATTTGAGCTTGAGCCACGCATTTACACAAACCCTAACCACACTATAAATGAAGATGTAATGCTCAAAGAGTTGATAGCTAAAATGCCGTCTGAATTTCAGATGTGTATATCCACTTTTGAGCGTATGGTCAAGATGCAACATTATGGGTTGCCTACAAGGTTGCTTGATATTACGTCAAATCCTTTGGTTGCATTGTATTTTGCATGTAAAGAGTTTCATGACAAAGAAGATGGTAGGTTATATAGGTTTGAAGTAGATAATAAAGATATTAGGTACTATGATAGCGATACAGTAAGCGTAATTTCTAACATAGCGAGACGGCCTTATGGCTTTTCAATAGATAAAAGCAAATATACACCCAACGGCAGTATGTCCCATAAAGATAGGCAACGGCAAAAAGCCGAATTTAATGGAAGTGATGAAATAGTTTATTTGTTACACGAAATAGGGGCGGAGAAACCCCACTTCAAACCATTGATTGATATAGAGGATTTATCGAGGACCATTTGCGTCAAACCTAAACTCGATAATCCACGCATTATAAGGCAAGATGGGGCTTTCTTCCTTTTTGGCATTGATGGAGACAAGGCGAAGTGCGCTCTGTCTCCAGAGCCATCTCAAATCTTCATTATTCCTAAAAACAAAAAGAAAGATATACTAACACAGTTAGAGGCTCTGGGAATCAATGAATTTTCTTTATTTCCCGATATTGATCATTCAGCAAGACATATAAAAGAAAGGTTTGCTAAAGAACAAGCTTAACATTCGTCAAAATGCCAGATAAATGATATTTTTGTATCTTATTTGTACCTCACAGCATTTAATAGATTAATATACAGTATATCATATTTTCTGCATCGGGAAGTAACTGCTTGACTATCAACAGATAACATACGATAATAACGATCACTAAAGCACCCAATTAGGGTGCTTTTTCGTTTTCCGTCATTTTCCGTTTTTATCCCAATTCGGACGGCTTTTTCCGACTTTTTCTATCTTATTTCTACCTCGGGCTACTGGGGCGGACTCGGACGACTCAGGTAGTGGAGTTTCTGAACGTAGTTGAACATAACTGAACGTAGTTGAACACTTTTTTGGCATTTTAACCACGTATTTACCCAGGTATTCTTATGAGCAGCAACCTAAAAATCCAGAAAATTTGCGTGTGTTGTGGCGGAGTTTTTACCGCTGGTAAAACAAGTACACAATTCTGTTCACCGATATGCTCAAAACGACACAAAATTGCCCAGAGGCGAGATATGCTCGTAGGTATAGAAAAACAGAAATCCGAGAATGAAATCCTTAGTCAACGCCTCGCTGCAATTCAACTTAAGCCTTTACAGAGAAACCTGTTTTATTTTTACATAATATGGGCTGCGCCTCGGACAAGCTCAAATAAGTTTGGCTTGCCTCTCGACTTGCACCATATTTCTCAAATTGCAGAATGCCGGTGTGGCGGTTTGCACGTAAATTTCCCCGTTTAAAATACATGGAATGAAGTCGCTGTGTTATATTATAATCCTATCTTTGCGTGAGTTAAACCTGTTACATAGACTTATGTCGCAAAGCAAGAACATGATGATTGGTAATGAAAAAAATACGCGGATATAAAAGACGGTTGAGGCAGATTGACGCATGGAAGCAAAGCAATCTGTGTCTTGACATGGAGCGGTTGAAAGAACGGCAAAGGGATTATGTGAAATTCCGCATTTATCCGTGGACACCG
>JAVBVG010000022.1:0-10084 GCA_031554415.1 Rikenellaceae bacterium | reverse complement strand
GCTCGCCCCCGGAATGCTCTTCATATGGATATAGCCGTTGTAGCGGTGCACTGTGCGGAGGTCTTTCACCACCTTCACCATGCGCTCCATCGTGTAGTCCGGATTTTTAATAACGCCCGACGACAGGAAGAGCCCCTCGATATAGTTGCGGCGGTAGAATTCCAGCGTCAGTTCGACAAGTTCCTCCGGGGTGAGCGTCGCGCGGCTGATGTCGTTGCTGCGGCGGTTGATGCAGTATGCGCAGTCGTAGATGCAGTGGTTCGTCAGCATGATCTTGAGCAGCGACACGCACCGCCCGTCGGCCGTGAAACTGTGGCAGATGCCCCACCCGTGGGCATTGCCGACCATGCCTGGACGGCCGCTGCGGGAAGTCCCGCTCGACGCGCACGACACGTCGTACTTGGCCGACTCGGCCAGCACTTTCAGTTTTTCGATCACCGAATCCTTCATGCCCGCAAGATAGAAAATCCGCGCATATCGTCCACCCCTCCCTGCAAAAACTTATCAACAAAAACGCTTCTCCCTGTCTCTTTATTTACCGTAATTCCTTATATTTACGAAATAACTTCTAACATCTTACTATTATGATCAGGAGAATCCTTTTTTCAGCATTGTTCATCGCGATGGGCATTTCGATGGCGTCGGCGCAGAAATACCCCATAACGATAGGGCCGAAAGGCAATACATTCTATTACAACGGCGCGCCGATCATAAACAAGGCTCATTTGAAAGATTACATTTATTCGAGCGATGAAGCTCTCCGCCATTTCAGAATGGCGACTACGAACGAGGTCTTTTCTTATATTTTCGCATTTAGCGGAGGATTTTTGGTCGGATGGCCGCTCGGAACATTGATAGGCGGCGGGGATCCGGAATGGTATTTGCTGGGGATCGGAGCCGGATTGATAGTAATAGGCATTACTTTGGATTTCGGCAGGAAAAACCAGCTGATAAAAGCGGTGAATGCCTATAACGGCAGCCTCGATACTGTTGCATCGGCGGCTCCCGGTTATACGCTTTCATTTTCGGCCACTCCCGGCGGACTTGGACTTATGCTTACATTTTAAAACCGCGTCATATGGAATTTTCGGAATTGGCAAAGGTCCGCCAGAGCGACCGCAAGTATCTCGGCAATCCCGTCGAGCAGGAGAAATTGGATCAGTGCCTCGAAACGGCGCGGCTGTCGCCCTCGGCCAACAACGCCCAGCCGTGGAAGTTCATCGTGGTGGACGACCCGGCGCTCAAAGAACAGGTGGCCGACTGCGCCGCGAGCATGGGAATGAACAAATTCACGCACCAGGCGCCGGTGCTGGTGGCTGTGGTGCTCGAAAAGAACAATGTCATGTCGTCTATCGGAAGCGTGATCCAGAAAAAGGAGTACCGCCTTCTCGACGTGGGCATCGCCGCCAATCAATTCTGCCTGCAGGCGGCCGACCTCGGGCTCGGCACCTGCATCATCGGCTGGTTCGACGAAAAGAGGGTGAAGGCGCTGCTGGGCGTCGATCGAAAGAAGCGCGTGCCGTTGCTGATCTCGCTGGGTTATCCAGACTCCCCCACCCGCCGGAAAACCCGCAAGCCGATCGAAGAGATCGCAAGCCGCAATCGCTATTAAGGTCTTTGGGGCGGCGGGCGGCAGGTTCATTGCGAAAAAACCGGAGGTCATGGCGTTAAAAGAGCCGGAAACCGCGCCCGCCCTGTTGCATATCCCGGGTTATTTCATTATTATTGTGAGGTTAAGCCAATCCTTTTTCTAACCTAATTTTATCGATCATGAAAAAATTTACAAGTGCGGCCGTTATGGCAATCATCGTTTCATTCGCATTGGTCCTCACAAGCTGCGGCGGCGGAGGCAAAGGTGCGCAGAGTCCGGAAACAGTAGCCGAAAAGTACATCACGGCCATGCAGAAGCAGGATTATGCCACCATGAAGAAGTACGCTTCCCAGAAAGAGATGGCCAACATCGACGAACAGGAAGCCGAGGCGAAAGACATGCCCGCCGAGAAAAAAGAGCTCGTCAAGGCCATTTCCGCGGCTAAGACCGAAGTCCAGCCCGCCGTTATCAACGAAACAACTCCCGACGTGGCGAATGTGAACGTCAACTACTCGCTGACATTCGAAGGCCAGGAGAACAGCGGCGTGTGGAAGGTGAAACTCGTCAAGGAAGAGGGCGAATGGAAAGTTGACAGCGTTTCGCTGAAATAACGTTCCGTGTCGAAGAAAAAAGCACTGATCGCCCTGGTTGCGGTCATTGCGGCGATCCCGGTTCTTATCGGCGTCGTTCTGCATATCGACCGGGTCAGGGAGCGTTCCCGCCCGCAGGTATATGAACTGACCGCGAAAGAGCTGGGATCGCTCCGTCCGGGCGACATCGTCCTGCGCATGGGTTACGGGCTGGTAAGCACCATGCTGGAGAACAGCGCCGGCGGCATGGGGGTTTCACATTGCGGGATACTGACCGGAGAGGGCCCCGATTTCGGCGTTATCCACTCGATCTCGTCGGACCTGGCGGACGAGGACGGGGTCCAGGATTGCACGCTGCGGGAATTCGTCCGGTGCGCCAAACCGGGTTCATTCGCCGCCGTGAGGTGCCGCGTGGCCGACAGCGAAGGCATCGTGCGCCACGCGTCCCGGTATCTGGAGCGGCGCGTCCCTTTCGATCTGCTGTTCGACATCCGCGACTCGTCTAAAATATTCTGTTCCGAACTGATCTACCTCGTAATCCTCAACGCCTCGGGCTACCCCATCTTCGACACCGAAAAGATGGACTACAATTTCACTTCGTTCTTCGACCGCTCGCTTTTCGAAGCCCTGATCGACCACCGCTCCGGCCGCTGATGGCGAATTATCTTGCGGCAAACAAAAAATCTCCGGCGGCGATCCGGCTTAGAACTTGTATTGCAGGCGCAGGGTGAAGAGGTTGTCCCTGCGGTCGGAGGTAAAACCGGGCAGGTCGGCACTCTTTTCGTTATAGTTCAGTTCGTAGTAAGCCGTCAGGCGGATGCTCTTCGAAGCCTTCCACAGCGCACCGAAACCGACGGTGCACACCGCGATGTCGGCGAAGCCCGTATATGAGCCGGCAAGGCCTATCTGGTCGCTACTTGTTTTGGTGTTCGGGTCGTACCGATCGTATTTCGCAACCACCGACACGGGCCATTTGCCCAGCTCCTGCACCAGCATAATGTAGCCGCCGCCGAAAGGGCGGATGTATGTCGCCGTCTCCGGGCGGACCGAAAAATTGGGGCTTTCGCTGCCCAGTTCATTGCCGGGCTGCTGCCCGAAAATATATTCCGCGGTGAGTTTCGTGGTGCCTATCACGCTCGCGATACTGAACTGCACGTCGAAGCCGAAGTATTCGCGCCGGGCGTATCTTCCGATGTTGGCTTCGTCATCGTTCAGAGCAAACGCGCCGCCGGACATTGAGTAAACATCCTCGTTGCCCTGAAAAACGTGTCCGTAGTAGTATGAAACCCCGCCGCCGAGAGTTACCGAGTTGCCTAACGTTTTGTTCACGGAAAGGTGCCCGATAAAATCCCGCCTGTTGTCTGTTTCAGGCTTGATGCCGTTGCCCGCGAACCAGCCCCCTTCGAGTTTGAGGATGCTCCACGGCGATGTTTCAGGAGCCTGGAGAACGAGCATGCCGCCCAGATCGCGTTTGTCTGGAAAGAGCGTCTGGAAGACGGTGGAGCGTTCGGGCGATTCGCGCTGCGACGAGGAGTAGCCGATCTCATACCCGAACGGGCGGTTGAAAACGCCCGCCCGAAGCTGGAACGACCGCAGCCAGGGGTCTTTTATATTAAGGTACGCGTCCTTCAGTTTCACGCCCTGCTCGGTAAGGTCTATCTGGAAAACCCCGCCGGCGATGCCATGTTCATACGCCAGTTTGACGCGCCCGCGGCGGATGCCGATGCGGTTGAGCGGCCTGCCGGGATTCTCGCTGGTCTTTTCGCCGACCTTCACAAAAGGGCCGGCATCCTCCTGCCCCCACTGGTACTGTCCCTGTATGCAGCCCGATATTTTCAGCCGTTTTTGTTTCGCGGCGTCGCTTTCGGGCGCTTTCTGACGGCTTTGGAGGGAGTCGATTTCGGTCGTCATGGCCTCCTGAGCGTTGGCGGCGGTTATTGCAATTAAGGCGAATAAAATAAGTACAGCGTTTTTTTTCATATTTTTTCCTTGTAATTTCACGTGCACAAGGATACGCTGCAATTCTGAAAAAATCCGGAAACGATAATATACTGGCACAAAAAGCCTTCCGGAGATTTCCGGGAGGTTTTTTACACGATTAACCGCTGTCCGTTAGAACAGGTTCCCTATATTGATATAGAGGCCGCCTTTTCTGACGTTTTTATTGTTTTTGTTTATCTGGCTGCCGTCCTGCTTGTTGAACGGCATGCCGTAGTCGACCGCCAGGATGAAATTCTGGTTGAGCGCCGCGCGGAAACCGAGCCCCGCGCTGGGATGCACCGAGTCGTGCGAACCGTATTTGCTGAAGTTGAAAAATTTTTCATAATCGGGGTCGGCCTGGATGTTCGCCATGACCGCGTCGCTGTATTTGATCTGCTGCACCACCATACCGGCGTCGGCGAAAGCATTAAGGCCAAGGTAAATGTTCTGCTTGCCGACGTTGAATTTGACGAATTTCCAGCGCAGTTCGAGATTGCCGTATAGGAACCCGTCGCCCACGACCCGGTTGCGGATTATGCCGCGCAGGTTCTTGGCGCCGCCCAGCCCGTCGAGCTTCGTTACAGGCGAATAGGCGTTTATGGTATAGGGCTGCATGTAGAAAGGAGTGTGCCCGGCCAGAGTTCCCTGGTAGGCAAGGCGGTAGGCCAGCGACAGTTTGTCGGCAACAAGCGTGAAGTACTGCCGGAAAGCGACTTCGGCCTTGAGGTAGTTGCTCTGGCCGCCGGAAAGCCAGCCCGGAGCATAAGTGAAGGTGGCTTCCGCCCAGATGCCTTTGGTGGCGAGGGCCTCCTGGTTGCGGGTGTCGTACAGCAGGCCGGCCTTCAGGTAATTCGAGAATCCCCCTTTGGCCTCCTTTTCGGGAATGATGCCCCAATCGACGTACCTCTCGTACAGCGTCGGCACACCTTCGGGCAGCGGCTCGGCGTTCTTCTTTTTCTTCTTGTTGAGCTGGGCGATATCCTCCTTGGCAACCTTGGTGTAGAACAACCCCACCCCGGCCAGCCACTGCATCCCCTTCACGGGTATAGGGCCGATAAGGTCTGTGGTGAAACGCAGCTGGTTGCGCTGGTGGTTATAGAAGACGCGCGTAAGGTAAACGTCGGAACCCTCGTCGATAAAATCGGGGTTATAAAGGCTCTGGTAGCCGTTGAAACCGTAGAAGTCGAGCTTCTTCTCCATCATGAACGCCAGGTTCGCCACCAGGCGCAGGTTCTTGGGCAGCAGGTTCTTGGCGTCGTAATAGACCTGGAACGTGCTCGAACCCTTGGTATAGGCCGACGCCTCGACCTTCCACATCTGGCGGTAGTCGGGATACCGGACCGGCGAACGGTAGTCGTAGAGGCTCACCAGGCCGCCGTACTGGAATCCGAGGTCGGTGTCGAACGCGACGACGGGGAGCACGCCGAACGAAAACCCGGTTTTGACCTTCTCTTTCTTCGTCTCCTGCAGGGCCTCTTCGGCAGTCTGGATTTCGGTTTCCTCGTCCGGACTGACGGTGGCAGGAAGGGTATCGGTGGTCTGGGCGGCAAGCGGGATGGACGCGATCAGCGCAATGGCGACGACGGCGTATTTCTTAAGCAATGTCATCATCTTGTCACGTTTATCTTTAAGTCGTGTGTAATCGGCTTTGCCGAGGGAGCAGAACCTCATGTATTCGGGCAGTTTCTTCACCCGAGCAGTCCAAAACTCCGTAAGGATGCCGTGAGCGCACAATATCGGCAGGAACAGTATCTTCACCGCCAAAGGCAGCCCCGTAAAACATATCGCCAGCTGGGCCAGAGGATAGTAGAGCATCGACGCGGCGAACCATGTCACGAATTTCACCGACGAAACGAACTGCTTGTCCTTCATCTTGGGCAAAACGAGCCGGGCGGCCAGCAGCGGCAGCAGGTGGATGGCAAAATTGGGCAGCCAGAGCAGCGCCGAGAGTATCCTTGCGGCCGCCGACAGCGCCTTAACCGCCGGGTTCGGGCTCGACGACGCGATATTTGCCTCGACGACGTTCCTCTCTTTCAGGCCGTCGAAATAATCCCCCGCCGCGGCGTCGAGTTCCTGCATCGCCCCGGGGTTCTCATCCGCAAGGGCGTTCAGGCGCGAGGTGCAGTCCCTCTGCCACAGGAACCGCCTGCGGAGAAAGGGTTTGGCCGATTTGTCGGCCCTGCCGGGCGGCTCGCAGCACTCGAAAACGCGCATATAGGTCTGACCGTATTCCGGATGGTGTATATCTATCATAAGAGGCCGCAGCCCCTCCTGCACCCTCTCCATAAGCTCGTTGTAGCCCAGGGCGGGATTCTCCCGGTAGAGCGGCAGCATGGCGGCGACGGGTATCGGCTCTCCGAACTGCACCAGAAGGTTGGAAAAACGGGCCGGCTTGTCGTCGTAATCGAGCCCGACCGGTATGATCTGAAGGTCGAAGTTCGAAAAGTCCTCGGCCATGAACGCGATGCGCGCGAAGCCTTTCTTGAGCGACAGCAGGCTCTTGCCCGGATTGAACACCCCCTCGGGGAACATTGCCACAGGGCGCGGACGCGCCAGCACCTCCATCGAGCGGCGGAAAGTGTCGTCGTTGTGCGAGAGGTTCTCCTTGCCGTCCCTGATGCGGAAGACGGGCATGATCTTCAGGTAGTACATGAAGCGCGCGATGCCTTTTTTCTTGAACAGATCGGCGCGCGCCAGAAAAACCGTTGGATGGTTGTAGCCGAACAGTATGGCCAGGGCGTCCATCAGGGCGTTCTGATGGTTGGGCAGGAACATCACAGGCTTATCCTTCGGGATATTCCGCCGCCCCAACACCGTAAAACGGCAGTAAAAGAGGCGGTGGAACAGCGACAGCGGAATGAAAAGCGCCCTGTAGGCCAACGAAACCTTTTCTATCTTTTTCAGCGACATATGCTATTTCTGCTTAACAGGATGGAAGCGCCACCATGTCGCCATGCTCATACCCGCGATTATGTGCCATATACCCCACCACGCCGCGATAAAGGCCATGCCGCCTATCTGCAACTCCGGCGGGAAGATTTTCGGGTTGAAGATCAGGGCCAGCGCCAGGCCGGAGTTCTGGATGGCGCTCTCGATCGACACCGTGCGGCTGTTGAGGCGGTCGAGCCGCATCCCGCGCGCGAACCAGTACGTCGAAACCCATATCAGCATATTATGGATGAATACGATCAGGAATATGAGGTGGATATACTTCATGAAGTAATCGAAGTTGTTGCGGAACGCGATGACGATGAACCCGAAAAAGATCACTATCGAGGCGTAGCTGATGCCTTTCTTTATTTTCGCGACGAATTTCGGCCACCTGTGGGCGACGAACACCCCCAGCGCGATGGGTATCCCCAGCAGGATGAGCACCGTGCGCCCCACGTCCCAGACGTCGATCTCGATGGGGACGTTCAGCGGCGAGGCCGCCATGTAGAGCTTGCCGTAAAGTTCGAAATTGAAAGGCGTCATAACGATCGCCAGCACCGTGCCTATCGCCGTCAGCGTAACGGCCAGCGCGGTGTTGCCTTTCGAGAAGTTGGTGATGAAGTTCGACACGTTCCCGCCCGGGCACGCAGCCACGAGGATGCAGCCGAAAGCCACGCCGGGGGTTATAAAACCCTTGGAGAGCCACACGGCGAGGAAAGTTATCAGCGGCAGCAGCACGAACTGTGCTATAAGTCCGATGATGATGGGCTTGGGCGATTTAATGATGGCGGTGAACTGCTCCTTGCGGATGTCGATCGCCACGCCGAACATTATAAAACCGATGGCGATGTTCATAAAGAGAAGCCCGCCGTCGGAGAAGTTCAGTCTTACGCTGTCGAGGGCCAGTAAAGATTCGTACAATACAGTCGGATTTAATGGGTTAAAACAAAGCCGCGGTGGCGACCGGAATCATTCCGCTCCGTCAGACTGCGGCTGTAAAATTCATTTCATTATGCAAAGATATCAAACTCCTTCAGAAAGCGAAGGCTTTTCGCAACTATATTTCATCATATTGCAAACAGTTAACGAAAAAATAAAATATAATGTAACATTTTTACTATTTTGTGGTTTACGAAGCAGAGACACCGAACAGATGACCGAACGGGAGCTTGCAGCTAAATGCAGGCAGGGCGACAAATAGGCATACAGGACATTGTAGCTGAACATGTATGTGTTCGAAGATATGTCGCACGGGAAGATAAGCGGACGGCCCGGTATTAACGAAGGGAGGTCGAGGGTGCGCCTGGCAAGGGCGAAAGCACTGCTTGCCGGAAAATTGAAAGAGTATGCCGCGGAAGAGTGACGATAGGATGAAATCATTTTTCAAGGGACGGCTGGATGGTTACAGGCATCCCGTGAAGGATGATCTGCTGGGGTCGAGAGAGCGGATTGCCCGCAAAGCATAATAGACTTATTAAACATGCTTATTTAATACCTGCCACAACAGGCGCGGCCGCCGTGCTTGCATTTGCGACAATCATTTACCGTCATTACAAATTAGCGTTTTTCAACTTCTGAAGTATATAGTCGCGCATCTCCTCTTTCGACACCTTGTATTTCGGTTCGAGCTGTTCGAGATTTTCATCGGGCATGGACCTGTCAGACAGAAGCATCATCACTATATTTTTCGTACTCAACTTGTGCTGCGAGTATTTCAATGCCGCCTCGATACCATTCCCTATTTTGTAACCATCTTTGAGAATCGCATAAATATCGTAGTAATCCCTCATTTTCATCCGGCGGAGCATCACTTCCATCTTCATCGCCATGATCGAATACACATCCGCAAGCCGGATATTGCCCAGATAAGGCACAGGTTCCGAAACCGGACTGTAATTTTCGCTTACATAGAACGAAAATTTAACGCCCGCCGACACGAATTCGATCTGGTCGAAACCGAGCATGTTGAAGTTCTCGATCTCGCCTGTTTTCTCTTTCAACTCCTTTTCAATGGCGGGCCAGTCGACTTCGGGCTTTTCGTTTTTCGACTTGCGCCACATCATGAAGTCCAGATTTTCGCTCTTGCGGTGGCCTATCTGCATGGCAAGGGCCGTCCCGCCACAAAGAATGTAGGGTTTTATGCTCCCCATTTCCGCCACCTTTTCGATAATGGCGTCCATATTTTCAGTCAATCCTTTACGCATAATCCAGTAGCTGTTTTAAGTGCTCTCGTTCAACTCGCCTGAGGTATTTTTCGGGCTGCCTGATGTCGAAATAATAGAGGGCGATCATGACGTTCAGGTTAAAAAGATAGTCACCCTGAATGGCCATCCTCTCCATCCACACCCTACGGATATACTCCCTTGGGTAGAGTTCGAAAAGCAGGGCTATATCCCTTAAATCGAGATGTATGAATGTTTTTTCTATCAGATATTCATCTGAAATATTCTCGGCATGGACGTCCTTATAAGACCAGAAGGCATAGACTTCGAGCAGGCGCTCAACCAATTCGTTTTTTAGCCCGCGCTTGTAATTGCGTACGCTCTCCTCTGCCTGCATTTTCAAAAGTTCCCCTTCAGGCAGATTAAAAAACGATTCCAGTTTCAGAGCCAGCGGCATGGACAAATCACGCCGCCCGGCAATAACATAACTGAGCGACTGGCGGTGCACGCCTATCTCCCGCGCAATGTCAGACTGACTCAACCCTGCCCCTTCAATAAGAGATTCTATATATCGCCCCACGCCGTTCATACCGCAAATATAGTAATTTGTCAACAAATACGTTCACAAACGTAACGAAAATATCATTACGATATTACCCCTGATTCATTTTTAATGTTAAATTTGCAGTTTACTACTGATGCGCTAAATTTTTAGTCAAATAAATTAGGTTGTTCTTTGACATTTTGGTTTGAATTGAATTTTGTAAGTAGTTCATTTATTGGTGTTTTATCAAAAGCGGATATGCTTAAAATCTGTAATATTTCATATA
>JAVBVG010000053.1:0-18618 GCA_031554415.1 Rikenellaceae bacterium | reverse complement strand
TGTGGCGGTGCATCCCCCGCAGGCGATGCATGCCCCCAGTTCGGGCATTTCGTTCTGTATCTCCTTTGCCGGAAGCAGGTCGTTGCGGTCGAGGTCGATCGCCCTCGGCTGGTTTATGCCGTATCCCCAGTGAATGCTCATGGTTATAGAGTTGAAAGTGGAAAAATGAAAATTGAAAATGATTTCTAATTCTTTGCTGTTTTTTGTCTTTTCACTTTCAACTTTCAACTTTCAACTTTCCTCTCTTAAGGTATTCCACGGCTCTTTCGGCGGCAAGCGCGCCCTCGTTGATGCTTTCGCCTACGGTTTTCGGAGCGGTAACGGCGCCCGCGTAGAAGAGGTTCGGGTGGCCGGACGAAACGTTACCGAGGAACGGATCAGACGGGGATATAAAGCCGCTCAACGCGAGGTTCACCCCCTCCGTCCGGGCGAAATTTTCGTTGCTCCCGCCCGATTTCATGCCGACTATCAGCACCAGCATATCGACCGTCATCTTCATCGGACGCCCCACGAGCGTGTCCTCGGCCTTGATCTGTATCTGTCCGTCGATCGTCGCGCTGGCCTCGGAAACGCGGCCGCGGATGAAATTGACGTTGTAGTCCTGCTGCGCCTGCTGGTAAAGCTCCTCGTAACCGGGACCGAACATGCGGATGTCCATGTAGAAATTGTAGACGTCGGCCTCGGGGAAGATAGTTTTCAGCTCCATCGCCTGCTTGACGCCGGTGATGCAGCACACCTTCGAGCAGTGTTTCTGATTGACCTTCTCGTCGCGCGAACCCACGCAGTGCAGGAAAGCGATCCGGCGGGGTTTCGTGCCGTCGTGCAGCGCGACGCTCCCCTCGTTCAGCATCCGCTCGATATCGACCGTCGTGTAGACGTTGTCGTATATTTTGTAGCCGTACTCTTCTTTTAAACGCGCGTCAAAAACGTCGAAACCCGACGCCACTATCACCGCGTCGGCATCGAGTTTCCGCCCCTCGGAAAGGTCTACGCCCGAGTCCGAAATGCCTTCGACCTCGGTGTGCAGCATAGGTTCGATCCCTGCGGCATGCAGGTCGCGTTCGAACTTTTCGAGCACTTCGCGGGCAGGGGTCGACGTGGGGAAAAGATGGTGCCACTCGCGGAGTTTTCCTCCCAGCGCACCCGACCTTTCGACTATGACCGGTGTGATGCCGGCCGATTTGAGCGACAGCGCCGCCTGCATTCCCGCAGGGCCTCCGCCTATGACTATTACTTTTGAACTCATGCCTTTATCCTGTAAATTCTGTCTCCTGAAAAACTGTTGACGGTTGCTTCGCGCGGCGCGCCGATGTATTTTCCGCTGCGTCCGAGGAACTTCGCCTCGGAGTCGTACCTGACGCCCATTTTAATGAGCAACTGCTCGACATCGACCTGGTGCATCTGCATCCCCATGTCCCAGGGATCGTAGCCCAGCACCAGCCCCGCCATCTCCTCGTAGGTCAGCACCGGAATCCCGCGGCCGTCGGTGCCGTAAGTGACGTCCTCCATCTCGGCGATCGTGTACTGCCACTTGTCGAGGAACATCGCGCAGCCGGGACAATTGCCCACCATGAAATCGGGCTTGTATGGAGCCATCGACTCCAGTTTCTTGCGCGAATTGGCGATCGAGAAACCGCGGTTGGCCTGCACGACGTAGTTCCGGAATCCGAACCCGCAGCAGTGCCTGCGTTCCGGGTAATCGACCACCTTCCCGTTCCACGCCTCGATCATCCCGGCCAGGACGTAAGGGAACTCCGAGCCGCCGATGCCCGATTTCGGGAATATCTTGGCGTAGTGGCAGCCGATGTGTTCGACCACTTTCAGCGGCTGACCTGTCTCGGCGTTCACGAGTTTGTATTTCGCACGCCGGGCGATCTCCCCGCGGTTATGGAAGACCAGGTCGGAGGTGTGGGCGAGGTTCTTAGGTTTTTTGAATTCGCGACCGGTGGCCTTGTAGAGGTTTTCGCGGGCGCGGGCCTCGGTTTCCGGAAATTCGTGCCACGTTTCGAGGATCTCGGTGTAGAGGCCGAACGAGGTGATGCACGAAATGGCCATGTTCTCGTAGCCCGCCTCGGTCATCAGCGAGAACTGCCGAGCGACCACCGCCATCGTGGTGTCGAGCGGCACGATGTCGGTGTGGTAGCCGATGCCTGTGCACGATGTGTGGCGCGGATCGTCGTAGATGTCCTTGCCCAGGTCGCGCATTATCCTGAGAAAAGTGGTTTCGCTACCCGGAAAAAAGTTCTGCCGGATGCAACTGCGGGCATAATAGTAATGATCGTCAGCTATCTCTTTTTCATATTCCTTCCAACTGCTTCTTTTCATAACTTCAAAAGAGTTATGAGTCATAAGTCATGAGTCATGAGTTAAGGTATGCTTCGCATGCATTTTTATAATAAAAACGCAACGCAGTTGCACCTTCGACTCATAACTCATGACTCATAACTCATGACTATTACTGGTGTGTATTGGAATTATAGGTATAGGTCTGCATCATATATTCGTCGGTGGCGCCGTTGTAGCCCATTTCGCGCGCCTTGCGGTCGCTGGCCTGTTCGATCGTGTCGAAGAACGCCTTGCCGCCGCTCACCTCGAAAATCCGGTTGATCTCGGCGATGGCGTCCTCGTCGATCTTGCGCAGCGCACCGGCGCCGCCGCCCATGTAGTTGGGCGAAAAACGGGTATAGAAATCGGTGTCGTTGCGGGTAGCCCACTCCCACACGGGCCCCTGTTCGGGATGGAGCGACGGAGCGACCAGGCGCGGGGTGATGCAGTAGCCCTTGTCGAGGATGTGCTGACCGATGACGCGCTTGATGGCCAACTGCTGGCGCCCTTTCTCGGACTCCACGAAAAAGCCGAGTTTCTGCGACAATGTCCTCATGGCCTGAATGATATAGCCGGGCGTATTTCCGCGGGGGCACCTCGGGCGGCACGACATGCACTCGCCGCAGTACCACAAGGTATCGCTTTTGAGGAGTTTTTCGATCTCGTCGTCGTCGCGCCCCTGGATCGTGTTGACTATCTGGCGCGGATCGTAATTATAGAATTCAGCCGACGGGCAGACACCCGTACAGACGCCGCAGTTCATGCACGCCTTCAAACCCTCCTTGAGGCGCACGTCCTCCATTAACATATCAAAATACTTCCCCATAATCAACAAACTTTGCACCAGCAAAGTTATGGGGCCGCTGCGAGAAATACAGCGGCTGTTATGCCCGATTACGAGTGGTATTAATGCTTATTTATCCGCGTCATTGCGAGGAACAACGTGACGAAGCAATCCAGCCTTTTGTTTTCTGGATTGCTTCACATTCGTTCGCAATGACGGAACGGCTATTTCCTATTGTAGATGAGGAACTCGAAAGGATGGGGGAAATTCTCGCCGCGGTCGTGGCGTTCGGATGAAACGAGGGTCCAGTCGGCGGGGTCCCAGTCGGGGAAACGGGTGTCGCCCTCATATTCAGCATGCACGCGCGTGATGTATAAACGGTCGGCCACAGGCATAGCCCGGGCGTAGATCTCTCCGCCGCCTATAATGAAAATTTCTTCTTCGGCAGGGAACATTCCGGCGGTCTCTTCGAGCGAGCGGGCGACCCGGACGCCATCAGCGGCAAAATCCGGATTGCGCGTGATAACGACGTTGGTACGGTTCGGAAGCGGCCTGCCGAGCGATTCGAAAGTCTTTCTGCCCATCACCACTGGGTGCCCAGAAGTAACGCGTTTGAACATCTTCATATCCTCGGAAATATGCCACAGCAGGGCGTTGTTCCCGCCTATCACATTATCGTCCGCTACCGCTGCAATTACGCTTATCATAAATATTCAAATCTTCAAATCTATACAGCTATCGGTGCTTTTATCCCGGGATACGGGTCGTAATCCTCGAGCGTGAAATCCTCGTACCGGAAGTCGAAGATCGACTTCACCGCCGGGTTTATCTTCATCGCGGGCAGCGGGCGCGGAGTGCGCGCGAGCTGCAGGTCTACCTGCTCCATATGGTTCAGGTAGAGGTGGGTGTCGCCGGTGGTGTGGACGAAATCGCCCGGTTCGAGTCCTGTCACCTGCGCTACCATCATGGTCAGCAGGGCGTAGGAGGCGATATTGAACGGCACGCCCAGAAAAACGTCGGCGCTGCGCTGATAGAGCTGACACGAGAGGCGTCCGTCGGCGACATAGAACTGGAACAGCGCGTGGCATGGCGGAAGGGCCATCCGGTCTATTTCAGCCACATTCCACGCGCTCACGATGTGGCGGCGCGAATCAGGATTGTTTTTTATGGAGTCGACCACCTTCGTTATCTGGTCTATATGGCGTCCGTCTGGCGTGGGCCAGCTGCGCCACTGGTAGCCGTAGACGTGGCCCAGTTCGCCGTCCGGCGCGGCCCATTCGTCCCATATCGTAACGCCGTTGGCGTTCAGGTATTTGACATTGGTGTCGCCGCGCAAAAACCACAGCAGTTCGTAGATTATCGAGCGCAGATGGAGTTTCTTGGTGGTCAGCGCGGGGAATCCCTGCGACAGGTCGAAACGCATCTGGTGGCCGAAAACACTCTTCGTCCCGGTGCCAGTGCGGTCGCTTTTGGCGACGCCCTCGTCCTTTATCTTTTGCAATAAATCCAGATATTGCCTCATCCTCGGTGAAATGAAAGATGAAAAATGAAAAATGAAAGATTAAGGTGCAACTTCGTTGCCGTTTTTTATTTCCATTATAAAAACCGACGCGAAGCGTCACCTTCATTCATGATTCATGATTTATGATTGTATCCATACAGCTTCATCGTTCCGTCAGGGGAAATCGCCGCATAATGCGGATGCTCGAACCATTCGCCCAGGAAAAACGCCTTCGCGCCGCCCAGGTCGTACTCCTCGGCGCAGTGGATGTGCCCGAAAACGAAATAATCGACATCGTGACCGGCCATATATCCGCGCGCGTACCGCACCAGCCCCTCCTCCTCGCCGCGGAACTCGATCTTTATCTCTTTCGACTTGCGGCTGCCCGACGACCACCGCTGTCCGAATTTCATGAAATGGTCCGGGTGGATGATCCACGAAAAAATGCGCCGCGCACCCTTGCTGCGAAAAAACCGGTTCATCAGCCGCAGCATCGGCCCGCCCTCGATGTTCATCGCGTCGCCATGGGCTACAAAGACTTTTTTACCGTAGAGTTCCATCTGTTCCGGCCCCGCGTGGACGGTCATTCCGATCTCTTTTGCGAAACAGTCGCCGGTCCACATATCGTGGTTGCCCGGGAAAAAATGCACTTCGATGCCCCTGTCGACCAACTCCGCAAGCTTACCCAGCAGGCGCACATGCCCCTTGGGAACGACGCGCTTGTACTCGAACCAGAAATCGAATATGTCGCCGACAAGGAAAATGCCCCTGGCGTCGACTGCGGCCATATCGAGCCAAGCGATGAAAACGCGCTCCCTCGCCCCCGGATCGCTTTCCGAAGTGAGTCCCAAATGAGTATCCGAGGCGAAGTAGTACATTTTTTAATGGTTAATTATTAATGGTTAATGATAAATGATAATCGGGATTCTATTCCTTTTTAATTAACCATTGACCATTAATCATTGATTATAAAAGTTCCTTGAGCTTATTTGCGAGCGCGTCGCCGTAGAGGTTCTTGGCAACGATATTGCCCGCGCGGTCGATGATAAAATTGGCAGGAATTGACCTTATATTATACATCCTGACCGCCATCGACTGCTCCCCGCGGAAATCGCACACGGTGATCCACGGCAGTTTTTGCTCTTGTACAGTATTCACCCACAGAGGTTTGGAAGTGTCGAGCGAAACCTGGTAAACGGCCAGCCCGCGGTGGGCGTACTCCGACCAAAGCTCCTTCATCTCGGCGTTGTTGATGCGCGAATCGGCTATCGCCGCGCTCCAGAAATCGAGCAGGATGACATCGCCGGCGAGCGACGACAGCCTGACCTTCTGGCCGTACATGTTCGGAAGCTCGATCTCGGGATAGTCGGAAATCTCTACAACACTGTCCATCAGCTTGTTCTGCAGCTCCTTCCGGGCGTTCTGCGTTTCGATCTCCTTTTCGAGGGCTATGACGTAGCGCGACTCGGGGTAATGCGCATGCACCGAATCGGCCACCATGCGGTAGTAGACGAAATCGCTCTCGCCGTTGAACAGCACTTCGTCGCCCGGCAGGCGCTGGTAGAGTCCGTAGACCGCCGCCAGCGACGACGAGTTCTCGACGATAAAACGGATATGCGCGCGCTTGATGCGGTAATATTCGTCGTAGTAGGCGCGCGTGAGTTCGCGGCGTTCAGGGCCGTCGGGGCTGCTCAGGGCGAAGAGGTTGGATATCGAATCGAGCCGCCCCATCCCGTCGGTGAGTATCGCGTGGAGCTCTCCGATAAGCTCGCTTTCGGGCGAACCCGCGACCTTGTAGCTGCGCGCGACGTCGCCCAGCGAGGTAACCCGTACCTTTTCCCCTGGCGAGATGAGCAGCGGCACCATGTCGCCGTTGTAGCGCAGGTTGAAGATGGTCGGCTGGCGGTCCCTGAGGCTCACCTTGAACGCGAACTCCCCTTTTTCATTCGTCTTCACCGAGTCCACGACCGAGGAATAACCCGGCGTTACGCGCTCGAGGTATATGGGTTTGCCGGACACGCCGACAAAATGCCCCTGCAATTTCGCGCTCTCCTTATGACATGAAACGGCGGCCAGGCCCATCAGAGAAACGGCTATGACAGAAAGATTTTTTCTCATCCTTTTAGTTTGGCATAAAATACAAAGATAGAAAACTATTCAGAATTATCTGAACAGCCTCCTGTACTTTTTTCTTTTGTCTTAGAAACGAAAAGCCTCCGGAGAAAATTATTCCGGAGGCAGTGTTTATTGCATTCTATTTTTGGTATCCGCGCCGCTGCTGCCCGCTGCGCCCCGTCTTCTGGTTCTTGCCGCCGCTGTGCTGTCCTTTCCCCTGCCCCTTTTTCTGGTGCGGCTGGAAATTCTGCTTGTACTCGCTTTTCAGGCTGCCCAGAGCCGCCTCGTCGATCTCGAGGCCCCCTTTCGACATGCGCTTGATGTCGTTGATAATGATCTCGTTGTTGGGATGGTCCTGGTTGTACTCATAGCTTTTGGTGCGCATGTAGCGGGCAATATTCTCGAGGGTTTCCTCGACCGCCTCCCTGTCGGGGTTGTCCTTCAGCGAGCGGATCATCCTCTCGACGTTCTTGCCGTAGTGCTTGAACATCATGTTCTTCTTGGGATACTCCAGTTTTTCGGGCTTCGGCCGGAGATCCTTGCGCGTGGGTATCGGATAGGGCGAATCGACGTCGAGATCGAAATCGGCCATTATCCAGAGGTGATCCCACAGTTTGTGGGCTATATCCGAGGTGTCCCTCAGCAGCGGATTAAGGTTTCCCATCACGTCTATCACGATGTGGGCCTGGCGGGTGCGCTCGGTACGGTCTTCTATCGTCTGAAGATAGTCCACCATTTCGTGTATATGCCTGCCGTATTCGGGCAGGAACATCTTTCTGCGGGTGTAATTATAATTTTTTTCCATTTTTCGGAAATACGACAATGTGTTAAAAAAGCAAACAAATAACGTTCTCAGGCACGATATATGCTCTGATTCAGTGCATGTTCATTGCAATAGACCGCCGGCGGCAACTGCCGCGTAACGAAAACAGGCCTTAAACTTTGGAAGAAAAACCAAACGAAAAAAATTACCGCTTCAGAGGGCGTTTTTTAAGCAAGAAGCATTAACTTTGTGGCAAATATAATCGTTTTCTTTAAATTCACCAAACCCGGATGCCCAGGATTTTGATTATCGAAGGTTCACGCGGAATTCGAAACACGTTGCGCGAGAGGCTCGAATATGAGAAATATACGGTCGAAGCCGTAGCCACCAGTGAAGAGGCGCGCGCAATACGCGACGCATTCAAGCCCGATGTCGTGCTGAGCGACTATTGCTACGAGTGCACACAACAGTTGACGGTTCCGTTTATCGTAATGTCGGAAGACACCTCCGTCGAGAACGCCGTCGAAAGCGTAAGAGGAGGGGCATGGGATTTCATCCCGAAGCCCATCGACATGAACCACCTGCTCGCTTCGATCAGGCAGGCCATAGGCAGCATGGCCGAGGAAGAGGAGTCGGAAATACTTATACAGCCCCGTCAGACCGCAAGAAAGTCTTCCGGCATCCAGGAGATCATCGGCAAATCCGAAAAAATAATGAAGGTCAAGAGCCTGATCGACAAGGTCGGGCCTTCGGAAGCCAGGGTGCTGATAATGGGCGAGAACGGCACCGGGAAAGAGCTCGTCGCGCACTGGCTGCATGAAAAAAGCCGCCGCTCGAAAGGCCCGTTCGTCGAGATAAACTGCGCCGCCATACCGTCGGAACTCATCGAGAGCGAGCTTTTCGGCCACGAAAAGGGAGCCTTCACATCGGCGATCAAGCAGCGCAAGGGCAAATTCGAACAGGCGACTGGAGGGACGCTCTTTATGGACGAGATCGGCGACATGAGCCTCTCTGCGCAGGCAAAAGTCCTCCGCGCACTTCAGGAGAGCCGCATCAGCCGCGTGGGAAGCGACAAGGACGTGACGGTCGACGTGAGAGTCGTCGCTGCGACCAACAAGAACCTCAGGGAGGAGATCGAGCAGGGACGTTTCCGCGAAGACCTTTACCACCGCCTCAGCGTCATCATAATCCGGGTCCCCCCTCTCAGCGAACGCACCGAAGATATTCCGGAACTGGTCGAACACTTCACCGACCACATATGTTCGAGATACGGCATCGCGCGCAAATCCATCAGCCGTGAGAGCATCGAGGAATTGATGGATATGCCCTGGAGGGGGAATATCCGCGAGCTGCACAACGTGATGGAGAGGCTCATCATCCTGGGCGGCGACCATATCTCGGTCGAGGACGTCCAGACCTACGTCAGCGAATTCGTGTAAAAAACGCCCGCATATAAAGTAATAAGGAGAGTTCAACGAGCTCTCCTTTTACTTTTCTAACGCCTTTTTTTGTAACGCGGCGGCGGATTTTGGCTAAGGTCTAACGAAACAGACACGCCCATCTGAGAGACCATAGGTATGGGAATATAAAAATCCTCGGGCAGATAGATAAATCCCGTGCCTATGTTGAAATCGAACGCGAGGCGGCGGCTGACGCGGCAATAGTAGCCGAATATTCCGCCCGAGGTGATGGCCACATAGCTGTAATCCTTTTCCCACGGCCCGCTGCCGACATACGAGCCGTAATGATAATCATAGGGTCTGCTCCAGTCGGTGAAGACCAGCAGCCCGAGGGCTGCGCCGAAGTACAGCGTCTTGTTGCGGTTGAAGTACCATCTCGCTTCCGAGTTGAATCCCGCGGCGCTTATTTTATAGTAATCGCCGGACATAGGCCACACCCTGGCGCTTCCGACTACGCTCAGCTTGAATGCAAAGCTGCGCGGCGAGCGAACCTCCAGCGCGAGGTTGCCGGCACCCATTAAAAGATTCACAAGGTTGGTGCTGATGAAAGCCCGCGGTTTCGTCGTCCCCGACCAGGCCGTTTCCGACCACATGTCGGACAGGTCGAACGGCGGAAGAACGGGCTCCGGAACCGACAACCCGGGCAGCGAGTCGACGATCGAAAATTCGGAAAGGGATGGCTCGGGGGCCGGTTCGGCACGCACGCCCTGTTCTGCGGGAGCGTCCGGCACGTTCTGCGCGTTCAATGGAGCGGCGGCGAAGAACAATCCGGCGCACAGGACGATGACAGGTCTTGGATTCATAAGTTACAGAATTAGGGGTTGGATTTTTAAAGATAGGCATTTTTCCCGAATAACAAAAGTTTTTCATTATTTTTGCTTTCTCGAATGTCATAATGACATTCGAGAAAGCAAAATAGCGGAGCTTTGTAGAATATACGGAAGACAAAAACGATCATATGGAAAAAATAAAATGCCTAATCATAGGCAGCGGTCCCGCGGGCTACACCGCCGCCATCTACACCGCGCGCGCAATGCTCGGGCCGGTGCTTTACGCCGGCCTCACTCCCGGCGGACAGCTCACCACCACCAGCGAGGTCGAGAACTTCCCCGGATATCCCGACGGCGTTTCGGGGACCGTCATGATGGACGACCTGCGCCGGCAGGCCGAGAGATTCGGCGCCGAGGTGCGCGTGGGCGAGGTTACGGAGGTCGATTTCACTTCACGCCCATTTTTCATCACCATAGACGGGGCCCATCAGATCGAGGCCGAGAGCGTCATCATCGCGACCGGGGCGACGGCGCGTTACCTGGGGCTGCCGTCGGAAATGAGATACAGGGGCATGGGCGTCAGCGCCTGCGCCGTGTGCGACGGGTTCTTCTACCGCGGGCAGGACGTGGTCGTGGTCGGCGGCGGCGATTCGGCCTGCGAGGAGGCGCTTTATCTGGCCACGCTGTGCCGCAAGGTCTACCTGATCGTCCGCAAACCCTACCTGCGCGCATCGAAGCATATGCAGAACAAGGTCGCCGAGTGCGAGAAGATAGAGGTGTTGTACGAATATGTCACGGAGGAGGTCTTGGGCGACGATAACGGCGTTACCGGGGCGCGCGTAAGGCACTCCGGCGGCACCGAACGGACACTCGACGTGACGGGATTCTTCCTCGGCATAGGCCACACCCCCAACACGAAGGTTTTCGAGGGGCAGCTGCAGTTGGACGCCGACGGCTACATCGTCACGCGGGCCGGATCGACGCACACGAGTGTTCCGGGGGTTTTCGCGGCGGGCGACGTTCAGGACAGGACTTACCAGCAGGCCGTAACCGCCGCAGGCAGCGGCTGCATGGCCGCCTTCGACTGCGACAGGTTCCTTATAGAATAATCAGGATTTGAAGATTTGGGAATTTGAAGATTAATTCATTTCCCAATCCTCAAATTTTCAAATTATCTTCACTTGCTTACGATAGACGACATACTGAAAATCTCCACCATGCAGGATTTTAATGACGCGGCGATGGAGGTTTTCCGTTTTCAGTCGCGGGAGTGCCCGCCCTACCGCGACTACCTGAACGCCGTGGGGATCGAACCCGCGACCGTCAAAAACGCGGCCGGGATCCCTTTCCTGCCGATCGGATTTTTCAAAACCCACCGCGTCTACTGCGGCGCCGCCGAGCCCGAAACGGTTTTTACCAGCAGCAGCACGAGTGGCCTGGGCGAATCGAAACACTACGTAGCGTCGGCCGCCGATTACGAAAGGACATACACGCGCGGATTCGAACTGTTCTACGGGCCTGCCGCCGAATGGAGCATATACGCCCTGCTGCCGTCGTATCTCGAGCGCGAAGGCTCGTCGCTGGTGCGCATGGCCGACGGCCTCATACGAGAGGGGCGCGGAGGCGGTCGGAACGCCGACGGCGGATTTAATGATAAGGGTAAGGGTAAGGGTAAGGGCATTCTTCAATCTTCCGGCACAGCGCCACCGTCATCGCAAAATCAAACCAGAGGCGGTTTTTACCTCTACAACCACGATAAGTTGATGCGCGATATGGCGTCGGACGATGGGAAAAAGATTTTGTTGGGTGTGAGCTACGCCCTGCTCGATTTGGCGGAACGGGAACAAAAACTGCCGTCGGGATCTGTCGTGATGGAAACCGGCGGGATGAAAGGGCGCCGCGAAGAGATGCCCAAAGCAAAGATGCACGAGGTTTTGAGCGGGGCTTTCGGCGTACAGGAGATACATTCGGAGTACGGAATGGCCGAGCTGATGTCTCAGGCCTATTCGCCGGGGGGCGGCGTTTTCCGGACACCGCCGTGGATGAGGGTTTCGGTGCGCGACCTGTCCGATCCTTTCGACGTGCGGGCGTCGGGGCGCGGCGGACTGAACATCACGGACCTTGCCAACCTCTCGTCGTGCGCCTTTATCCAGACTCAGGACGTGGGGACGGTGGCTGCGGACGGCGGTTTCACTGTAGACGGCCGTATCGCGCGGGCAGATATCCGCGGGTGCAACCTGCTCGTCCAATAAATATCATATATAATTCAAACACAATCGCCAGATTGTGCGGACTCCCATTTAGCAAAAAGCGTTAAACGGAAGTGCAGGCTAAAACGGAATTCAGCGTGTACGCAGTTCAGGCTGTACCGTTTTAGACAAACTGAAGTAGCTTTTTGGTGCATGGGGTGGGTTTTTTGTTACTTTTTTGCCCACCAAAAAAGTAAATAAAAATTCCTTTTCAAGTTATTTCGTATCTTGCAGTCATAAATGATAAAAGCGATATTTTTCGACATAGACGGCACGCTGGTGAGTTTCAAAACCCACGGCATGCCCGAAAGCACAAGGAGTTCTTTGGACAGACTGCGTGAACAGGGCGTTCTCCTTTTTGTAGCGACCGGGCGGCACATTTCCGAAATCCATAACCTGGGCGGCTGGCAGCCCGACGGATTCGTAACGCTCAACGGGGCCTACTGCACCCTGAACGGCGAGGTCGTATACAAAAAGGCGATCGACGCGCGGGACGTGTCGTCGCTGGTTGGCAGGCTCAGGGAAGGACCCTTCTACCCGTTCATCTTCGTCGCCGAGAACGGGATGTGGGTGAACAACGCCGACGAAAGGGTTTACAATATGCTTCGGATGGTCAACCTGGGAATACCGGACCAAGCCTCGCTCGACGAACTGTCGGTCATGGAAATCTTCCAGATGATGGGCTTCTTCGGGGAAAAGGACGAACCGGAAGCGATGAAATACCTGCCCCACTGCCACGCCGCGCGCTGGACGGACAGCTTTACCGACATCATCCCCGTAGGAACGGACAAGTGGCGCGGGATAGAGAAGATACTGGAGCGTTTCGGCATCGCGCGCGGAGAGACGATGGCTTTCGGCGACGGCGGCAACGACGTCAGCATGCTCCGCGGCGCGGGCATCGGCGTAGCGATGGGGAATGCCGGCCCCGAAGTGCAGGCCGAGGCCGACTACGTTACGGCATCGGTTGACGACGACGGAATAACCGCAGCGTTAAAGCACTTTAAAGTGCTTTAACGCTGCGGGATGAAAGATGATAGATGATAAATGAAAGAAGGGACACGGCCGGTAGCCGTGTAAAAAACGTGCGCAGCACACCGCAATATTTCATCTTTCATTTTTCATCTTTCATAAAAAATTCATGACTCATGACTCATAACTCTGATATAGACATAGTAATCCCGTGGGTGGACGGTAACGACCCCGAATGGCAGGCTGCGAAAGAGGCGTGTCATAAAAAGGATGGCGCAGTCGTGGCGACCGGAGGAGATGAAAATTCGGCTGGAATCCGCTACCGGGATTGGGGTACCCTGCCTTATTTTTTCAGGGGCATCGAGCGGTTCGCCCCGTGGGTGCGGAAGATACATTTCGTAACATGGGGACACCTGCCGGCGTGGCTCGACATCTCCAACCCGAAACTCAACGTAGTCCGCCATGCCGGTTACATACCGGCCGAATACCTTCCGACCTTCGCATCGCGCCCCATAGAGCTCAACGCCCACAGAATAGAGGGGCTGGCCGACCGCTTTATCATGTGGAACGACGATATGTTCCTGTGCCGCGAGGTGCCTGAGGTGCGTTTTTTCAGGGACGGAGTGCCCTGCGACATGGCGCGCCTGTCGCTTATTACGGGTTCGAGCATCAGCCACACGGTGCTCAACATGGTCGAGATACTCAACCGCCGCCACGACCGCCGCGAAACCATGCGCGAAAACCGCGGCAAATGGTACTCGCCCAGGTACGGATTCTCCAATATACTGAAGACGATCGACTTGTCCGTGTGGAAGGAGTTCGCAGGGCTGGCCGACACCCATATGCCGCAGCCCTACCTGAAAGAGGTTTTCGCTAAGATGTGGGAGGAAGAAGCAGCCGTTCTCGACGCCACCTGTCGGATGCGTTTCCGCTCACCGATGGGGGTGAACCATTGGCTGATGCGCTACGAACAGCTGGCCTGCGGGGATTTCGCGCCGGTTTCCTTTAAAGACGCGCGGCTCGACACCCTGTGCGAAAGCCGCATCGGCGAGATAGAGGAGTACATCCGCACTCAGCACTACGCCATGATCTGCCTCAACGACAGCCCGCAATTGCAGGATTTCGATGGTGTTCGCACCCGACTGGCGGCGGCATTGGAGGCCATTTTACCCGAAAAAAGTTCCTATGAGCTATAAATTTTCTGTAATAATCCCCCTCTATAATAAAGAGGGAGAGGTCGAGCGGGCCGTGCGGTCGGCTCTGGCGCAGAGTTACGCCCCGACCGAGATCGTGGTCGTGGACGACGGCTCGACCGACGGAAGCGCGGCGGCGGTCGAGGCCGTCGGTTCGCCGCTCGTCAAGCTCATCCGCCAGCAAAACGCAGGGGAAACCGCCGCGCGCAACCGCGGGATGGCCGAAGCGGCGGGCGACTACTACGCCCTGCTGGACGCCGACGACGAGTGGCAGCCCGGATTTCTCGAAGCCATTGCCGGCATGATCGCCGAATTCCCCGGCTGCGGCATCTACTGCACCGGGTTCGACATCAGCCGGAACGCCGGCGGCGGATTTGATGATAAAGGCGGTTGCGGGACTAAGACATACGGCACAGCGCCGCCGTCATCGCAAACCAAATGCAACGGCAAGATAACGCCCGGACGGACGCCTTCCGAACGCGGCATCGTGGCCGATTATTTCGAAGAGGCGATGACGCGCTTCGTGGCTACGGCATCATCGTCGGTGCTTCCGGCGGCTGTCGTCGAAAAGGCCGGGGGATTCCCCGAAGGGATGAAACTCGGCGGCGACCAGTATATGTGGACAAAGATCGCCCTCTCCTACCCCGTCTGCTTTACGCCGGAAAGGCTCGCGCGGATACATGCGACGGCGGCGAACCGTTCGTCGGCGATCTATACTCCGGAGCGGACGGCCCACTCTTTTCGCGATTTTCTGAACGAGGACAACCCACTGCTGAACGAGTATATAGCGCGCGTGGAGCTCGGCAAAGCCATAACGGCGAGCGTCAAGGGATGCACCGAAGAGGGGAAAAGGGCTGAACAGGATTTCGCCTGGAACCGCCGGAGCAGGCGTTTGTGGCGCAGGCTGTGGCTGCTGAACCGCCTGCCCGCAGCGTGGCGTCCGACTGTGAACGGCGCCTACAGCCGCATGGCGTGGATAATATCGAAAAAAGGACTATAGGGATTCCTTTTTTCATCTGTCATTCCGAACGTCTTAAAGACGGAGGAATCTACAATATATGAATTCTCTTTTAACTACTTTTTGACCAGCAAAAAGTAGCAAAAACTGGCCCACGTTCCAAAAATCTATTCCGGCTTGCCTAAAATGGTACACCCTGAGCTACGCACACGGTGAATTCCATTTTAGTCGGCGCCTGCACTCACGATTTTTGAAAAGTGGGAATCCGCACAGCCTCCGGCTGTGTTGAAATATTTTCTCATTTCCCTTTAAGAAGACCTGCCGTGATGTTTCGCCGCATGACAACGAGGTAGTGCGCTTTCAGAGGCTGCTGCACGACCAGATACCACAGCGCCAGCAGCAGCGTCGCAAACCACTTGCATTTTTCCAGACCGAGAGCCTTGAGATACGCCCACTTCGACACGGACAGGGCTTGCGCGCGCGCGCTCGCACCGCATCCGCGGGTAACTTTCTTAAAATAGAGGGAGGTCGCTTTAGCGGCGGGGATAAGGTGGTATATCACGGCGTCGGGCACGTACCATATGGTTTCGCCCGCAGCCGCGAGCCGTCCGAAAAACTCCTTCTCCTCGGCTCCCATCAGGTTTTCGCCGCACCGGCCGAGCCTGGGATCGAAACCTCCGCAGCGTTCGAAAACGCCGCGCCGGAAAGCCATATTGCCGCCTCCCGGGTATCTGTTGCGCCTGAACGGCCGGGCCGCCGGGCCCATGTCGAGAGGCCCCGCCACCGGCATTTCGGTGTATTTCGTCATCCATTCGGGACGCCCGGCTTCGTAGCTCGCCACAATTTTCCCTCCCGCGGCGGAAACTTCGGGATGCGAATCGAAAAAGGCAATATACGCTTCGGCGAACTCCTGATTTACCTCCTCGTCGTCGTCGATCATGGCTATTATCTCCCCTTTCGACTCGGCTATGCCGCGGTTGCGGGCGTTCGAAAGCCCCTGCTGCGTTTCCCTTACGATGCGGGCGTTCAGGCCTGGATGCGCCGCTGCGAAACCCGCGAAAAGCTCCTGCGTGCCGTCGGTGCAGTTATTGTCGACCACGACCAACTCCCATTCGCCCGCCGGAAGGGTCTGCCGGGCAACGGAATCGAGGGTCCGCATCAGCTGCCGCCCCCGGTTGTAGGTCGATATGACAACAGACACTCGCATACTTTATAAGTTCCAGTCGCTCGTCGAGTATGTTTCTTTTACGCTTTTGGCGCTCTCGGAGAGCATCGGGAAGAAGGTAAAGCCGGTCAGTCTCTCTATCTCCGCGACGCTTTCCATCTCGCCCGTCGATATCTTTGACTTGGTGCCGTAGCCGAAGTGGTCGAGCCAGAATCCCACGCACTTCAGTTCCGAAGCGCTCAGCTGGCTTATCGGCTTGCCCGTCCTGCCCGTCTTCGACGACAGCAGCACCTTATAGAAATGGGTGGCCACCGGCATCGTCATTCCGCTCTTGTCGGAGGCGGTTCTGGTCGGGTTGATAAAGGCCGCGCCGGTCACCACATAGAGCGTGTCGGAGCAGTTGAATCCCCACCCCTGCACTTTTTTCTCGAGGTCGTTCCAAATTCCGCCGTTGAATTCGTTCTGTATCTGGGGCGACATGTTGCTGTAATAGAACGTCTGCTTGTTCATGGCGACGCTCCTCTGCCTGTCCGACGACGCCACGTTATGGCCGCGCGAATAGACGCCGGCGTATGAGCTCGAAAGGTTGGGCTGGACGCTCGTGCTTATGTATGGGCCGTACTTCCAACTTTCGTTGCGGTCGGCGCCGCCATTGTACCACGGGTGCATCGGGTAAGCGCACCAAAGCGGCTGGTGCCTGTTGCCGTCGTAGCAGACTGTGTAATTGCGGACCCTTCCTTTCTCGTTCCGGTCCGCATCGGCCTGGCCGGTGGAGTTGACGTAATAGGTGGCGTAGACGACATTGTCCATCTCCTTCATCACGGGCAGTTCGGCCCACCCTCCGGCGGTAACCACCGTTCCGCCCGACTCCGTGGTGAATTCTGCCGGAGTCGCGGCGGGGCTTTCATAGGTCTTGCCGTCGTGGATCACCCACGCGGTGACATAATATTTGGTATCGGAGGTCAGCCCCGACACCTTATAACTGAACGGGGAGGCGGCTGATGCGGCGGTGACGGAAGTCCACGACAAAACGCCGTCCCTGCGGTATTTGAAGCCTGCCGACGAAACCGGCAGGGCGCTCCCGGCGACGGTGTAGTTGGCGCTGAACGCGGCGCCCGTTTCCGAGATGCCGGTAACCCCCGCCATCCGCACCTCGACGCTGACCTCGCCCGGGACCAGCGTGGTGAATGAATACGGGTCCGAAAGAGAGGTTTCGAATGTTTCGCCGTCGACGGTTATCCATGCCGCGGCGTGATATTCAGTTCCGGGAGCGAGTCCGGTGAGAACGGCGCTCAAAGGCGAAACCGTCGATCCGGAAGCGATCTCGTTCCATGATGTATCCCCGTCTTTGCGGTACTTAAACCCTGCGGCGGATACGGGCCCCTCGTTCCCGCTGACGGTGTAGCGTGCCGTGAGTCTCGCGCCGGTCAGGGAAATTTCGACCGCATCGAGGGTCCCGACCTCGGCTTCCAGTTCAACGGGAACGGGATCGCCCGAGGAGGATGTCTTTATCGTTCGGGTTGAAGTACTCAGGTATTTCGTTCCGTCGGCTATTTTGGCGTAGACGCAAAGGATGTATTCGGAATCGGGATCGAGGCCTGACACAACCGTAGTGAAGCCGTACCGCGACAGCTGGGAAGCGATCGCCTCGCCCACTCCCGAACCGCCTTTTTTGGTGTAGACCACCCCGGCCTCCACGGTGGGGTCGGGCGAAACGGCAACCGTATAAGTGGCCTTAACTGTCGCGGTATTGCCGCTGGTCTGGACGCCATCCCATTTAAACGAATAGGGGCCTGCCGGATCTATGCCTTCACCCACACAGCCCGCGAGAAACGCGAACGGAAGAGCGAGCAATAAAAAGGATCTGCGAAATGATCTCATAGTCACAAAAATTTAACAAATTTATGCATTAATATCCGGATTTCCGACACAAAAGCGCAGTTTTTTCGCTCCGGCATCCTTTATGCAGAAACGAAACGGCGTGCCGGCGTAGTATCTGGGACCCGTTCACGTTTTTTAATGTTTTTTATCTATCTTCGCATAAAATATTGACTGTCATGAAAAAATTTCGCAACATCGTGCTCATAGCAGGGGCGGCCGTGGTGATCTTCGCGCTTCTGGTCAAATTCATTCCCGGATTTACCGTTTCCGATTTCGCTTACGGATTCAGCTGGGGGCTGGGCGGAACGCTGCTCGTAGCCGGACTCGTGCTTCTGGCAAGCCCCCTCTACTGCCGCAAGGACAAGGAGGGAAAACCCGCGGAGCCGAAAAAATAATCGCGCGGTTACTTTCGTTACTGTTCCGGAGGCCTTCGGGCGCTTCCGGATATATTTTACATATGATACCGCCACCTAAATCACAAACCG
>JAVBVG010000023.1:0-9821 GCA_031554415.1 Rikenellaceae bacterium | reverse complement strand
GGGCTGAAGGATTATGTCGTGGTCGACACCGACGACGTGCTGCTGGTGTGGCCGCGCGACCGCGAGCAGGAGATAAAGCAGATCACCACCACTCTAAAATTCGAGGGCGGGGAAGAATACCTGTAAGATTTATATAACCATAAAAAAGGTCGGAAGATATTTCCGGCCTTTAATTAATTGACTGTGTCTTATTCGCCTACTTAGTTTCGTTACTGTAATTAGATGGATCTATTTCCGGGTGAGCCTCAAGATACATATCACGAATAGGTATACTCATAGTATAGCAAACATCAGCTAACCCCACTGTGTATACTCTGTCTTCATCCAACTTAATTGATGGGGCATTATATATATAATCTTTCAGATTATTAAAAATCGGATCTTCTGAAAGAATTAGCAATGCAGTAAAGGCCTCTTTTTGTACATCATAGGCCGTTTGGGGATTTCTACCTGCCAAGACTTCAAAAATTCTTTCTTTATGCGTAAATATAAATTCCAACCCGTTGCTCTCTTCTAAAATCTTATTACCTAATGTAGTAAGTTTTAATGGACTTTGTTTTTCTGCAAGAACATTCAAAGCCGGTGAATATCTACCGGTCAGATGTGCATTGATTGCAATGACAATATCTCTGACTTCTTTCAGAGTGCCGGATGCTTCATCGATTTTGCTGGTGTTTACATGACAATTAGCATGCCTCGTCCTTGTGTCAATAAGCTCCGTTCTAGTGCTCAAAACACCAACCGTCTGTTTTACAACAGTAGCATCTTTTTTATGACTTTTGTAGTCTTTAAGGTTTTGAAATACATGAACAACAAACCATGTAGCGAAACCCACAACGATTGCAGTCACTGTCATTACAGGCCAGTTTTCCAGAAAGAATTGCGCAATCGATCCAAACATACTATAAATTATCTATAGTTTACGAAATTAGCGTGCAAAGATAGTGCTATTTTTTTCTTCCTCCCAAATATAAGGATATTTTTTGAAATTTATTATATGCTGCTTGAAAAATTGAAGCACATGTAATATGTTTCGCAACCTATCCGGCCTCTATAACTGATAGAGGTATCTTCGGATGCTTTTCTTGGGGGTCTTTTCGAACTCCGTCGGATAGATAACTATGTTGGCCACGCGCTCGTAAGGGGCGACCAGCGAGTTCAGCTCGGCAAGGTTCTTCTCCATGATTTCGGGTATGGCATCATCGGCCACTCCTTCGATCTGGGCCGTTTCGTAATCGGGATAGACCAGCGCTACCAGTTTGCCCTCGCGCTCGACAACCAGCGACTCCATCACCAGGTAGAGGTTGTTCAGCTTGGACTCTATCTCCTCCGGGTAAATGTTCTGGCCGCTGGGCGAAAGTATCATCGTCTTGCTGCGGCCGCGGATGTAGAGCGTACCGTCGGGATCCATGGTGCCGATGTCGCCCGTGTAGAGCCAGCCGTCCCTCAAAACGTCGTTCGTGGCCTGTTCGTTCTTGTAGTAACCCTTCATAACATTCTCGCCGCGCACGATTATCTCGCCCGCAACGTGTTCCGGATCGGGCGAATCGATCTTCACTTCGAGGTAATTCTTCAGGTACATCCCGACAGAACCGGGCTTGAATCCCGGCCAGTAGGTGTAGCTGATAAGAGGCGCCGTTTCGGTCATGCCGTAGCCCACCGTGATGGGGAATTTGATCCTCATCAGGAACTCCTCGGTTTCAGGGCTTATGGCTGCCCCGCCCACGATGAACTGCCCCACTTCGCCGCCGAAAACATCCAGCAGCTTCTTGCGGATGGTCGAGTAGATCGCCTGGTCGACGAGGGGTATCTTGAGCGCGAAACGCATCGGGCCCTTTTCGAGCATCGGCGCGATCTGTTTGCGGTAAATTTTTTCAAGCACCAGCGGAACGCAGCAGATCATGTGCGGACGCACCTCCAACATCGCTTCCATCAATATCTTGACGGCTGGGATCTTGCCCAGAAGCGTCACGTGCGTGCCTTCGGCCAGCGGGCACAGGAAATCGAACGCGCAGCCGTAAGCGTGCGCCAGCGGCAGGAACGACAGGATCCGGCTCCCGCGGAAATATATATGCTCGTCGATGGCGAACTGGACGTTGCCCGTGAGATTGTTTATCGTCAGCATCACCCCCTTGCTGTAACCTGTCGTGCCGGAGGTGTAGTTCAGGAGGACGACCTGGTCGTTGGGTACATCGGCGTATTTGATATCGTCGGCCGAGAAGCCGTTGGGGTATTTCTCGCGGTAATTCTTGGTGATGCCCTTCTGGAACCTCGACAGGGTGTGCCCGTCGCGCTCGAAAATGCAGTGGAAATCGGTAAGGGAAAAAACGGCCTCGATATTTTCGACCTGTTCCGGCTCGATCACGTCCCAGTAGTTGTCGCCGAGGAACAGCAGGCGGCTCTCGGAGTGGTTGATGATGTGGATAATATCGTTGTTATTGAAATCCTGGAGGATCGGCACGATCACCGCACCGTAGGTAATGGTGGCGAGATAGGCGATGCACCAGCGCGGATTAGCGCGGCCCAGAAGAGCGATCTTGTCCCCCTGCTTTATTTTGGCTTTATCGAGAAGCATATGGAGCTTCGCGATCTCCTTGGCCATTTCATAGTACGAGAAGGTCTCTTTCTTGAAATAGTCGGTCAGGGCCGGCAATTCGCGGTTGTTGCGGAAACTGTTCTCGTAGATTTTGATAAGATTGACATCGAGCATAGTCTTGGGAATTATACGGTTCTTATACCGCAAATTTAAAAATATTTTGACAAAAAAGAAACGGCGGCCCCAAAAGCCGCCGCTGCGGTCGAGTGCCGAATCGAACTTGCTTGAATTATTTTGCTTCGCAAAACAATTCGTTGTCTATTCCCCGGTTTTCGGTGGTCCCTTTTTTCCGGGTTTTTTCCAGATATAGATTTTCGACTCGGTACCCGCGCGAAGGCGCTTGATATTTTTGCGGTGCGTGAACAGCAACAGCAGCATTACCACGAATGAAAAGATTATCAGCGAAATGCTGTCGTTGGTTTTAGGCGATATCAGGATGAAGAGCGGGAACGCACAGCCTGCTATGATCGAACTGAGCGAAACGTAATGCGTGGCCATCAGTACGAAGAACCACACGGCAAGGCACAGAAGCACCGCCGGAGGATATACCCCCATAACGGCTCCCGCCAGAGTCGCAACACCCTTGCCACCCTTGAAATTTGCGAAAAGCGGGAAAATGTGCCCCAGCACCACCGCAACGACCAACACTATCTTGAGGTTGTATATATCGTTCTGGCTGACTCCCGGAAGATACTCGACGAGGTTGGAGAGCGTTACGGCCACGAAACCTTTCAGGAAGTCGATGCCGAAGACCGGGAACGCCGCCCTGCGCCCCAGAACGCGAAGCATGTTGGTAGTCCCGGCGTTCCTGCTGCCGTGCTCGCGGATGTCGATTCCGTAGAAATGCTTGCCTATCCACACCGCGCTCGGGATCGAGCCCAGAAGATAAGCGACTAGAGTTAAGACTATTACTGTATAAATCATTGCGATATGAGCCGATCTGATTCCATTGCGGTTATCGCAATAGAAACGTACCGGAGTGTAAAGGTAGTATTTTTTCGGATTTACGAGCAATAAACCGCACAGCAATCAGATTCCTCGACTGCGCCCGGTATGACGGTAAATCCGCCGCGGCCGTTGCCACTATTTGGGGATGCCGACAGTCTGGGCGAGGATGAAGCGGAAGGATTCGGGGGCGCCTATCGTCTTCAGGAATTCCTCTCCATGCGCTCCGCCGCGCGTTATGGCGCCCATGCCGTTGGCGGCGGCCCAAAGGTTGGCGTTCTGGCAGTAGCCCGCCGCATCGAGGGCGCACAGACGCATCTTGTCCGCCTCGGGCATATCGCCCAGCCTCTCGGCGTAGGCCTCCAGGTCGGCTATGTACATGATGTTGAGCGGAGCCGTGTAGACGAAATCCTGCAGGCCGGCCAGCTTCATGTAGTCGCCCTTTTTCACAAGGGTCAGTTTGTGCTCCTTCGAGTCGTAGAGGTATATCCCGTTGGGGATAACCGCGTAGACCTTAATTGGATAGAGCGCCATTGCAGAGGGGGCGGTGAGCCTGCCGCCGGGGCGGTTCTGTCCAGCCGCAGCCCACATGACGCCCGAAAGCTGTTCGAGGGTAAGCCCCTGGTCGGCGTATTCGCGCACCGAGGCGCGTTTGGAAAGTGCGTCCAGCAGCGTCGCGCCGGTCTCCAGCGGAGCCGTTAGCGTGATGATCTCGGAATCCATTTCTTTTGTGGTTTGCGCCTTCCTGTTCTGCGCCTGCCCGCAGGCCGCCAGAACAATGCAGCAGATAAGTGAAAGTGTGATTACTCTTTTCATGGCAGTATGTTTTATGTGGTTGGTATTTCTGGATTGCTTCGTCGCTCCGCTTCTCGCAATGACGAACCTACCACCTCCCCCTCGCTACGCGAGGGTACTCCTCCTTCTGGAAGGAGGAGTAATTTTGACGCTATCTCTTCATTCTAAAATTCTTAAATTGACTAAAGCACCGAAAACTCGACGATGCCGCGGATATCGGTGGCCGACGAGGCGACGAAGGCCGTGAAATTGCCCTTCTCGACAACCCACTGGTGGCGCTTGTCGTCGAAGAACGACAGGGCCTCGCGGTCGACCGTGAAAGTGATTTTCGTGCTTTTGCCCGGGTCGAGCGTAACCTTCCGGAATCCTTTCAGTTCCTTTATCGGACGTGCGATCGTGGCGTAGTTGTCGCCGATGTAGAGCTGGACCACCTCCGAGCCGGGCCGCTTGCCCGTGTTCTTCACCGTCAAGGTAATCTTGACCGTTCCGTCGATCGCGATCACGTCCTTGTCGCCCGTGATATCCGAGTACTCGAACGTGGTGTAGCTCAGGCCGTGTCCGAACGGAAAATTCGGACTGGCTCCCTCGCCTTTCTTGTCTGTGTAGCGATAGCCCACCCAAATGTCGTCCATGTAGGTTTCGCGGTGGTCGGCACCCGGATAATCGCCCAGAACGTGCGCCCCGCAGTCGCTGAGCGACGAATAATAGGTGAAGGGCAGTTTGCCCGAGGGATTCACCCCGCCCGAAATAACAGCGGTTAGCGCGTTGCCCGCCTCGCTCCCCAGGTACCAGCTCTGAACCACGGCAGGTACGCTTTTAAGCCACGGCATTGCCACGGCATTGCCGCTCGTGATGACCACGGCGGTGCGCGGATTGGCTCCCGCCAAAGCCGCGATCAGCTCGTCCTGACCGTAAGGCAGCGACATCGAAATGCGGTCCGAGTCCTCGCAGTCCTGCCCCGGCTCGCGGTTCAGGCCGCCGATGAACAGCACGGCATCCGCCGTCTGCGCCGCCTCGACGATCTCGGACAGCGGTTCGCCCCTGCGGACGGAGTCGGGGGCGCTCGCGTAGCCCCTCATGTAGCGTACGCGGTCCCCGTATTTCGCGCGCAGGGCGGCGAGGGGAGTGATCTCGTATTTGGTCTTAAGCGAGGAACTTCCGCCGCTCGCCGCCATCTTTTTCGCCGCGTTCTCGCCCACCACGAGGATCGTTCCGGCCTTGCCTGTTTCAAGCGGCAGTATGCCCCCCTCGTTCTTCAGCAGCACGATGCCGTTCTCGGCGATGGTGCGGCTGGCCTCGAAATGCTCGGGCGTGGCAAACGAGCCGAAAGGTGCGTTCCGATCCATAGAGGTGCGGAAAATGAGCCGCAGGACGCGCCCGACCTTCTCGTCGATCACCTTCACGTCGATCTCGCCGCTCTTGACCATCTCGAGCAGCGGGCTGGCCATGAAATAGTTATCGTAATCGTTGCTGTCGGCTCCGCCGCTGCCGGCGTTCCATGTGCCGAACTCGAGGTCGAGACCGTTCAGCGCCGCCTGTTTCGTGTCGTGGGTGCCGCCCCAGTCCGAAACCACAACCCCGTCGAAGGCCCATTCGCCTTTCAGGATGTCGTTCAGCAGATACTGGTTATGGCTGCAGTACTGATCCCTGTAGCGGTTGTAGGCGCCCATGACGGCCCATGCGCCCCCCTCCTCGACCGCCGCGCGGAACGCGGGAAGGTATATCTCGTACAGCGCACGTTCGCCCACCGAAACGTTGATCTCCAGCTTGTCGGTCTCCTGATTGTTGAGTGCGAAATTCCTGACGCACGCGGCGACCCCCTGCGACTGGACGCCCTGTATATAGGGCACCACTATCTGCGAAGCAAGGAACGGATCTTCGCCCATATATTCGAAATTGCGGCCTCCGAGAGGCGTGCGGTAGATGTTGACACCCGGGGCTAACAGAATATGCTTGCCGCGGTAGCGCGCCTCCTCGCCGATCGAGCGGCCGTAGAGAGCCGATATTTCGGGGTCCCATGTGGCGGCGAGGCAGGTCAGGGCCGGGAAAGCAGTGCAGGAGTCGTTGGTCCATCCGGCGCTCTCCCACTGTTTCCACATGATCTCCTCGCGGATGCCGTGGGAGCCGTCGGTGCACCAGACGTCGGGAATGCCGAGCCGCGGAACTCCGCGCGACGAAAATTTCGACTGCGCGTGCAGCATCGCGACCTTCTCCTCGAGCGTCATGCGCCCTATCGCGTCATCTATGCGCGCCTCGATGGATTTGGAGTCGTCGAGGTAGACGGCGAGCCTGCCGCCGCCTGCCTTTTTTTGCCCGCAGGCCGACAGCAGCACAGCCGCGGCAAGGATAAATATTGTCAGTTTGGATTTCATGGTTGTCTGTTTTTTCGGATTATCTCACTGGCACTCGGCGGCGGCGATCTGTATGGTTTCGATGCCGACGCGCTTCAAAAGCTGCACCCCCTCATCGCTGTGGTAGTCGTCGCAATAGACCACGCGCTTTATCCCCGCCTGGATTATCAGCTTCGAGCACTCCATGCATGGCGACGAGGTGATATAAAGCGTCGCCCCGTCGCAGTTGTTTGCGCTCTTGGCGACCTTGGTTATAGCATTGGCCTCGGCATGAAGCACATACGGCTTGGTCAGCCCCGTTATGCCGTCCTCGCAGATGTTCTCGAAACCCGATGGGGTGCCGTTGTAGCCGTCCGAAATGATCATCTTGTCCTTGACGATCAGCGCCCCCACCTGCCGGCGGATGCAGTAGGAATTCTCGGCCCAGATGCGCGCCATGCGGATGTAGCGGATGTCCAACTTATGCTGTTTGGTTTCTTCGTAGCCCATGCTTTGCAAATGAAAGATGAAAAATGAAAGATGAAAGAAGCTTTTTAAAATAGTTTTTTCTTGGTAGTCGTTATGATAAAATCTTTCAGGTAGAACGGTTCGAAATAGGCCGTGTCCTCGATTTTTTTGCTTCCGAAAGCCTCCGCCGCCAACCTTACCATTCCCCGCGCGCTCGGCGCGACCTCGACGAAACGCGCCTCCGGCAGCACTCCGCGACACTTTTCAGCTCCGCTGCCGAAGATCAACACTTCCCTTCCGCGGAACGCGGCAAGGGTTTCTTCGGTGACTATCCATGCTCCGGCCTCCGTCTGCGGATTGCCGCGCGTGTCGAAAACCTGCCCGAAAACCTCCATCCGGCGGGCGTCGATCATCGGCACAAGCAAGGCCGAATCCCAATCCGCGGCCTTGATAAGCCCCGCCGCGCGGTCCTCCCTCGCGACGTCGCAAAGGCTGTCGAGCGAACCAACCCCTATCAGCGGGATACCCAGTCCGTAGCACAACCCCTTGGCGAACGAAACGCCGATGCGCAGGCCGGTGTACGACCCGGGGCCCTTGCTCACCGCCACCGCGTCGAGGTCCGAGGCGTCTATTCCGTGCCCCTTGAGGATCTCGTTCGTGTAAACGGCTACGCGGCGCGCATGATCGCGCTCGTCGGAGCTTTCGCGCAGTGCGGCCAGTTCGCCGTTCCGGGCCAACCCGACCGAACATGTGTCAGTCCCCGTTTCTATGCAGAGTATGTATGACAATTACGAATTACGAATTAAAAATTACGAATCTTTTTATTTGTGCAGCCTGTCCATTTCGCGTTTGGCATCCTTTTCCTTGATGTATTCGCGCTTGTCGTAGCTCTTGCGGCCGCGCGCAAGCCCTATAACGACCTTCGCAAGCCCTCGTTCGTTGATGAACAGCCGCAGTGCGACGATCGTCAGCCCCGCATCCTGCGAGGCGCGCTCGAGTTTGCGGAGCTCCTTCATGTTGAGGAGCAGTTTGCGGTCGCGCTTGGGCTGGTGGTTGTTGTAAGTCCCCCAATGGTAGAGCGATATGTTGAGCCCGCGGAGCCACAGTTCGCCGTTGGAAAAATAGCAGTACGAATCGCCCAGCGACGCCTTGCCCAGGCGCAGCGACTTTATCTCGGTACCGGTCAGCACGATGCCGGCCACCCACTCCTCGATGATCTCGTAATCGAAGTAGGCCCGCTTGTTTTTTATGGATATGTTCTTCTGGTCTGCCATTCTGAGTTACTATAACTTACAAATATAGGTATTTCCGGCGATTTGCCATTGCTGTGAAAATAAAAAAGGAGCCCTTTTTCAAGGACTCCTTAAGGAGGCGGCGACCTACTCTCCCACATTTTACTGCAGTACCATCGGCGCGATTGGGCTTAACTTCTCTGTTCGGAATGGGAAGAGGTGATCCCCAATGCTATTACCACCTAAATTGCTCCGCAATAATGAAAAATGAAAGATGAAAAATGAAAAAAGTATTTTCAACTACATTATTCTATCGCGTATATCTTTGAAAAAATCAAAACTAGAAATGATTATTTAAAACGCAGCGAAGCTGCTCCTTAATTCTTCATTTTTCATTTTTCATTCTTCAAAGCATAAAAAGGCACATTTTGGTGGGGATAGAGGGAGTGAAGATTATACGAATTAGTCTTGTTTTCATATTATAAAATCACGTCTCAATCCCTTTAAATATGCGGCTTAACGGACTTTCAATTGTTATTGTGAATTATTACCAAAACCCCGATTTTTCAGTTATTCGTGCAAAATTCGTGTAAAAACCTACCCTACGCTTTAGAAAAAAGAGGCGATAAAATACAGAGCATAAATACGTTATCAACTACTGCAAAAACATTATACTACATTGTCACACTTTCGTCAAATACTTCCTATCTACATTCCCGGTTACTGCACCGGTTTTGAGGGTGGATACTGTAATGCGTTCGCCGCTGATGGCGCGAACGTAAAGGGTGCTGGTGTAGACGAATGCTGCGAACTTGCCTGACGTGCCGTAAATTGGGGCGCCTTTGGTCATGCGGGCGGTGTCGCCTACTTTTAGGGCTGCAGGTGCTGCGGGCTGTGCTGGTGCTGTTGGGGGTGCCTCGGCCGGCGTAGGACATACCGTAACCTCTGCCGGAGTAAAGGTTTTCTTTTTGGTAAGACCGGCTTTTGCAACGATCACCTCAACGCAAGCGGCGGCGACTTTATTTGCGAAATCTTCTGTCAGGATAATCGGCACGTCGGTTGTGCTGTCCATATAGCCGCATTCTAAAAGCACGGCCGGCATTTTGGTTTGACGGCACTCACCGAAGTCAGCTGTCCGGCAGCCCTGCGACCGGTTACCTTTAAGGCCGGTATGAGCAATCAGCGCATTGTAAAGCGACGTCTGCCAGTCTTTTGTAGACTGTCCTACAGTCAGATATGTATAAGCCTCGATACCGCCGCCTGAGCCGCCGTTTATTCCGGCGTTGTGGTGGATGGCAAGATAAAAGTCCGCGCCGAAAGAATTTGCGGCGTTTGTTCGCGCGGTGATATCACGGTCGACTGTGCCGGTGGTATCGTCCATACGGCGAACTTCGATGCCGTTATACTCCGCAAGAAGATATTCTATCTTTGTGCAAATGCGGCTGTTAAGAACCC
>JAVBVG010000093.1:0-7469 GCA_031554415.1 Rikenellaceae bacterium | reverse complement strand
CGAATCGCTCAAAAAGCAGAGCAAGAAGGTCGGCAACGACATCGAAAAGGTCAAGCAGGTCGCATCCAGCTCGGCCAACAACGACGAAACCATCGGCGCGCTGATCGCCGAAGCCGTCGGCAAGGTCAACAAGGAGGGCGTCATCACGGTCGAGGAGGCCAAGGGAACTGAAACCTACGTCGACGTCGTCGAGGGCATGCAGTTCGACCGCGGCTACATTTCGGCCTACTTCATGACCGACTCCGAAAAGATGGAGGCCGTGATGGAGAAACCATACATCCTCATCACCGACAAGAAGATATCGACGCTCAAGGAGATCATGGGCGTTCTGGAACCGATCGCGCAGCAGGGCCGTTCGCTGGTCATCATCGCCGAGGACGTCGACGGCGAAGCCCTCGCCACGATGGTCGTCAACAAACTGCGCGGCACGCTCAAGATCGCCGCAGTCAAGGCTCCCGGATTCGGCGACCGCCGCAAGGAGATGCTCCAGGATATCGCTATCCTGACGGGCGGCACGGTCATCTCGGAAGATACCGGCTTCAAGCTCGACCAGGCCACCATCGACATGCTCGGTCCGGCCGACAAGGTTACGATCAACAAGGAAAACACGACGGTCGTCAACGGCGGCGGTAAAAAAGCCAATATCGACGCGCGCATCGCGCAGATCCGCAAGCAGATCGAGGCCACGACTTCGGACTACGACCGCGAGAAACTGCAGGAACGCCTCGCGAAACTTGCCGGCGGCGTTGCGGTACTCTACGTGGGCGCCGTCACCGAAGTCGAGATGAAAGAGAAGAAAGACCGCGTTGAGGACGCCCTTGCGGCTACCCGTGCGGCTGTCGAAGAGGGCATCATCCCGGGCGGCGGCGTGGCTTATATCCGCGCGGCCGACTCGCTCGAAAAGCTGAAAGGCGAGAACGACGACGAAACCACCGGTATCCAGATCGTGAAGCGCGCCATCGAGGAACCCCTGCGCCAGATCGTCGCCAATGCCGGCGGCGAAGGCTCGGTCGTGGTCAACAAGGTGCGCGAAGGCAAGGGCTCGTACGGCTTCAACGCCCGCACAGAAAAGTACGAGGACCTGTTCGCGGCCGGCATCATCGACCCGACCAAAGTCGCCCGCGTCGCTCTCGAAAACGCGGCGTCTGTCGCCTCGATGTTCCTGACCACCGAATGCGTGCTGGTCGACAAGAAGGAAGACGCTCCCGCGATGCCCAACCCCGGTATGGGCGGCATGGGCGGCATGATGTAAAAAAATCACAGAGAAAGGCACCTTTTGCGTTGGACTTCGTCGCTCGGATGCTAATGTGCGTCAGTACACTCCGCTCCTCGCTTCTCGACCGCCTTAAATCTGCACTTTCTCTGTGATTTTTTGTTGCCGCCGATTTTCATTTGCCAGCGGCATAACCACCCGGGACCCCATTGTCCCGGCTACCGGGCCGGACGGCCCGCCTATATATTTTTACTCCGCGGAAGCTCCTGTCAGGGAGCTTCCGTTTTTCGTGGCATGCTATTTATAGTTGTGTATGTGACTAAAAATTAATGCTATGAAAAGAAATAAAATTATTGCGATCGCCGTTCCGGCGGTTATCCTGACAGCAGCGGCGGCTTTGTTCGCGGCTGAGAAAATGGAACCCACCATTCCCGAAGGAGTGGTTGCCGTAACCGGCTTCGATGCCGAAAAATATCTGGGCAGGTGGCACGAGATCGCCCGGCTGGATTTCAAATGGGAGAAAGGTTTGGCCGATGTTACCGCCACTTACTCCATGAATGACGACGGAAGCATCCGTGTAGACAACAAGGGATTCGATCCCTTCAAAGGTGAATGGAGGAATTCCATCGGCAAGGCGAAGTTTGTGGAGGCTCCCGAAGTAGGGATGCTGAAAGTATCTTTCTTCGGTCCGTTCTACGCAGGCTACAATGTGGTTGCGATAGACGAAGATTACAGATACGCGCTTGTTCTGGGCCGCAATCATGATTACATGTGGCTGCTGTCGAGGGAGAAAACCATGCCCGAACCGGTAACCAAAGCCTACCTGCATAAAGCCGCAGAGGCGGGTTACGACATTTCGCGCCTGGTGTGGACCGGACAGAAATAGATGCGTTATCGCTTATGCAGGCACGGGCCCCGAAAGGCCCGTGTCTCTTTTTTGATTATCTTTGCTCCGGCAATGGCGAAAGTGACTATATATACCGACGGCGCGGCGAAGGGCAATCCCGGCAGGGGAGGGTACGGCGTCGTGCTGCTGGCGCCCCCGCACCGCAAGGAACTGAACGCAGGTTACACCCTCACGACAAACAACCGGATGGAGCTTCTGGCCGTCATCGTCGGTCTCGAGGCGCTTAAATACGATAACTGCGACGTTACGATATATTCGGATTCGCGCTATGTGGTCGATGCGGTTGAAAAAGGGTGGGTTTTCGGCTGGGAGCGCAAGGGCTTTGCAAAGAAAAAAAATCCCGACCTGTGGCAGCGTTTCCTGCGGGTTTACCGCCGTCACCGGGTGCGGTTCGTCTGGATCAAGGGACACGCCGCGATCCCCGAGAACGAACGCTGCGACCAGCTTGCGGTAGCCGCCGCAGAATCCGGTAACCTGCAGGAAGATACAGGCTACAATCCCGAAGAGAACGCTTTAGAATTATAAGAAACTAATCTACCGCTTCATCTGGTGGCCTTAACGTCATTGCGAGGAATGAAATGACGAAGCAATCCAGAGAATCAAACAAAAAGCAGGATTGCTTCGTCGGTCGGAACGACCTTCTCGCAACTATTCTCATCGATCGGAGTCGGCAAATCGCTGCATTGCAGCGGTGCCGGGTAACGGAGGGAGATAATGACGATGGCCTAAAGCATTATTCTTACAGGAACCAGAAGTATCTTTTTCTGACATACCCCTCGATCATCTCCCCCGCCTCGGTCGGAGATATGAAAACGACGGCCAGGACAAGTATCAGCACAGCCAGCAACAGTACGGCCCACACCGCCGCGCCGCCCATTGCCCAGAACCTCTGAACGCGGCGGAATTCGTTGATATTGTCCCACTCCTTGTCTTTTGACTCCCAGGCGAGCCTGTTCCCTTTCGTGCCGAGGACGATAGCCACGATCGGCGTGGCGATCCACCCGAGTACCGGGATCAGCAGGAGCAGGGTAGCGTACACCCCGTTTCCGGCGCCCCATATCCATGTGAGGAAGAAAGCTCCCCAGTTCCATTTCCGCACGGCGCGTTCCACCTCTTCCGGATCGTCATTCGATTTTTTGCGGAGGTAGTTCTTTCGGTCGAAGTCCACGAACTGGTAATCTTTGTCGGGCTCAGGTGTGTGGTTACCTCCTTCCGCCGGTGAGCTCAGCCTGCTTTCAGCAGACATCGGTTCGCCGCAGCGGGGGCAGGACGGGGCGCGTTCCGAAACGCTGTTTCCGCACGCAGGACAAATTATTAAGGCCATATAAGTTTTAGGTTTGGTGAGAAACTCCGTAAAAATAATAAATAACCTGTAAGCTGCAAGTTCTTTAAAACAAAAAACCGCCCCTTTACGGGACGGTCTTCCGATCTTTACGGGTACAGCGGGCCTAATTGCTCACATGTACGAGCGTTTTGTTGGCCGCGTAGCTTATCTTCAGGGCGTTGGCCTTGCGAAGTTCCTGCTTCACGTCGGAAACGACCCCCATGCGAGTGCCTTTGTCGGCCTTGAGCATGATGGTCATCGCGGCGCGGTCGGCTTCCGACAGTTTATCGCGTTCCGACGCGACGAACTCGAGGATGTCGCGCGTGTTGCGGTAGCTGTCGTTGAGCTGGATGCGCGGAGCCGTACCCCATTGCGACTGCTGCGACGGGATCGGCTGTCCGATGTAGATATAGCTTACGAGCTGCTTCTTTTCCAGTTTCTGTACTTCCGTGGCGTCCGGCAGCTGCGTGTTTACCAGGATGTCCTGGTCGCGCATGGTAGTCGACACCATAAAGAAGAACAGGATCATGAATATAACGTCGGGGAGCGATGCCGTCGAGATCGGCGGAATGCCGCCTTTCCCCTTTTTCTTCATTACTGCCATGCTATTGTCCTCCTACGTTACGTGGTTCTGCTTCGGAAATTTTCTGCGGTACCGCTTTGGCGATCACATCGCGCTCCTCCGACGGAAGTTCCAGGAATTTCCTCCCGTACTTCACCATAGCCAATTCGTCGCGTATCTCGCTGAACGCGCGGGTCAGTTCGTTCTGTACCTGGATGTACATATCGTAACTGGTACCGCGGTCGTTCGTGAGCGACACGATTCCTTCGCTGACCGGATACACCCAGGTGCTTCCGTCCGGCATTTCGATCGGCGTATCCTTGCGCGACGGCAAACTCTCGTTGTTGGTCGGGTTAAGGACGAACTCCTTGACCGCATTTTTTACCTGAGAGATATGTATCGGTTGGCGCGCCACCAGAATCTGATCGTAGGTGTTGACAAAAACAGGGAGAAGATTTCGTTCGTTGACTTCGATATCGTCTGCCTTTTTTTCATCTTCCGGTATCGCGGGCAGGATGCGCGAGATACCGGTATCGACGTTCATGGTGGTCGCTACAAGGAAGAAGATCAGCAGCAGGAACGCGATGTCGGCCATCGAGCTCGCATTGATTTCCTTTATTTGTTTCTTATCTTCAACCATAGTCGTTTTTTGCTATTTAAGGGCTTTGCGTATCTCGCCTGCAAGCAGGACGAGTATTATCGCAGCCATCCCGGAATAGGTAAGATAGATCATCGTATCGGTGACCTTCAGTACGAATGGGTTGTCGTAAACGTTTCCGCCGGCGTCGACCACTGCGGTGGTGTTCCCGAGCACGAAATAGAACACGACGGCCAGAACGGCGAATACGCCGAACACATATAGCCCTATCTTGTTCTTGTTCGAACTTTTGCCCATATTCATCGCCGTCATCACGATCGCTACGACTACCGCAATGGCAAAGTAGGCATAGGCGACGTAGAGCATCATGTCCACGTCGGCAACGCCTGCGATCCAAAGGACAACCGAAAGCAATCCTATGGCAAGCAGGATGATTTCGACAATCGTTAGTATCTTTTTCATATAAAATTATCTTACGGTAGTTATCTCACTATTTCTTGCTGTATTCGGTCAGCATATCCACCAACGTGATCGAGCTGTCTTCCATATCCATGGTAAGGCTGTCGATCTTCGAGATGATGTAGCTGTAGAAAAGCTGCAGGATAACGGCAACGATAAGACCGAGAAGAGTCGTAAGAAGTGCCACCTTGATACCGCCGGCAACGAGTGCCGGGCTGATGTCGCCTGCCGCCTGGATGGCGTCGAAAGCGCCGATCATACCGACGACCGTACCCATGAACCCTAACATAGGCGACAGCGAGATGAACAGGCCGATCCAAACCAGGCCGCTTTCCATCTGCGAGGTCTGTACCGAACCGTAGGATACGACAGCTTTTTCAACATTGTCGAGACCCTGGTCGTAGCGGTCGAGACCCTGATAGAAAATAGAGGCGATCGGACCTTTGGTGTCGCGGCAGATGTCCTTTGCAGCTTCGATACCGCCTGATTTCAGGGCTTCTTCAACCTTGCCGATCAGCTTTTTCGAATTGACTGTTGAGAGGTTCAGGTAGATGATGCGTTCGATAGCGATGGCAAGACCAAAGATAAGGAACACGAGGATAGGACTCATCCAGCCCGCACCACCTTCGAGGAACTTTTCTTTCAGAACCTGGTGGAGGGGTTTGCCCGCAACATCGGTTTCCTGATCGATGGCTTCGACAGCGGCTACTGTCTGAGCTACCGCGGTAGCCTCCTGAGCGGCGGGAGCGTCCTGTGCCTGAACATTAACAGCAGCCAGCGAGAATGCGCCTGCCACTGCCAGAATCATAAATAGTTTTTTCATAGTTAGTTAAAAAATTGATTAGACGTATTGTTTTTTTTGTTTGAGTTCCCGGTACATGATCTGCGGCTGCCTGTCGATTTCATTAGACCGCGATCATGTCAGTTGCTGTTTTTGGTCTCTCCGGGATTATCCGCCCGTTCCGCTCGCTGCATGATTCCGCGGAGAAAGCGGGGCTTTAACCCCGTCTGATTATCAAGTATTTATAATTGCAATTTTTGCGCTTCCCCGGTATCGATTCAAATAAGACGATGCCTTTGCACTTAATTGCCTAACTGCAAATATAGAAATATTTGACGAGTTATTGTAATTGTTGACAAATTTAATAAAATTATTCCCAAAGCCGTCTCGCTCCGGCCGGAGGAGGCAGCTTGCGAGGGACGTAACCAAAAGGATTGGGTTCCCGTCCGTTGGGAGGGACGCGACGTTTTCCTGCATCTGGTGGCGGCCAAGTCGGGTGTTTACGTATGTGTCAACGGCCGCGAGGTCGGCTATAGCTTATTAAATGGTCAGTCGAGAACAGATTTGCTACCAGGTTCTTGTTCTCGCTTTTGCATCGCAAAGTATGCTCAAAATCGCTGTTGCTATCGGTTATGTAGTCGATATTTGAATTTTCGGACAAACTGAAGTCGCTGCGGTTCCTGACAATTATACAGGATTTTTTGATGTGGGGCCCGAGGAGGTCGCATGAAAAAAGACTCAGAGTTTGTCTAAAAATACAACAAATAAAATACTGGCAATCAGTTGATTAAGTGGTGATTGTTTCGTATCTTTATGTTGTTCAAGACATTGAAGATTCGTGACAAATTATCCAAGCAACCTCACCGAAAGCCAGTATCGTACAATTTTAGCGATAATCGGCGACAAACGCAAGCGCAAACGTTCATTGAAAGAGATTTTCGACGCCATTTTTTACCTGTTAAAGACAGGTTGCCAATGGCGTATGCTGCCGGCAGACTTTCCGAATTGGAAGTTGGTCCACTATTACTTCAACAAGTGGAGCCGTGACGGGACGCTGGAGATGATACACGAAGTGCTTCATAAACGCATTCGCCAAAATCGAGGCAGGCATCCGCAACCAATTGTGAGTCTGATTGATTCGCAGAGTGTTAAGACGACCAAGGTCGGCGGTGAAGCTCGCGGTTTCGACGGCGGCAAGCGGGTGAAAGGTCGCAAGCGGCATATCGTTACCGACACGCAGGGATTCTTGTTGGCCGTCAAGGTTCATGCGGCCAACGAACACGACAGCAAGGCGGGGTGGGATGTGCTGCGATCGGTCAGGTATAAATACGCGAGGATCAAGAAGATCTACGCCGACGGCGGTTATCGTGGCGAGTTGGAGGATAAAGTAGTCAAAGAACTGGGGATGGAGATGGAAATTACCCTGCGGTCGGACAAATCAACTGAGTTCAAGCCCCTGCCAGAGCGCTGGGTGGTAGAGCGTTCATTTGCCTGGCTCGGAGACTTCAGAAGGCTGGCAAAGGACTATGAACGATCGGTCGAATCGTCCGAAACGATGATTTATCTCGCATTCATCGCCCTGATGATTAAACTTTTATGAACAATATTTTTAGACAAACTCTAAG
>JAVBVG010000004.1:0-27575 GCA_031554415.1 Rikenellaceae bacterium | reverse complement strand
CATGGCGGCGACCTTCGGAAGAAGGGCCTCGGCCGCGCTCTTGTCAGTGGTGTTGCGCAGGGCTTTGACCGCGTTGCGCGCGGTTTTGTGGTAGTACCTGTTGCGAAGCCTGCGAACTTCCGTCTGACGGATCCTTTTCTGTGATGACTTGTGGTTTGCCATTTTCCTTTCAGTTAAAAACGGCGCTCGTTCGCGCCCTTGTTTAGCGTGGTGCTCGCTTTACTCGCACCCCGCCTGGTAGCCCATAGGAGAATCGAACTCCTCTTTCAAGAATGAAAATCTTGCGTCCTAACCGATAGACGAATGGGCCTCTTTGGTTTTTCGTGGGGCAAAGATATACAATTTTTTGTTCTCACAAAAATTTTAAGGAAAAAGTCGGAACGCCGACAGCGATTTTTATTTTCCATCCTGCTTTTCGGCATAAAGTATCCGCCCTTCCATATCAAGGGCTATCGAAGTCCCTTCGAATATCCGTCCGAGGCTCCCTTTGGAGAGCAATTCGGCGGGCGGGCCGAAGTGAACGCCGTCGGGTTCGAGCATCAGGATACGGTCGGCGAGTTCCATCACGATAGCCAGATCGTGCGACGAAAAAACCATCGTTTTTCCGCGTTCGCGCGCAAGCCGCCGAAGCAGCAGGCACACCTCGTAGCGGTTCGGCAGGTCGAGGAACGCCGTCGGTTCGTCGAGGAGTATCACGGGCGTGTCCTGCGCCAGTACACGGGCGATCATCGCCCTTTGAGCCTCGCCGTCGCTCAGGGTGTCCATCTCTTTCGAGGCGAAACCGGACATCCCGACCTGCAGGAGCGCCTCCTCAACGGCGGCCTCGTCTTCGGGCGTCAGGCGGCCGATCCAGTTGGTGTAGGGCGTCCTGCCGAGCGAAACCACGTCGCGGACTTTCAGGTTCGTCACGCGAATCCGCTCGGTAGAAACGAAGCCGACCGTTTCGGCCAGACGGCGCGGCGAAAGGCCCGAAATGGCACCTTCACCCGCGATAATCTCTCCTGAAAGTGGCCTTGTGAGCCCCGCCATGGCGCGCAGCAGGGTGCTCTTGCCGGTCCCGTTGCGCCCTACGACGGCCGAAAGGCTCCCGGCGGGAAAAGCCACTTCCGCCCCGGCGACGAGCGTGCGCCCCGGATAACCTACCGAAAGGTTTTTCAATATGATTCCCGCGCCCGACATCAGAAAAATTTTTTATTTCGGACGATGACCAATATTATTATAGGTATGCCCACCAAAGCGGTGATGGTGTTGATCGGCAGCGGAGTTTTCCCGGCCAGCTGCGAAAGTATATCGCACCCGAGCATCACGGCCGCCCCGAGAGTCATCGCCGCAGGCATCAGCACCCGATGGTCGGCCTCGCCCGAAAGTATCCGCGCGACGTGGGGCACGGCCAATCCCAGAAAACCTATCGGGCCGCAGAACGCCGTGACCGTTCCCGCCAGCAGCGTAGTGTTCACAAAAACCATCGTACGCGCACGGCCCACGTCGACGCCCATCGTGCGGGCGTACTGCTCGCCCAGCATCATCGCGTTGAGCGGTTTTATCACGGCTATCGACATCGCCAAAGCCAGCAAAACGACCGGCGCCAACAGCCTCAACTGCCCCAGAGTGACGCTGCCCAGGCTCCCCATTGTCCACACGACGTAGGATTTCACGGCCCCCTCGGAGCTGAAATACTGCAGTATCTCGACCACCGCCCCGGCGACGCTGCCCAGCATCATGCCGAGTATGAGTATGACCATAATGTCCTTGATGCGGCGGCTGACGGCCACCACGAGCAGGAATATCAGCCCCGCCCCTATCCACGCCGAACCGACGATGCCTATGTTGCGGACGAGGTCCATCCCCGGAATTATTCCCATGAGCGGTGCGCCCAGGAGGAACAGCGCCACGCCGAGGCTCGCCCCGGAGCTTATCCCCAGCACATAAGGCCCTGCAAGCGGGTTTCGGAAAAGCGTCTGCATCTGCAGGCCGCTCGCGCCCAGGGCCGCACCCGCCAGAACCGCCACGACGGCCTTCGGCAGGCGGAAATTGCGGACGATATAGGCCGACGTTTCCTCTCCCCCGCCCGTAAGCGCCGCCCACACCTCGCCGAAAGAGAGCCGCACGGCCCCCAGCCACACATCGAGCGCGAAAAGCAGCACGATCGCAACGGCGGAAACTGTGAAAAGTATAGCTGTACGGCGCGGCATCTCTTAAGTGAAGAGTGAAGAGTGAAGAGTGAAGAGTTCCATTTTCCTATTGCAGTCGCTTATAATAATAGAGTGTGCTGTCCGCCGGGGACTCCCCGGGATGGAGTATCTTTATCAGGTCCCGCAAGACGGCGTCGGGACGGACAACTCCCGATTCCCAGAAATCGCTGCCTCCGGTGGGCGTCGTACGGGCGTTGTTGTTGAAAACGTGCCCCAGGCGCACGGGCGGCGTGACGGCGAAACGCGGATTGTCGGCCAGCAGGCCGGCCAGCGTCGCGTAATGATTCGTATTGAGCCAGTAATCGGCCCGCTGCATGAAAGCATAGGCCTCCTCGATGTTTATGGGGCGGCTGTCGCGCGAATCCACACCCCTGCAGACGTACTCTCCACCCGCGTCGCCCACCAGCCGGACCATATAGCTGCGGTCGCCGGGAACGTACCATGTGTCGCGGTAGGGCGCGTTGAACATCACCTGGGGACGGCCCCGAAATCCGGCAGCCTCGCGTTTCAGCCGCTCGTAGGCGCCGCTGATGACTGCAAAATCCTGGGCCCCGCGCTCGAAAAGCCCGCACATCTCGGCTATCGGCACGATCCATTCCGCCTTTCCAAGAGGGGATTCTTCGAGGTAGTCGCCTACGAAAACATAGGGCACGCCCATCTCGCGGAACTTGCCCGTAACCTGCCCTCCGTCGTCCGTCACGCCGTAAATCAGCATCAGGTCCGGCTGCAGCGAGGCTATCAGTTCGAAATTGAGGTTGTTCTCGTAGCCCACATCGGCGACATCGCCCGCCATCCAGCGTTCGCTTATCAGCGGATCGGTGATGAATCCGGCACCGGACACACCCGCGATACGGTCGCCGGCGCCAAGGTGTGAGATGAACGCCACGTAGCTCGACGACATGCAGACGATCCTGCGGGCGGGTTCACGCAGCACCGTCCCGTCGAAATACGCGGGGGGATCCTCTCCGCCGCGCGACACGAAAACCCACTGCTCCACTCCGCTGGCACCCTGCCATGGGTCTGTGATGCGGATTGCGCGGCTGTTCTCTCCAGCTTCGTAAATTACAAAACCTTCCGCGTGGGATGGTTGGTAAAACGGGTCGCCGGGCTCGAACGCGGTGTTTCTGCGGCCGCACGAGCAGATTATGGCGGTGATGGTTAATATTTGGAGTATTCTGATTTTTTTCATCGGTAGCTGTTTGCCGGGAACAAATTTAGACAAACAAATCGTAGCCTGCAAAAAAAGACAGGTGAAGGTTTTGTTTTAAAATTAAATGCCTATATTTGCACACTCAAAACGACGCCGCGGAGCGAGGGCAGAGGTTGCTTGCAAATTTTGCCGGGCCGCAAGGAGCAGGACAAGCTCAGCGAAGTCAAACCGTTCGGGGTGTAGCTCAGCCCGGTTAGAGTACACGTCTGGGGGGCGTGTGGCCGCTAGTTCGAATCTAGTCACCCCGACAAATGGTTTTCGAGCAGGAAAGTCGTCTTTTAGACGACTTTCTTCATTTTTGGGGCATTCGGGCCGAACTTGTTCGGGCAAAGAATGGAACAAAAATGGAACTGTTTTGCAGCGCAAAACCTGATCGAAAACAATTAAGAGCCCCAAAAGGAAGGGCGAGCGTCTCTTTGCGAGCCAATCCAGTCACCCCGATTTCTCAATGAAAACCACCATTTCAATCATCTGCTACAGTGGTTTTATTTCTTTAAAGATTCGGACAACTGTTTCAGACCTGCCCGGTAGCCCCATATTGCATAATAAAGAGTGTAAAGATAGAAAGGCAGACATATCCAGTACGCCTGTTGCATATCGTAAAGCACATCCTTCAGCCATCCGAATACGAGTGGAAGCACGGCTCCACCCACGATTGCCATAACCAGCAGCGATGATCCGGCTTTGGTAAATTTTCCGAGGCAGGCGAGCGCCATAGGCCATACAGGAGCCCATATAAGAGAGTTCGAGAATCCTAAGGCAGCAATGGCCCAAATTGAATACCTTACGGGAATCGTTACTGCCAGAAGCGAAAACACGATGCCGGTTAAGGCGCAAAATACCAATGCCTTATGCTGGCTAACATATTTTGGTATCAGGATCGTGCCAAGCGCATAGCCTATCACCATGGCAACGACCGTGTATGTTCCGTAAGATTCAGGGTTCTTTAATCCAATGGTAGAAGCGTAATCGACAGGACTCGCAAGAGTGATCGTCTCGATCCCTACATACAGGAACAACAAGAGCATCCCCAACAGCAGGTGTGGAAATTGTAACACACTTTTCTTAGTTGCCGCAAACCCGATAATCCGCGCTTCTTCCTCACTTCGCGGCGCAGCCTGTTCGTTTTCCCCCTCGGCGGTGATTTCAGGTAGCGGAATCAGCATTGTGAAAATCCCGAGTATTACGAATATGCCCACTATAATATAAAAAGGCATGTACATATCAGACAACAATACGGTAGTCTGAGACAGGTCGAGGAATAATGACAGAAAAAGCGGCGCGACAGCCCATCCGCACTTGTTCAGAATCCCCATGATGCTTATGCGCCGGGCGGCTGATTCCATTGGGCCGCAGATTGTAACATAAGGATTCACGGCAGCCTGAAGAATGGTGTTCCCTGTGCCGCTGATAAACGAAGCTACGAGGAATAGCACAAAACTTTCTAACCTGGCCGATGGTATGAAAAGATACAGTCCTGCGGCAAAGAAAAAGAATGCTGTAACCATGCTCCTTTTGTAACCTATCTTACGCAGTAGCATGCCGGCCGGATAGCCTAACAGCGCGAATGCTCCGAAGGTGGCCGTCAATACGAGATACGATTGTGCCGAAGAAAGCTCGAAGGCTTTCTGCAGGTAGGGAATCAGCAGTCCGTTGATGCCCAGGGCAAAACCTATCATGAAGAAGAGCACACCGATGACCGAGAGCGCGAACATGTAATTTGTTTTTTTGACTTTTGATTTCATTTCAATTTTTTGTTTGGGCTTATGTTCCCGGTTCCCGCCGCGTCGATAGCTTGTCTGAGGTCATATCCATGGGCGGAAAGTATTTCCGATGCTTCAGTTGCGTCCATCCCGAAGATACGGTTCAGAATTTCCTGGGCGCGACAGATTAGTTTTTCGTTGATGCACTCCATCTCCACCATGTAGGGGCCGTAAACCTTCCCCATCATAATCATGGCCGTCGTCGAAAGAAAATTGAGCGCTTTTTTCGTTGCAGTCCCGGCTTTCATGCGCGTCGAACCGGCGATAACCTCGCGGCCCGAGCGCAATGCTATGTTCACGTCGGAAAACGGCAATCCGTGTTCGTCGTTTTCCTGAATAAATACCGTATAGGCTCCCAATTCGCGCGAAAGTGCCAGCGCGGAACGGACATAGTAGGCCGATCCGCTGACAGATATGCCGATCACGACGTCCTGCGGCCCGACAGAGGCTAACAATATTTCGGGAACACAGCTTGCATCTTCCTCGAAATCTGTTTCGATCTCGATCGCGGCGTCGGATACCCCACCCGCGATCAGTGTTATGGCCTTTTCGCGCGGAAACCCGAATGTACAGCCAAGTTCGACAGCGTCAATAGATGCAAGCCTTCCGCTCGTTCCTGCGCCGACGTATATCAGACGCCCGCCAGCCACAAGTTTTTCGGCGATCTTTTTACTAATCTGCGCAATATCAGGTAGAGATTGTGCGAACGCACTTCCCGCATCCTGTTCTGCTTTCCACAGGATTCCAACGATCTCTTCGGCCTCCATTTCGTGCAGGGCTGAATCTGCGTCAAGCGGGATTTCTGACGTGATCCCAGAGTATTCTTTCCGACCCGATCGCGAACGCGCCATGTACTCGCCGACGGCAAGCGAAACAGCCCCGATAAGGGGGAGCCGATTGCCTTCAGGCATAATTTTTATTCCGGTTGCCAGCCCAAGAGATGCGAGGTCATCGCATACGAGCCCGGCTATTTCTTCAGCCAGCGGATAAACGCACGAATTAACGGCCTCGGATAGCCCTCCTCCTATCAGAATAGTATCCGTACGGTATATCACGCAAGCCGAATAAATTATCTCTGCCAGTCTCGAAACATATTCGTTCCTGCGGTCGACAAATTCCGAATCGGTAAAAAAAGCGCACAGGTCACCTCCGGCATCTTGCGCAATCCGCGATACCCCTCCAAGTGCGTCGAACGAACCGACGGGGGTTGTGACAGATCCTATCAAAGGGAGTATTTTCCCCGGAGCCCATCTTCGACCATTGCGCCATAGTGTAAAGCCCACTCCGGTTCCGACAGGCATTATGCCGATAGTGCGCAGACCCGTCAGGTAACCGCACGCGGCAGCACCTATGGCGGCGGCATCTGCATCGTTGATCATCACGACCGGTGCGCCGAAACGCGATTCAAGGTGTCGTTGCCACCCGGACGAACGAAGCGCTTCGAGATGGGGAGCGGCGATTATAAGATTGCGCCCGGCGTAATCGACAATTCCGGCTGTCGATACTCCTATACCGCAAACAGTCTCGTTTTCCGCAACGAGTTGCGATAGCAGTTCGTCCAGCGCGGCGATGAATTCCCGGCATGACGAATCCATACCCAGTCTGCTGCGGACTTTCTGCACTGGTAATGCGGCCACTTCCGCACCTATGGAGGCCGCACTTCTAAAAACATCTTCGGGCAGCGACACTCCTTTGATCCAACTGCCCCCGATGTCGATACCTACGAAATTTTTTTTCATTTTTAAAAATTCTATTGTTCTGTTACCGGCTGAATTCCCCTGTTTCCGGTTTAGCGATATGCCTTTTATTCTGATAGTTAGATTTCTTTATAAAGACAGCGTTATCTTATGTAAGAAACTGCTTTCGTCAATATTCCCGCAGCGGTTTTTGTCGGATCCCCCATTCCTATGGCTGGGTAGGACTCCTTTCCGCGTACCCACCCTTCTTCGATCGGATAGAAATCGATGTCCGGCTGCCGGTTTCCGACGAGCCTGTTCTTCATCAGATCGACCCATAGTTTCCAACGCTTATAGTAAAGGCTTCTGAGAATCCCGTTCCATTCACGGTGGGCATAGTCATGCAATCCTCCCCGATCGGCGGCTTCACGGTCGCCCCATGTGGTAATTTGCATGCGTGCGTTCCACTCGCAAAGATCTTTTTCCGCTTCCGATGTTCCGATATTGCGGGCATCGGCAATCCATTTTCCCACCATGAATTCACTGCGTGTGCCAAGCAACTCGTCTTGCAGCATGATGAGGTCGAGGAAAGCGCTGCTTTTGTTTTCGAAAGCAGCCGCATCGCTTCTCCAGTACACAGCCGTCATCTCTTTCTGGACGATACGGCCAACTTCGGCAACCGCCTGGCGCACTATGTCGACAAGATCGTACTCGTAGTTATTGTTGCCGCAGTATGAGGTGGCGACCGACGCAAACAATTCTGCTGCACGTATGACGTCATGGGGATCATAATACGGCCATGAGTCTGCCCATGACGAAACGTTTTTCATAACTTCGGCAGGCCGCCCGCAGAACACGGATTCGGTCGTGCCCTGCTGTTCCGATCCGGGAGGGCAATTATAAATCGAGCGGGCAAGTGTAAGCCATGCATCGGTAAGAACGGAGTCGCGCTGTCCGTACCGGGCGAAAACCCAGTCTGCAATCCAACTGCCGAAACCGAATTTTTCGGTGCGCCAGGGTAGTTCGGTCAGCAGTTCATACATTACCGGATTGTTTTCGATACCCTCCATAGTCATCCCTACGCCGCGCATCGTGGCTCCCGCATTGGTATCGTTCCGCGCTTGATAGTAGCTGTCTATCACGTGTCCCATTTTGCCGTGAAGCCCTACGTTACCGCCGAAATTCAACAGCATGCAGTAAACCCAGTCGTGGTGGCCATAGCCGCCCTCACGGTAGAATGTCGATCCGGGAGCGCCCCATTGCGGTTGGGTTTCGCTGTAAAGGTCGAGCACCAACAGGTCGCCTGCCGCAAGATTTTCGATCATCTGCCTTCGTGGATTTATTTGCCAGGCCTGGATCACCCACACTGCTTCAGGATCGTTGCGTTTCATAGCCTGCATGATCGACTCGCCCGCGGTTTTGAGATCCACTCCTTTGATGCCGCCTCCTTCGTGGAACGGATCCATCGAGTAGAACCGCGCTTTGCCGTAGAGTTTCTCGGATTCGGCGTAGAACAGGCCGGCGATTTCATCGTAACGCGAATCTGTCGGCAACAGGAACGACGGACGATCGAATCTGTTCCATAAGCCGGGATCGCTCACGTCGAGCCCCAGTTTTTCGGCGGCGTCATGGGGAAGCATCCCGAAATAGCCGGGCAGTACGGGCTCCATTCCGTATTCACGCATCCGGGCAAGTATTTTTTGCTGAAGCACGCATTGCTGTTCGCGGAAACCGGGCGAAACGGGACCTCCCCAGCTTTCCAGGTTGCCCATAGTCAACCATGCCATGAAACCTGGTCCGGCAATGAATTTTTCGATATCAGCAGCAGGATAACTGAGTTCCGAGAGGAAATTCGCCCACAACTGTTCCTGTCCGGCTGCTGCCAGCGGCAGGTTGATCCCGTGCAGGGCCATCCAGTCTATTTCGCGTTCCCAACGTTCCCAGTCCCAGAAAGCCATTGAATAGGAGTAAGTGCAATAGTTAAGATCGTACCGCCAGCATATATCCGTTTCCCGGCGTTCGGCGGTTGCGGGGAGGGGGAGTTCTTTTGGCAAAGCGGCCTTCATCCCATTCCATGAGAGGTGTATGCCCGCATAGTATTTCAGGTACCAGTTCACCCCTGCTGCTATACTAACCCAGTTGTTGCCGCGCACAAGCGGTTTTCCGTTTCTTGAAGATATTTCAAAAAAATCGGTGTCTGCCCCGGTAAGTTCCGTTACGATTTTTTTCGATGCGCCCCTGTCAATTCGCTCCAGCAAGCCGGCGACCGGCGAAGCCGCCATAGGCGCCAGTGCAGTAGTAAGAAATAGGAATATCCAGAAAAGTGTTTTTAGCATTGTCTTTGGTTTTTTAAGATTGCAAACGTCCTGGACACGGGAATAAGTCCGCATCCTGGAAAACATTGTATTGGTGGTTGGTTAGCGAATGGATGCGGTTTTCACGTATGCGCACTGCGATGAACCGAGTGTTATGGTTGCGCCGCCTGGGACGGTACTTTCTTCGACGAAACCTCCGTCCGAATCGAAATGGCCTACCGATACTTCGCCCTCGATCGTTCTGCCCTTGATGCCGAACACGCCCCCGTCATACAGCGACATGAAAACGAGGTTGCCCGACATATCGCACATGGCCATTGCCTCTCCACCCGTTTCAGAACTATATGTAATGGTGTAATTGCCGCATTTTTTGCCCGGGTTAGAATAAGCCGAGCCCGCATTCTCGGTATTGAATGCCGCAATGCGCTCGACCGGAAGGCTTGCTACCAGTGCGGCCGCCTTGTAGATCATCTTGTTGAAGCGGATTATTTCGTCGTGCTTAAGCTCTGGCATCAATACGCCGTCATCGAGCATCGCCACTTTGCCGGTGCCGTCGCGTTCGATCCAGCCCTGTTCGGTCTTGCGGTATATTCCGAGGTCGTACCCCCGTTTGGGAGAAGTGCGCAGTTCGTATAGCAATACCCCCACCCCCTGTTCGAACGCCTCCATGAGCAGGTTGACGGTCGTGGAAATATGGGCATTGGTTTCCGGGATGTGGAAAACATTATTTTCGGGCAGTTGGCCGTACATGAAGTCGATTACCTTGTTCTGGTCCGCACTGGTATAGGCATAGTTGTCCATCCCTGCGATATCGAGTCCTTTGACCTCCGCCGATTTTTTCATGACCCCGGCTTCGAGGTATTTTTCGTTGAGCATTGGCATGCGTGTGAAGTTGTGACGGGTCACCATTCTCTGTTTGCCGCTGTGGACTGCGTTGCCGAAGCGGTTGATGGCTTCGTAGACGCCGGTCATCTGCCCGCCGCTGAAACCTTTACGGAAAACATCCTCCGGATCCGACCAGTTCGTGTCGTAGCCATCGGCATTATCAGATTCGTTCTCTATCTGTATCATGGATATCCGCCCCTTCGGGTCGTTCGCGGCGAGGTGCTCCATCAGTTTTTCGGCCACCTTATCTATCCTGTCCAGCAAACGGGTGTTCGACAGGTCGAACGTCCGGTCTGGAAAATCGGGGTGGCGGGGATATGAGCTGCGATCGTTCCATATATACTGCGGGACCGTATTGGCCCATCCGCACACGTTTACCCCGAACCACAGCAGATGCACATCGAGGTCATATGTCGCGGCGTGGGATATAAGCCGGTCTATGATCGTCATTTCGTAGACGTCCTGCGCGGTTTCGACCATCTGCCAGCCTACGGGTATGCAGACACTTCTGAAGCCGGCTTCGGCGGCCTTTGACATGTGTTCGCCCATGATATCGCTGGTATAGCCGCCTTCGAAATCGTCGAGCCTTATCTGCACCCCGTACATAAGGTACGGTTTGCCATTGTACTGTATGTGAGAACGCCCGTTTCGCGTAACTATTTTCGATATTATCCTGGTGGACGGTACATCCTCTTCTTCGCTCCCTCCCGGAGGTCTGACTTTGATTTCGCCCTGGTCGTCGCAGGCGGCCATCAGCGCGGCGAGTCCTGTCGCCACCAGTGTTAAGAGTGCATGCATCTTACGCTTCATTTTTGTTATGATATGAGGTTTTTACGCCCGGCCTGCCATAAGAGCAGGCCGGGCGCCTGTTGGGTTATTGGAACGCGGTGAGTTCACCCATCGCATTCCAGTTGCCGCCAGCCATGCCGGTGGCCCACGAGTTGGTGATCGTCATTTTAAGGTAGCGCCCCGAGGCCGGTTCGAATGTGAACGCCATCTCTTTATAGAGGTATGGCGCATTACCCGGGTTGTCAGGATTTGTCTGGCCTGAGAATTCGCCGATTTGTGTGAAATCGGTTCCGTTGTCGCTTATTGAGAAATGGCCGGCGTTGACGATCGACGCCCCGAAGTTGAGGCACGGAGAAAGGTCGATACGCGAAACGGTCACTTCGCTGCCCATGTCGATGGTAACGTAAACCTCTTTGCCGGCCTGTCCGTCGGTCAAGAGTCCGGAATGCCAGTAACTGTTGTAGTCGCCGTCTATGAGCATCACCGCAGGGCCGTTGCCCGCGAAAGTTCCCGGGGTCGAAGGTTGTTCCGAAGAGAAATCCCAGATGGCCCATGCGCTCTTATCTATGGTGTAGGTGATCTCCAACAGCACGGCAGAAGAGAGTTCGTTGACTGTAAATTTCGATACCTGCGAGATTTTCAGCGGCAGCAGATATGTTCCGGCCGGAGCCTTATCCTTGTCGATCGTCACCGCCAGTTTCACGGAACTCGATCCCGAAGCAATCCTCAAAGGCTCCGCCGGCAGGGTATAGCCCTCTGCCGGGAATGCGGCATAGGCCGTCCCGTTGGCCTCGTTGTAGGCTGTCACCAGGTTTGCGTCGGCCTCCACCACCACGTCGATATCCCACTGGCTTTCTATGCTCAGGTCTATGTCGAACCATACCGTATTGCCCGTTTCATTGTCGAACACGGTGAAGCCTCCGTTACGGAAACCGAGAGAAGGCGAAACCACCTCCGGGATCATTATATAGCTATCGTACCGGGCGTTTATTCCTACCGAAGCTTCGGTAATCGCGAGCGGCAAGACATATTCGGCTGCCGCAGTCTCCATCAGGGCTTTGATCTCCGCCAGTTTGAGGGTAACAGAGAGTTCTTTGTTTGTTTCGCCTTTTGCAAAAGCGAACTGCAGGTTGTCGATCGTGTAGCATGTCGGCGGGAGCAGGCTGTAATCGGTACCATTTGCTTCATTATAGTCGTCGAGCGTGGTTTCCGACAGCACCCCGACGGTCAGCGTGGCTGTTTTCTCGGTGCCTGAACTCTTGTAGATGCCCACTTTTAGGGAAAACGTCGCTTCGCCGCTGTCGTAGATCGTGAGCGGGTGGATGCCGCCGTTGGTGAAATAAACAAGCGATGGAGCCGTATTTTTGTCGTCATCGCCATTGCCGGGCTCGCTACAGCCGTTCCATGAAAGCGCCAGAGCAGTTATCGTAAGTATCTGATATATTTTTTTCATTTGTGATCTGTTTTTATTCAGTGTGAATTTACCATCCCGGGTTTTGCACCAGTTTATAATTAATGTCAATGTACTCCTGCTTTATAGGATAGAGGTGATGCTTGCGGTCGAAGACTATCGAGTGTGAAAGCCTCTTGCGGGTGTAGAACTGCTCGGCGGTTGCGCCCATGGTGTTGAGCCCCCACATGCCGGCGCGGTCGGATGCGAAGAAATTTTCGGCTTCCTTCCAGCGGCGCAGGTCGAAATACCAGTGTCCTTCAAATACGAATTCGATCATCCTTTCGCGGTGGATAACCTTCCGAAGTGGGTCTATGGGCCCGTCGGCAACGCCTGGGAAAGCGACGTCGATACGATCTATCCCCGCCTGGTCGCGAATCAGGTTGAAGTATTCCTTGGCATCACCATCCAGTTTGCCGTGGTATTCGGCATAAGCTTCGGCATAGTTGAGGTAGAGTTCACCCAGCCTCATCAACGGGAAATGATAAGGGATAATGCTCCATGTATTGCCCTGTGCGGCAATGTCGGGATGAATGCCTTTTTTTACCGCATATCCGCCGTAGAGATGCCCCGTGGTGATCGCGGGTACGCCGTTGGTCTCGTCCTTACGCAGCCGCAGTTCCACATGGCCCCCGTTGATCTCATATTCGCCGCGGTCGAAACCAATGGCGGCATAGAAGCGTGGTTCGCGGTTGCGGTGGAGTTTGATAGTGACATCGCCCGGCGCTATGGTCATTCTGCCCGCCCAGTCGTATGTGGGATCGTCTTCGCAGGGGATGCCGTTTTCACTGTAGAAAATCTCGACCGGTTTGAGCGTGGGGCCCACCGAACCCAGCGGATTCCCTATTTTGAATCCGATAGGCACACAAAAATCATAGTAGGAGTTGGTAATTCCGTCATCCTTGAAGCCCGTGTATCCCCATATAAGCTCCGCGTTGTTCTCCCAGCGATCTACCATCTTATAGCGCTGTGTGGCGACCGTTTTTTCAAAGTCGTTCATACCGGTAACGGAGGCGCTGTATTCGTAAAGTCCGAAACCAAGCTGTTCGGCCATTTCGATCGCAGCGAGATTTTCATCCATGGCTTTCTTCCATTTATCTTTATCCTCCGTTTGATTGATAAGCAGGGTGCCGTCATATCCCTTGAAGTCGGAGTAGTACTCGCTGTTGCCATTGTATAGCGGGCTTGCGGCGAACAGATACATTTCGGCCTTCATACATTGGGCGATAAGTTTGGTGGGCCTGCCATATTGGCTTTTGGTTGCGGGCTGTTCGGGCAGATCCGTTGCCGCCTTGTCGAACATTTCCGCGATCTCGACAACGCACTCGTCGAAAGGCAGACGCGGATAGAACAGTTCGTCTCCCGTGTCGTTCACCCCTATCAACCGATCTATGATCGCGACGGGCCCGTAGTGCTTCAACAGCACATAGTGGTAATAGGCGATCAGGAAATTGACCTCGCCGTTCCACTGTTTTTTCATGCGGTCGAATTCGGCCTGCGAAACTGCCACGGGGACCGCCTGTCCGATGTTCTCCAGATAGGTGTAACACTGTCTTATCCCCTGGTACATCCTTTGCCACAGGTCGTCGACGGGATTCGACGAACTCACAAGCCCCATCTGGAACGACATGAATTCGAACCATTGCGCGCCCCAATGTTGTGTTGCCGTGAACTCGTTGGTGAACAGCGACTTATTGAGTTTAACGTCGCCGTACCGCGGCATGAAGCTGTAGCACGAGAATACAAAATTTTCTGCCGTCAGTTCGTTTTTAAAAGCATCTTTGAGTGCGGGTGTATCGTCCGGTACGATGTCGAGGTAGTTACACCCGACAGAGAGGGCGGCCCACACTATGATTATTGCATATATTATTTTTTTCATGATAACCCCGGTTTAGAAAGTTAATTGCACACCTATCGTCATCATCCTCAAATTAGGATATGACATCCCATTTCCACCTGCGCTTTCGTTGGTGCGGTCATACGATATATCCCACCCGCCGAGTTCCGGATCCCAATGTTTGAACGCGCTGAAAGTTAGAAGATTCTGCCCCGCAATGTAGACGCGCAGCATCTTATGCGAGAAGCCGAGTTCGACGTTTTTGAGGCGTATGAACGATGCGTCGCGGAGCCAGAAACTCGAAGGTTGGTAGTTGTTGAACGCCGGGCTCTGGTTATATGCCAGACGCGGGTATTCGGCCTCTGTGCGGGTCTCTGTCCAGTGGTCGCGCGCGATAAAATCCATCAGTACCTTGCCATTGGGCGTGTAAGGGTGGATATCGTTCATCATCAGACTGGTGCGGGCGACTCCCTGGAAGAAGAACGAAAAATCGAACTTCCAGTATCGAACCGACGCCCCGAAACCGAATGTCACCTGGGGGATTGTCGGATAGCCCATCTGCCTCGTGTCGAGATTATCTATCTTGTTATCGCCGTTCAGGTCGGCATATTTTATGTCCCCTGGCCGCAATTGTTCGCGCGGAGTAAAGGTCTGCACGGGACTGTTGTCTATGTCCGCCTGATCCTGGAAATAACCCAGCGCCACAAGCCCCCGGTAGCGATTCAGAGACTGGTTGATGTCGCTCAGATAGGGATATGCCACCATTGGCTCATCCCTGTCGATAAGCATGTTTTTTGCAAATGAGACGTTGCCACGGAACGAGACGTCCCAGTTGCGGCTTATCGGCTTGTAATATTCTGCCGACAGTTCGAATCCCTGGTTTTTGACCTTGCCGATATTGCCCCACGGATTCATTTCGGCCGAAATGCCCGACTCGACGGGAATCACACGCCTCTGCATGAATATGTCGCTACGGATTTCGCGGAACCAGTCGAACGAGATGTTGAGTGAGTTCTTGAAAAATCCGAGATCTATGCCAACATTGAACTTCCAGCCCTTTTCCCAGTGCGCGTCGGGTGTCCCCAGTTTAGCTATGCGCGTGCCGTCGCGGGTGTCGTCCCAGTTGTTGCCGAATGTGTAGCGGCGGGCCGCGTCGCTCAGGTAAACGAATGTCAGGTAGGGGAATTTCGGATTGGTGAACGAACTTCCGACCATCCCGTAGGAGGCCCTTAGTTTCAGATTCGAGAATACGTTTATAAGTGGTTCAAAGAATGTTTCGTTGGAGATCAGATAGCCTACAGCCACTGAAGGAAAAAAACCGAAATGCCGGTCGGGAGCGAGGTTTTCGGAGCCGTTGTAGCCGAAATTGGCCTCCAGAAGGTAGCGGCTGTCGTAATTATAGGTTACCCTTCCCGACAAGCCCTGGTTACGTACCGGAAGTGCTGAATAATAGTCCGCCGGATTATTGACATTGTAGCTGCGTTGCATATAGACCAGCATCGCGCCCACCGAATGGCGGCCGAAAGTGTCGTTGTAGTCGAGCATTACCTGGAAATTGTTCAGCCTGTCTCCCCAACTGGCAGGGGTTGTCACGAGTGCGGTTTCCCCTTTTGAAAGCAGTTCCAGTTCATAGTCGGCGTTTCCCTCTGAGTCTATCGTAAAGTCCGACATCCCGTAGAAGAACGGTATCGAGGTTCTCACGACCTGCGTCGCCGAGTTGTTTTTGAACGAAATGAGCCCTTTCAGTTTCAATCCAGGCACCAGCATTCCCAGATCCTGTTCCAGTTCGAGACTTGAATTTATGGTCGATTCATTAAGTTCCTTGTAACCCGACACCATTTCTGCATAGGGGTTGCGGTAGAGTTCTACCCCGTACCAGTTCACCGGACCTCCTTTGGCATTTCCGAACAGTATATGGTCTTCGTTAGCTGTATTTGGATATATGCTCGGAAACAGCGTCGGGGGTGCCATGAATATCGAACGGTAGAGTTCGGGAGTGCCGTAACTGGAACCGTCAAGACGTGATATCTGCGAGTTGAGGCGCAGTATGACTTTCGTGGTTTTGGTTATGTTTGCCGATATGTTTCCCTGCAGCGAGATACGGCGATAGTCGATACTGTTGTCGAAGTTGTTGTGCTTGTCCTTTTTGATCATCCCGTTGTCGTTGTTCACAAGAGCGTTCAAAAAATAGGTCACTTTTTTGCCCCCTCCGCTGACATTGAGGTTTACAGTCTGCGTCGTGGCAAAATTTTTAAACAGTTCTTTCGACCAGTCGACATTCGGATATACCAGTCCGTTTTCCCCACGTTCGGTAGGGAGGATTTTGGTATCCTCGTCGAAGCGCGGTGCGGCAGAAGGGTCTCGCATCATGATCGCCTCGTTGAACCCTCTCATGTAGGCCACCCCATTGGCAAGTTTCACCGTGCGCGTGGGCGAAGTAAACGAATTTTCGACGCGTATATTTACCGATGCCCTTTCGGTATCCGTTCCTTGCCGCGTGGTCACAAGCATCACTCCGTTAGCGCCCCTTGCACCATACAATGCCGTGGCCGAAGCATCCTTCAGTACCGAGAAGTTGTCTATCACTTCGGGCGAGAGGGCGTTCAGTTCAGCTACCGAGACCTCGATCCCGTCAATGAAAATGAGAGGGTCTGCCGCGGCTTTGTTGAAAGTAGAAATCCCGCGGATCCAGAAATTAGCCCCATCGGCTCCCGGTTCGCCACCGCGCTGTACCGAGATAATCCCTGCGATCCGTCCCGCCATGGAGTTGACGAGCGAACTCGACGGCGTGCGCAGTTCGCGCGGTTTTATCGACTCGACAGAACCTACCATCGTGGCCCTTTTCTGGGTGCCGAAGCCCACTATTACCACATCGTCGATCAACTGAGAGTCGTCGGTCATGATGATGGTTACCTGCTGGTTTTCGCCCAACTGTACGGTGGTAGTGATATAGCCCAAGTAGGAGACCTGAAGAGAGTTGCCGGGCGAGGCCGACAGGACGAACATGCCGGCATGGTCTGATGTGGTCCCTACATGAGCGGCTCCTTGCAACACCACGGTCGCGCCGACGAGAGGATTGCCATTGCGGTCTGTAACAGTGCCAAGGTATTGTTTTTGTCCGGATTTTTCGGCCGGCTTTTCCTGTTCGGCCTGCGCTTCGACGATAGCTATATAGTTACCGTCTTTCTTGTAAGTGAATCCCGTTCCACTTAAGATCATCTTCATTGCCGTGTCGAGTTCGGCATTCGTAATCTCCAGTGTACGCCGTCGCGTCGCGTCGAACCGCGTCTGGTTGTACGCGATGGTGGTTCCGGTCTGTTTTTCGACCTCTTCGAAAGCTTCTCTGATCTGTATGTTGCGTCCGCGTATCGTTATCTTGCTGTCGGACTGCGCTAATAGATCATCGGCATGGGAAAGAAGTAACAAAATAATTGTTATCTTTGTAACGAATTGACAATGTCTCTTCATAATACAGGGATAGTCGTTTTTAGTATTGATTAGATTCTTTTAAAGAGATTGATCGGTCTGTACTTTAAGCGATTTTGCGAGAGGGACATGGGTGCTGCCGTGTTCCTCTCCCTTTTTTTCATAGGCAGGAAGAGTTTGAAGGTTAATATTCAGGTCTGCTTCTATACGGTTTTTACCTTGTTATCCTGCATACATCGTCATCGATCGTGAAACTGAATCCACCCGAAATATAATTTAGCGTAGAGAGTACTTCGTAGATGGTCGTGTTATGGCAGAGTTTTATGTTGTAGCGATCGTCGCCGAACAGGTCTGTGCGATAGAGGAACGTAGTGCCGTACCTGCGTTCCAATGCCGAGAATATCTCGTCCATCGTTGCGTCGTGAAAGATTATCTTCAATTCGGTCCATGCCGTTACGTCATCCGGATTTCCATGCGTCACTTCGCTGACCGTCTTTTCGATGTTGTAAACCACCTGCTGCCCCGGTTCGAGAATGAACGACGAGTCATCTGCCCGGTTAGAGACATCGATCTTTCCAGTGATTAGGGATGCGATTATGTAGTTCGACTCGGGATAGGCGTTAACGTTGAAACTCGTTCCCAATGCGGTAACCGACATCGAAGCTGAACGTACTACAAAAGGCCGTTTTTTATCCACCTGCACATCGAACAATGCCTCTCCCACCAGATACACCTCTCTTTTGCGTCGGTTGAAATTGTCTGCAAAAAGGATAGTGCTTTTTTCGTTCATCTTTACCTTACTTCCATCTGGTAATACTACGGTGCGGATTGAGTCGGCCGACGTGTAACTATGCATTGCCTTAGCCCTGTCTTCCATCATATAGACTGCAAGCAACATCGCATTGGCTGCAATAAGCACAGCGACAACGGCGGCTGCAATTTTCATGCGCCGGAGCGGATTGCGCCTTTTCGGATTGCAAAGCGGAACCAAGGTGGGTTTCTGCGCCCCCGCGTGCATATCCACCGGAATTCTGCATTCGGCAACCAGCCTTTCCCACCCTTCGTCGATTTCCTGTTGCGTCATATCCGACGGGAGGCGGCTGCGGTCATGCAACTCTTTCATCCCGAACAGCAGGTCGCGGTTGCCGGGACTCTTTCTGACCCATTCCAGGAGCTCCTTCATGGAACCGTCAGGGCAGTCGCCCTCGATATACCTTATAATGAGTTCTTCGATATGTTTCTCTGACATGGCTTTGCGGTTTTAGGATTGTATTCTATATAATAACAACCGTTCGTCCCGAATTACTTACGCGCAGGACGAAAAACGGTGAAAAATCTCAAAAGTTATATGAATATGAGCACGATAGAAATCAATAGTGTGCCCCGAAGGAACTTAAGCGCCTTATAAAGTTGTGTTTCCACCGTCCGCCGCGAAATCCCCAGCTCTTCGGCTATTTTCATGGTTTTTTTCTGGTGCAGGTACGACATTTCGAATATCTCGCGACATTTGGGCGGTAGTGCTCCTATCTGTTTATAGACTTTATTCAGCATGAACTCGTCGAAAACCTTATCGAGATTGGCTTCTGCAAAATCCAATTCTTCCAACCTCATTTCAGACAATACTGCCGCCGTAACCCTGTTTTTTCTCGATTCGTGTTTGAGGTGATTGCGGCATGCGTTCAGGACGCACCGATAGAGAAAGAAGCGTATCTGGGCTTCAGGCATCAGGTATCTTTTTTGGCTCCATACCATCACAAAAACATCATGCACAATATCTGCGGCAGCACCCTCTTCGGCAAATTTCCGCGCATAAGCCGTAAGACCGGCTACATGTAGCCGGTACACGCGATTAAACCTTTCGGTGTCTGGCAGATCATGAATTTCCGGGGTGATTGCTCTATGGGTTTGCAGTTTCACAGGAAAGACAGGGTTAGACTTCAATAGAGCAAATGTAAACATTTCTTAGTTATAATGCCTCCTGTCTTTCCGATTATCTATTTATCCCCAAATATTTGCAGTAGTAAAATTATCAACCAAAAATAAATATCAGCTAATCTATCGCGATATTTAGAGTTTGTCTAAAATTTATTCATCACATCTATTATGTCCATTTTTCGTGCTTTTTCCACCCGCCTCACTTGCCGTGGGAACCACCACGCCTTCTTCGGCGGGCTAAAAAATCATCAAAAAGCTGGTTCATAATATTTTGTACGAACAAAATTTAGGCAAACTCTTAGATTTTTTTCGTGCGCCCGCAATGACGTTTTCAACAAGAAGCACCGGCAAACAGATATTTGCCGGTGCTTCTTTTAATGCTGCCAGGGCAGGTCAACCCCGCCCCTTGAGGTCGCTGTGCGAGGCGGCGATCATGGCAAGACTCATCACAGCACGCTCGTCGGCGATCTCGCTCTGCAGGTGGACATCCTTCCACAATCCCAAAAGCACCGGGCCCGTAACTTCGGCGCCGCCCAGCATATTCATCATCTTATAGGCGACATTGGCCGAAGTGGCATCGGGATAGATCAGCGTGTTGACCTCGCGGTCGCCCAGCTTGTTGAAAGGATAGTATTCGCGGCGCAGATTGGCGTCAAGCGCGGTGTCGGCCTTCATTTCGCCCTCCACCAACAGTTCGGGATGCCGCTCGTGCAATATCCTGACGGCCTCGGCCATCTTGACGGAATCGGGCTCGGTGTCGGTCCCGAAGTTGGAGTTCGACAGCAGGGCGATCACCGGTTCGTAACCGAAATGGCGGACCGCCTGCGCGGCCAGAACCGTGATCTCGGCGATCTCTTCTGCGGTCGGATTGGAATTGGCGGCAGTATCTGCAAAGAACATCGGGCCTTTCTTGGTGTTGACTATCTGCATGCCCGCCAGCGTTTTGTCCTGCATCCCGAATATCTCGCGGACGGGATCGAGCACGCGGGTATAGCGGCGGCTGTAGTCCACGATCGCGCCGTCGGCGTCGCCGGCCACCATCACCATAAGCGTGAACCACTGGCGCATCCCCATACGGAAAACCGCCTCGTTCAGGCTCATCCCCTTACGGAGCAGACGCTCGTATAGCATCTTTCCGTAGCGTTCACGGCGTTCGCGCTCAGCCTCGCTCGTATAGTCGATTATTTCGATTGCGGAGAGATTTATATGCTGTTCATCGGCGATCGCCCTGATATGCGCCGCGTCGCCGACGATAATGGGCCTGACAAGCTTTTCGCGGGCAAGCACGGCGGCGGCCTTGATCACGTTCACATTCTCGCCGTTGCTGAAAACGATCCTTTTTCGCGGCGCGGTGGCGACCATCGTGCGGATACGGCGCATCAGTTTATTGTCGCGGCCCATCCTCTTTTCGAGTTCCACCTGATAGGCGTCCCAGTCGGCGATCTCGTGGCGGGCGACGCCCGAAGCGATGGCGGCCTTGGCCACGGCGGTCGATATCCTCGCCAGCAGGCGGGGATCGAGCGGCTTTGGAATAAGGTATTGGCGCCCGAACGATATGCTGGAGTTGCTGTATGCCGAAGCGACGCTGTCGGGCACAGGCTCGCGCGTCAGTTCGGCCAGAGCGCGCGTGGCGGCGATCTTCATATCCTCGTTGATGGTGGTGGCGCGGACGTCGAGCGCACCGCGGAAGATATAGGGGAACCCGAGCACATTGTTAACCTGGTTGGGATAATCCGATCGCCCCGTGGCGAAGATTATGTCCTTGCGCGACGCCATCGCCTCGTCGTACGAAATTTCGGGATCGGGATTGGCAAGAGCGAACACTATTGGGTCCTTGGCCATGCTTTTGACCATTTTCCTGTCGAGCACGTCGGCCACCGAAAGCCCGAGGAAAACGTCGGCCCCCCTCAGCGCCTCTTCGAGCGTGTCGAACGGCGTATCGACGGCGAACTCCTTCTTGGCGGCGTTGAGGTCCGGACGGCGCAGATTCAGGACGCCCTTGCTGTCGCACATCAGCATGTTCTCGGGGCGGACGCCCAGCGTCTTGTAGAGTTTGGCGCACGACACCGCGGCGGCTCCGGCGCCGTTCACGACAACCTTTATTTTTTCTATTTTTTTACCATTGATTTCCAATGCGTTGAGCAGCGCGGCGGCCGAAATGATCGCCGTTCCGTGCTGGTCGTCGTGCATAACTGGAATACCCAGTTCGTTCTTCAGCCGCTCTTCGATCACGAAACATTCCGGAGCCTTGATATCTTCGAGGTTGATGCCCCCGAAGGTCGGCGAAATGCTCTTCACGGTTTCGATAAAGCGCTCCGTGTCCGAGGCGTCGACCTCGATATCGAATACGTCGATATCGGCGAATGTCTTGAACAGCAGCCCCTTGCCTTCCATCACGGGTTTTCCGGCGAGCGGGCCTATGTTGCCCAGCCCGAGCACGGCCGTTCCGTTGGAAATGACAGCCACGAGGTTCCCTTTGGCGGTGTATTTATAGGCGTCTTCGGGATTTTTTTCGATCTCGAGGCACGGCTCGGCGACTCCGGGCGAATAGGCCAGAGCGAGGTCGTTCTGGGTGGAGTAAGGCTTCGAGGGAATCACCTCGATCTTTCCCGGGCGTCCCTGAGAGTGGTACAGGAGGGCTTCGAGGCGGCGGCTTTTACTGTTGTTATCCGGCATGGCGAATGTTTTTAGGGGTAAAACAAAAGGCAGAACGTAAACCGGCGAGGCCTCGTCTGCAAAAAAGAACAAAAACGCCCAAAGTTACGAATTATTTCCAAAACCGTGCCAGAGAGTGCCTGAAATTATGAAAAAACCTTAAAAAACAGCCCAGACAATCGTTTACAGCCGGTTACAGATTGTAAGTAGCACGTCAATAAGCGTTTATCACCCCGTCGAGATATGCGATCCGCTGGGTAAACCAGGACTGCATTTTCTGTATCTCTACTTTATAGTCGAGCGGGTACTGGGCGCTCCACACGCGTTTGTTCTGAATGGCTGAAAGTTCGAGTTTCCCGCCCGTTTCGCCGATAAAAATGGAGATATCCGACACGAGCGGTTTCAGTTCGTTCCAGCGCGCCTTGTACCTCTTGCGGAACTGCGCGTCCTGCATGAGCTTATTAAAGAATTTCGCTCCCGGACGGCTTCCGTCGCGCCCCGTATAGACCTGGGTGGAGGCGTAGCTCCAATAGCTTCCGGGAGTGCCGTAACCCCAGTCGAAATCCCACAGCGGCCCCCAGGTCCATTTTCCTCCGTCGCGTTTCCACAGGTAAGTGCTTTTCGGGTGTTCCAGTTCCACGTTGCGGAGGAGTTCGTTGATCAGCATGAAGTCTATGAACGAAGCCTCGTCCATGTAGCCGCCCCACCCGGAGAGCGCCATGACGGCATTTTCCATCTTCTCATAATCTGCCTTTACGGCGGAAATTATGGCGTTGCGTCCGGGCTGCGCCAGAGGATCGAGGTCGGGGCTTTTGACATTCACCGGCATGGCCAGCCCGGAGGTATAGAATTTATATGGATCGTCGTAAGTGTCGAGTTCGACCAGCCAGTCTTTTCCCTCGTCGATATCGACGCGGTTGGTACCGGCCTGAATCTGTTCGGTCAGCAGATAACTACCTTTGTACGACCCGTTTAAATAGAGCTCGACGTGTTCCGCATGGTTCGTGTAGGGTATGCCTGCGCGGCGGCCCAGCTCGAAGGCTACGGTATTCATTATAAAGGTCTGGTCGAGCCAGTTCGCCAGCAGCACCCAGCTCCGGGCCTTCCCGTGTCCGAGCACCGCCGTTTTCTCGTCGAAGCGGACGCGGTACGGCTTTTTATCGTACCACCATGTCGAGTTTCCCCTTCCGCGGATTCCGGCGGGTGCGGCGGCGATATCGTGGGCGTGGTTAACATAATTATCGAGGCTTACGGTCGCCGGAACATACGTGGTCTTGCTGGTTACGTCTTTGCCGTTCTGCGTGACGACCCTGACGACCGGAAGCCCGGTGGCCTGGGGGCTCGACAGGCTGACCGTGTAGGTGCGCCGGTCGCCGTTGCCCGCGGTTACCGTGTAAGCGACGGGGCGGCTGAAATCGTTGGCCGTCGTGCCCGACACCTGTTTGACGCCGTCTACCGCCGCGCTTCTGCCTTCATGCTCGAAAACCGCACGGGCGGAGGTTATATTCTCGATCCACGCGAGCGACGGGGCGAGTGTTATCGTCCCCGCGGCGTGATCTATCCCGCCGCTGTATGCGGTGTTCTTACCGTTCTGTTTCAGTTCCAGGCGGAAAGAGGTTATCCGGTTGTCGCCGCTGTCATCCAAAGGAGCGGGAGTATCGTCCGTGGAACACGAGAACAATACAAAACAGGCGCACAGCGCGAGGGTAAATCGTTTCATCGGCAGGTTGCTGATCGTACAGGGGATGGCAATATAGCGATAATCTTTGAAAGTGCAACCGCCCGGAATGACATATCTGCGGTTTATAGCCGGATAAAAGGAAAGCCCCGTCCACTGGGGACGGGGCTCACCTGGTTTATCTCGATGCAGGCGGTATTATCCGCCACAACGGTCATCAGTCATCACGCGAAACGGCCATTGTAAACAGTTGGGTAGTTCCGTCCGCGAACGTTATGGTAACCGTTACGGTTGCGTCATCTGGATTTCCACCGCCTGTAGTCCTGAAATTGATGGTAAGGCGTCCGTTGCCATAATCCGGATTAATCGTATTGATCACATTAGTGCCGCCGATCGGAGAGATCGCGATAGTCGCACCCGCAGGCAGATTCATGCCAACCCTTATTGTCCGGCTAGCGTCGTTATTCGGGCGAAGCCTGCTGCCAGTGGTACCATTACCCTGCGCATTCTGAGCACCGTCCGCGCCGCTCGTAGAGAATACATCACCGAACGAATTGTAATCACTGGGGTCTACCCCTGCGGCCTGGTTGACCACGACATTGTACGGGCCGGTACCGTCGCTAAGCATCACCCGTATCAATACAGACCTCTGGGTGGTAATGTTGCTGTTCGCAAGGGTAAAGTTGACAGGTTGTGTAGTACCTGACTTGACACCTGCGGTCGGACCTGCGGTCACGAATGCAGTACTGCTGCCCATGCTAAGCAAAGTTGCGCCCGACACCGTAACGCCGGCAGGGAGATTCGTCACATCGAACGAATCACTGCCTTCATTCCACGCGCAATTCACCACGCCGGGAACCGTAGCGGAACCGGTGGCAGGATCCGGAGCGAACTGTACGAAGTGAATGCGGAATGTCTGAGTCGTGTAGTCGCCGGGATCCGTAGGATGTTCCATGGTGAACTCGACCCAACCCGTACGCGGAATCGCGCCGACAGCATCATTATCTTCGAAATCGACATTGATACCGCCGCCACTGGTCGTAACGGTCATCCAACGTGTGCCGGGAACCGCATTGACAGGATCGTAAGTGAATGCGCCGCTTAGCACCGCACCGAGGAGATTGGCAGTAGGAGTGAAAGCGTTCACAGCGCCTGCGTCGTATGCAACGGTATGCGAAGTGTTCCATGCAACACCGAGCGGAGCGAGTACCTTGCCGCTCTGCGTCAGTATGAAGTTGAGGGACACAGGCACACAGTCGGTCTTGGTCAGATTGACGGTAATGACCGCAGACCTTGCAGAGGTAGTAGTGTTCGCTTCGATACCGGTCACGGTAAGCACTCCGCCAACCACGCTGAACGTTGCGCCGTCGAGCCATGTTCCGAGTTCGACATAGGCCTTATCGATGCTTGCGACAGTCGCTCCGTCGAGAGTAACAACAGGAGCCAGAGCCGCAATGCTGGTAGCCGTATCGGCGATCGTTCCGGAAGCCGGAGCGATGCTTGCGTTGATTACACCCAGTTCACTGCCGAGGGCATATATCTGGAAGTAGACACTGCGGTCGGGGCCTCCTGATGTTTTGTGAACAGTAACCTCAATCGTCACGAGATCTATGTGACCTGCCAACGGGAAACTCGGATCGCTCGTGTCGGTGATAATGTCGATGTCGTTACCGTTGGGCGTGACGCTGGTCAGCCAGTCCGGCATCGGACCGCCGCCATCAATACCAGCACCCGTAATCGAGTAATCGGGATCGATATCCCCGATAGCCGTGTAGCTGTTGCCGCCGGCAATGGTTACCGAGATAGGAGCATTTATAAAGTACGCCGTGTACGACGGGGCTGGTGTTGCATCGCCGGCCTGATAGATGGTTATGGGATAGCTGCCTATCGCATTGGTTCCATCCAGGGCCACGATGTCTATGGTTACCGTACGGTCAGCCGTAGTAGTATTGGGCTCGACGAGAATCCTGAACTCGTTACTCACATTAACAACGCTCGAAACGAAGTTGGGATCGGTGGTGCTGGCTATTTCCAGCGTCAGGCCGTCGGGATTCTGGAAGAAGGTGGATACCTGTCCGCCGTTTATACCGACGGTGTGCATCTGGGGAGCGTAAGTAATGTTCGGCGCCATCGTACCTTCCTGGGTAACATTGATGGTAAACTGCGAATAGTACGTCGGGTCTATGCTCGAAGTGATGGTCACATGTACTTTACCCGTGCGCGGAGCAGTGCCCGTCCATGCCGTGTTGGGATAGATCTTCATCGGGCTTGCCGGCGGAATTACCGTGAACCACGAGCCTTCCTGTGTGTATGTGAATACATAAGGAGGATTGGAGAAACCGACCAGCTCGATAGGTAACGCCGCACCGACTCCGCCGATTCCAGCAGCGAAGGTAACGGACGGACTAACCGGGAATATCGGAGCGAGCAGAGGCTTCTGAGTCACCGGAACGATGAGCGTCTGGGTCTTGTCGCCGTTCTTGACGGTTATGACGACGTCCCCGGTGAGCGGTATGATCGAAGCGTTGTCGCCGTTAGCGGTCACGGTGAACGTGAACGGAGCGGCTGCGGATACGGCGGATACCGTTACCCAGCTGGGAGCGGATACGCTGTGAACGTAAGTCGCGTCCGTGTTCGAGATGGTAACCGTCTTGGGACCTTCCGAAGGCGTCTGGTCGGCCGCGAACAGCAGGCTGCTCGGGTTGACCGTGGCCGTCGGCATCACGAACGTTTTTGCGAACTGCAGAACGTTTGCCGTGACGTTGACGACTTCCTCGCCGCGTTTGGCTTCGACAAGGATAGTACCGAACCTCGGATAAGAGGTAGCGTTTTCATCCTTGCCTACCTGGAACGTGTTGGTCGCACTGACCGCGCTTGTTGCAAGCCAGGTCTTCAGCGACTGTGCCGCCACGGTAACTCCCGTTGCGGGAACACCTGTCACGTGGAAGATGTCCTCAAGGGTTCCTGCGGCGGAATCGGTTACCGTAAATGCCGGAATCACATTGATTGCCAGCGGCGAAAGGCCATACTGCAGAACGGGTACATAGTAAAGAACCGTCTTGCCGCCCTTGGCAGCCTGCAGTACGATATCTCCCTTACGCTCCGAAGCAGTCGGGTTTGCCTGAACGTCGAAAACATACGCAGTAGCGGTAGCAGCAACGTTTTCGACAATCCAGGACGGCTTGTTGATCACGGTTACGGCAGCATTGTTGTCATTCACGTAGTACAGGCCTGCAGCCGTCTGAGCTGCCGGACCGAAGATGTACGAACCGCCGATAACCAGTTCCGGAAGGCCTACGCCAAGCTGTTCTACCTCCAGAGTGAGGCGAGTTTCGACACCGGCTGCCGCTGCTATTACAGAGATAGTCGCTGTCTTGGAGAAAGCATCGTTGTTCGGACCCGAAACCAGGGTAACGGTCAGAACGTTGCTTGCGACAGCGCCTGTTACGAACGACGGATCGTCGGACGACGGAGCGTAAGTTACATTGCTGTTGTAGTTGTAGAACGGAATGGTGTACGTGGAAGAGGCCGCTGCGCTCGCCGGTATGACCAGCTTGTCGCTCAGCAGTTTCACTTCCGGACCCGGAGCCGCTTCCTGGGTAATTACTGCGCCCAGAGTCTGAGATTCGGTTCCGCGTGTAACCACTATCGTAGCGTAAGCGTTCCTGGGCGAAGTCTTAGGATTGGCTCCTCCGGCGGGAACGGTCATCGTGATCGTAGCCACGTTGCCGGAAACAACCGGAGCTCCGAGAGTCAGCCATGTA
>JAVBVG010000092.1:0-8905 GCA_031554415.1 Rikenellaceae bacterium | reverse complement strand
CGCCGATTTCTACCCTGTGGCCGACGAGGGTGTAGACAACGCGCTCGGCGATCTCAAAAAGATGGTGGCCGAGGGGTATTCGATAGCCGTCTTTCCCGAAGGGACGCGCTCTCCGGACGGACGCCTGGGCCGTTTCCACCGGGGGGCCTTCTACCTTGCCGAACAGCTGGGGCTGGATATCGTGCCGGTGGTCTTCCACGGGGTGAGGGGGCTGATGCCGAAAGGCGACGAACTGCTGCGCCGCGGAAGCGTTACCACTCGTATACTGCCACGCATCGCGCCCGGCGAAGAAGGCTACGTAGAGCGTTCGAAAGCGGTGCGCAGGCTTATGGCGGACAACTACGAACAGATGCGCCGCGCGGGCGAGAACGTCGGATACTTCCGCTGGCTGCTGCTCAACAACTATATATATAAAGGCTACAAGGTCGAACGCGCCGCCCGCGCAGAGCTACACCGGACGGAGGCGATCCAGCGCATTGCAGACTCGCTCCCCGAAAGCGGAACCGTGTTGGTGCGCAACTGCGGCATCGGGCTCGTTCCGCTGGCCTTCGCGCTGGTGAAGCCCGATGTGATGTTCGCCGCCACCGACCCCGACGCCGACAACCTCGCACTCGGCGAAAACTGCGCCTCCAAACCGGCCAGCCTCACCTTCATAACCGAAGAGGAGGCGGCCGCGGGACGGTACGACATGACAATAGACCTCGACGCGATATGAAATACGACGTCGTCATAATTGGCAGCGGCCTCGGCGGCCTGACGTGCGGCTGTATCCTCGGCAGGCACGGCTACCGGGTTGCGGTACTCGAAAAGAACGCCCGCATAGGCGGCTGCATGCAGTCGTTCAGCCGCGACGGGGTGCTCTTCGACACGGGCATGCACTATATCGGCAGCGTCGAGCCGGGCGACGCGCTCCATCAATTTTGGAAATACCTCGGAGTGCTGCCCGACGTGACCCTGCGCAAACTCGACCCGGAGGGTTACGACGTCATACAGTACGGAGGCGAACGTTACAGCTACGCCATGGGCTTCGACAACTTCGCCGAGAGCCTCGCGCAGCGGTTCCCGGCAGAAAGGCAAAACCTGCGCGAATATGTGCGCAAGATACAGATGATCGGCGCGGAATCGCCGCTCTACAATCTGCACGAACTGCCCGAACACGAGCTGCTGGAGTCGGAATACGTAAAAACGAGCGTCAGCGATTACATAGCCTCGCTGACGGCCGACCCCGTCCTGCAGAACGTGCTGGCCGGAAACCTGCCGCTCTATGCCGGGGTAAAGGACAAGACGCCACTCTATATACACGCACTGATAAACAACTCGTACATACGCAACTGCTACCGGAGGGTGGGCGGGGGCGACGCGGTGGCCCGTTCGCTGGCGAGGTCGATCAGGGCGGCGGGCGGCGGCGTGTTCACAAACTCCGAAGTCGCGAGCATCGATTGCTCGGACAAAGGGGTCAGCTCGGTAACCCTCTCCACGGGTGAAAAGATCGAGGGGAAGCAGTACATTTCGGATATCCACCCGGCAGCCACGGTGCGCCTGCTCGACACCCCTCTCATCCGCAGGGCGTACCGCGAAAGGATCGAGGGGATGGAGAACACCGTGTCGAACTTCACGGTCTATATATGTTTCAGGGAGGGGGCCGTGCCCTATATGAACAGCAACTTCTACGCCTATGACCGCGAGAGCGTGTGGGGCGGCGAGCAATACACGCAGGAGTCCTGGCCGCACAACTACCTCTATATGCACCAGGCTCCGACGGGCGATCCCGGCTACGCCGAAGGGGCGCTGCTGATCGCCTATATGCGCTGGGACGAGGTGGCCCGGTGGCACGACACGAAGGTCGGGCGCAGGGGCGAGGATTACGAGGATTTCAAGCGCGCGAAGGCCGAAAAACTGCTCGGCCGCCTAGAACGCGATTTTCCGGGAATACGGGCCTCGATACGCTCATACACAACATCCACGCCTCTCACCTACCGGGACTACACCGCCACGAAGGATGGATCGCTTTACGGGGTGCTGAGGGACAAGAATTTCCCGGTGCAGACGCTCGTTTCGCAGCGAACCCGCATACCCAACCTGTTCCTCACGGGACAGAACGTCAACGCGCACGGGGTTCTCGGCGTCACGATCGGTTCGGTGATAACCTGCTCGGAATTCCTGGGAATCAACAATATTATACGCGAAATCAAAAACACTTAACAAGCACAATCAAAAAAACTTACATATGATAAAGTTTAAACTCATCTATCCGAAATGGAATAAACTTCCGGGGCAGACGACCTTCACGCTGCCGCCGCACGGGCCGGTCGTGATGGCCGCCGCGCTGCCCGATTACGTCGAAGTGTCGTTCACCGACGAGAACGTCGAGGAGATCGGTTTCGACGACGACTGCGATCTGGTCGGCATCTCGACAATGCTCTCCACGCAGGTCAAACGCGGCTGGGAGATCGCCGACCGCTACCGCGCCATGGGCAAAAAAGTCATCATGGGCGGTATCTCGACCATGCTCCACGCCGAAGAGGCGATGCGGCACGCCGACTCGATATTCCTGGGCGAGGCCGAGGGACGCATGGAGGAGGTTTTCGAGGATTTCCAGAAGGGGCGGCTCAAACCCGTATATAATTTCATGGCCGTGCAGCCCGACGTGGCCCTTGTCGGCCCGGCGCGCCGCGACCTCTACAAGCGCGAACTGTACAACCACAAGGGGGTCCAGATGGTCGACCTGTTCCACGCCTCGCGCGGCTGCCGTTTCAGCTGCTACCCCTGCGCGGTGTCGTACTTAGGGGGGCGCTGTTTCCGTCCGAGGCCGGTCGACAAGGCCATCGAGGAGCTGATGACCATCGACAACAACCGCCTGTTCATCGTCGACAACTCGCTGGCTCAGAACTCGCAGTGGGAGACGGACCTGTTCCGCGAAATGATCCCCCTGAAAAAGAAATGGATCAGCCACACCATCGAGGACGATCCGAAGATACTCGATCTGGCGGCGCAGGCCGGAGCGTGGTACGTCTACCAGGCAGTCTTCGACACGTCGGACTATATAAAGGAGCGCATCAGGCGCTACCACGACCACGGCATCGGAGTCGAGGGAACCATCCTGCTGGGGCTCGACAACCAGTCCGAGGACGACATCAAGCGCCTTATCGACTTCCTGCTGGAGATCGACCTCGACCTTGCGGAGTTCACCGTGCTGTCGCCCTTCCCCCACACCAAGGTCTACGACGACCTGATGCGGCAGGGACGAATCTTCGACCACGACTGGAACCACTATAACGCCGGGCAGGTGGTCTATCAGCCGAAACAGATGTCGCCCGAACGGCTGCAGGAGCTTTACGACTACGCCTGGGACACCTTCTACAAGGACGAAACGCAGGAACAGAAGATGTTCAAATTGTTCACTTCTGTGATGCTGCGCGAGATGAACGACGGAACGTACCGTCCGCGGAACCGCGACCTTGCCACCCGCTCGTTCGGCAGGGATGTGACAAGAAACATCGGTAAATAATGAAAACGTCGCAGAAAAACATAGACGGGATATTCACCTTCGAGGGGCTTTGGGGCGTCGAATCGCGCTGCGGGCTGCGCATCCGCCGGAAAGAGGGGGAAACGGTGGTGCTCGTCACGGAACTCTACCAGGACAATCCCGGCACATCCGTCACCCAGGCGGCAACGACGCTTGCGCGGCAGATATGCGGCCGGTGCGGGGTCGATCCCGGAAAGATGATATATATCGAGAGCAACCCCGTGATGGACTCCAAACTGGGCTTTTACAGCGAGGAGTACTACCGCGTCGAATTCGGCGAAGGCTTCAGCACGCCGCGATGGACCAAACTCGATGAAGAACAGACAGCACGTTATGTGGAACAGGATATATAAAACGCTAGCGCTCGCGCTGATGATAATGCTCACGCCGCCTGCCGCCTCCGTCGCAAAGGAGAGCGGCAGGAGGTACTCTACGGTCGCCATCTGGAAAGGGAGCGATGCCGGACGCAGGGTCGAAAATTCGCGTGCGCGGATGTTCGTGTTCCTGCCTTCACCGGAAAAGGCCAACGGCGCGGGCGTGATCGTCTGCCCCGGCGGAAGCTACCACCATCTGGGCATCGAAGGCGAGGGCTACGAGGTGGCGCGCAGACTCAACGAGGACGGGTTCGCGGCTTTCGTGCTGCGATACCGCACCGGGATGTACGGCTACCGCTACCCGGCGATGATCCAGGACCTCCAGCGGGCGATGCAGCTCGTGCGCGAGAGAGGTGACGAATACGGCGTGCGCCCCGACGCGGTCGGCGTGATGGGATTTTCCGCGGGGGGACACCTTGCCGGGACGCTGGCGGAATACGGCGGCGACAATTTCATGGAACCGCTGGGAATCGCCCCCCAGGTGGCGTTGAATCCCGCTTTCGCGGTGATGCTCTACCCCGTGGTAAGCATGGTATCGCCAGTTACCCATGAAAAATCACGCAGGAATCTGTTAGGCGGCAAACCCGACGCGGAACTGGCGCGTAAAATGTCGCTCGAACTCAACGTGCATCCTGACGTCCCGCCCGTGCTCGTTTTCCAGGCCAAGGACGACCCGGTGGTGGACTACCGCAACGCCGAGCTGCTGGGAAACGCGCTGTCGGAGTCGGCCGCCAATTTCGAAATCGTCATGCGCGACACCGGAGGGCACGGTTTCGGAGTGAAGCCCGCCCCGGATTCGGGCATGGCCGGCTGGTACGATACTTTTACAGAGTGGTATTATCGAAATTTCGCACAATGAACACCTTTACTCCCGATATAGAGTACCGCTCTCGCGGCGAGATCGAACGGTTCCAGGAGGAACGGCTGCGCGGGGCTGTGGATTACCTCGCCGCGCGTTCGCCCTACTACCGCAGGCTGTTCGCCGAAAACGGCATCGATCCCGCCTCGATCCGCACCCTGGACGACCTGCGCCGCGTGCCGACCACCGGAAAAGAGGAGCTGCAGAATTTCAACGGCGACTTCCTGTGCGTCGCGCCCGAAAAGATAGTCGACTACATCACCACCTCGGGCACGCTGGGCGATCCCGTGACCTTCGCCATGACCGACGCCGACCTCGAACGCCTGGCCTACAACGAGGCGCTGTCGTTCGCCTGCGCGGGAGGGCATCCGGGCGAGAAATACCAGCTGATGACCACCATCGACAAGCGTTTCATGGCTGGACTGGCCTATTTCCTGGGCATACGCAAGCTCGGGGCGAGTGTGATAAGGGTAGGCAACGGCATCCCCGAACTCCAGTGGGACACCATACGCCGCCTGCAGCCCGACGCGATAATCGTCGTGCCCTCGTTCATCCTCAAGATCATCCAGTACGCCGAACAGCACGGGATCGATTACCGGCGGAGCTCGGTGCGCAAAGCCGTCTGCATCGGCGAGAATCTGCGCAACCCCGATTTCTCACTCAACCAGCTCGGACGGCGGATAAAGGAGAAGTGGGATATCGAACTCTACTCGACCTACGCCTCGACCGAGATGGCCACGACGTTCTGCGAATGCCGATTCGGCTGCGGCGGGCATCACCACCCCGAACTCATAATCGCCGAACTGCTCGACGAGGCGGGAAATCCCGTTCCCGAAGGGGCGACGGGCGAACTTACCGTTACCACGCTGGGAGTCGAGGCGATGCCGCTGCTGCGTTTCCGCACGGGCGACATGGCCAGCTTCCACCGGGAACCGTGCCGCTGCGGGCGCACCACCATGCGCATAAGCCCCATAGCCGGTCGCCGCAGCCAGATGATAAAATACAAGGGCACGACGCTCTATCCGGCCGCCGTTTTCGACGTGCTCGACAATGTGGAGTATATCGAGAACTACATGGTCGAGGTGGGCAGCGACGAGATCGGCGGCGATACGGTGAAGGTCGTCGTGGGAGGATGCGCCGTCGACCCCGAAACCGCAGTCAAAGAGCTCAAAGACCGTTTCCGCGCAAGGCTCAGGGTGGCCCCGGAGGTGGAATTCGCCACGGCCGACGAACTGCGCCGGCTGACCCCCGAAACGAGCCGCAAACCGGTAAAATTCATCGATAAACGCAAACCATAATGCACACCGAATTCGACGACATCCGCCCCTACCGCGACGAGGAACTCCCCGCCGCCATGGCACGTATAGCCGCCAACACGCTGTTTCCCGCCCTCGCCGCATATATCTATCCCGGCATGACGGCAAAGGAGGCGGCGGAAAAATTCCTCTCGGTAACCACCGTGGGGGAATTCCACGCCACCATCATGCACGACGTGGTCGACCGGATCATCTCCTATTCGACGAACGCGTTCACCTGGAACGGGGTCGAAAACATTTCGGCGGAACGCAGCTACCTCTACACGTCGAACCACCGCGACATAGCGCTGGACGCCACGCTGCTCTGCTACATACTTTTCGATAACGGCATCCCCGTCCCCCGCATAACTTTCGGCGACAACCTCATGCAGGGAGAACTGGTCATAGACCTGGGCAAGTCGAACAAGATGTTCAAGCTGATCCGCGGGGGGACGCCGCGCGAATTCCTGCAGAACTCGATCCTGACGTCACGCTACATGCGCCATTCCATCGTCGCGGACGGAGAATCGGTGTGGATAGCCCAAAGGGGAGGACGCACCAAGAACGGCATCGACCTGACGGAGCCCGGCCTGATAAAGATGTTCAGCCTGAGCGGCGGACGCGACACGGCAAAAAACCTTGCCGAGCTGAATATCACACCCGTATCGGTGTCATACGAATGGGAACCGTGCGACGTGCAGAAGGCCCGCGAGCTGTTCCTGTCGCAGAGGGGCAAATACACCAAAGCTCCCGGCGAGGATCTGGGCAGCATCCTTTCGGGCATCACCCAGCCCAAAGGCAGGGTGCACTTCCATATTTCGGCGCCCCTGTCGGCGGAGGAGCTCGAAAAGGCGGCCTCGGAAGGCAATGCGTTCGACGGCGTGGCCGCGATGGTAGACCGCCGCGTCAGGGCCGGATACAGGCTCTGGGAAAACAACTACATCGCCCACGACATACTGCACGGATGCGATAAACATTCGGCGCGATACACCGCCGCGCAAAAACAGGCCTTCGAACTCCATATGCGGCACAAGATATCTTCGCTTGGCGAGGTGGGCGATCCCGAACCGGGAGAAGCCTCGCTGAACGATATTTTCCTGGGTATCTACGCCAATCCGGTGGACTACTGCGGATAACACAACTTCCTTATTTACAAAACAGTCCAGCTCGCCTATCACGAATGGCGCGCTTTTTGTCTTTAGTATCGTCGCAAGTAATAAAGAGCGATGAGAAAAACGATATCATATCTGGCGATAGGCATCATGTGCCTCGGCATGGCTTCGTGCGCATTCATGCGCGGGATCGTGCATATGGCCCCAAAACAGGGCGACAACAGGATATTTCCGGCCTATGACTACACGGCCAGCGAAACACCGAATGTCTTTCCCGCTTCCGAGATCAGCATACCGCTGCTGGACGCCGACTTCATGGACCGCACCAAAACCGACGCCATAGTAGTGTTAATCAACGACACGCTGGTCGCCGAATCATACTGCCGCGACGTTTGCGCATTCGACAAGAGCGAAGACCTTTTCTCGGTCACAAAAACGGTGGTCGCCGCCCTCGTGGGCATAGCCATCGACGAAGGGCTGATCGGCTCGGTCGACGACAATATCAACCTCTATATCGACGGGCTCCACAAGTCGCTGGCCGAAACCACCATCCTCGAACTGCTGCTCATGCGCGCCGGCATAACCGACAACGCGATCCTTACCACGCAGCTTTACTATGGGGCCGACCTGAAAGGCACCCTGAAAAAAATACGCATCGCCGATCAGTCGCAGGTGGGCAGATTCAACTACTCCAACGCATCCACGCAGCTCCTGGGTACTATCGTCGAGAATGCCACGGACAAGAGTATAATGGAATATTTCGACGAAAAGATCTGGTCGCAGCTGGATATGGAGAGCGCCGGGATGTGGACGAAGGACTCCAAGGCTTACGGCGACGCGCGCATGTTCGTAGGACTCAGCATGACGGCGCGCGACATCGCCAAATTCGGCAACCTTTACCTGCACGAGGGACGCTACAGGGATCGCCAGATAATCCCGAAGGAGTGGGTGGAGATCACGCTGCAAAAGGGGGACTACCCTCCCACCGAGGACGACGGCTATTACTACACCCGCCAGATCCGCGCCGTGGACGACAACGTGGTCTTCGCCAAGGGATATCTCGGCCAATACCTGTATATCAACAAGAACGCGGGAGCGGTGATCGTGCGAATAGGCGACAACGACTCCGACGGCCGCTGGATCCCATATTGCCATTACATGGTTTCGGTTGCGCTCGACAACCGGCAGGTAGTTCAGGCCAGGTAATGACCCTCCCCTTTTGGGGGTTTCTTCCCAAGTCTTTATTGTCAGGAGATTGCGAACCGAAAATTTAATTATTTTTGCGTATCGCGATGCAACTATATCGACACTTTTAACAGAATACAAACCCGACAACCCGAACTTATGAAAAAAATCATGTTCCTGCTGGCAGGATTGGCGCTCTGCATAGGCGCAGCCAACGCACAGAAACTCAACGGCAGCCTCGACGTGCTGAAAGGCGCAACGCAGGTCAACGTACAATTCGATTACACCGGCATCGTCTGGAAACTCAACAAGGCCGAAAACGAGGCCGGATTCGTGGCCGACAAACTCAAGGAAAGCGACGGGGAAGAGTGGGTCGCCTGGTGGGAAGAATACAAAAAATCCGTGACGGAGGGGGATTGCTATTACGATGATTTCATCAAAGAAATGGATGAGGTATTCATCGGGGGCAAGAAAGAGCTCCGGACGGGCCGGTTCCCCGAGGCCGATTACACGTTCACCGTCAGGGTCAGCGAGGTCAACACCGGACTCAACGC
>JAVBVG010000012.1:0-15203 GCA_031554415.1 Rikenellaceae bacterium | reverse complement strand
CGAGGACGCAAGGCTCTACAAGGCCGTCGAGGGGGCGAGCGAATTCGCCATCGCGCTGGGTATCAACATCCCAACCGGCAAAGACTCGCTCTCGATGACTCAGAAATATCCCGACGGACAGCTGGTCTACGCGCCCGGAACGGTAATAATTACCTCTGCCGCAGAGGTTTCCGAGGTCGCGAAAAGCGTCAGGGCAGCCCTGCGCCAGAAAGAGAGCGATATCGTTTACGTTGACATGAGCCGCAGCGGGTTCGCACTCGGAGGAAGTTCGTTCGCGCAGATCGTCGATAAGGTCGGCTGCGAAACGCCTACGGTAGGCGATGCGGCATATTTCGCAAAGGCGTTCGATGCGGTGCAGAAACTCATTTCGGAAGGCGCAGTGATGGCCGGGCATGACATTTCGGCGGGGGGGCTGATAACCGCGCTGCTCGAAATGACCTTCGCCGACAGCCGCACCGGCATCGCGCTCGACCTCGACGGATTTGCTGAAAAAGACCTCGTGAGGCTGCTCTTCAGCGAAAAGCCGGCGCTCGTGCTCCAGGTCGAAAACGGAGCGGCTACGGCGACAGAACTTAAAAAGACAGGTGTTGATACACAGATGATTGGCCGAGTCAATCTCAACCGAAACTTCACCGTGAAAGGCGCGGGCGTAGAGTTTGACCTGCTGCAGGACGACCTGCGCGACAAGTGGTACAAAACCTCCTACCTGCTCGACCGCCGCCAGAGCGGAACGGCCAAAGCCGCCGAACGTTTTGCCAACTACAAAACGCAGGAGCTGACCTATAAATTCCCGGCGCCGTTCGACGGAAAGTACTCTGCGCTCGGCATCGACCCGCACCGCAAGCAAAAAAGCGGCATCCGCGCGGCGATCATCCGCGAAAAGGGATGCCAGTGCGACCGCGAAGTGGCGTGGGCGATGCACCTGGCCGGAATGGACGTGAAAGACGTCCATATGACCGACCTGGTGAGCGGCCGCGAAACTCTTGAAGACGTCAATATGATCGCTTTCGTGGGCGGTTTTTCGAACTCCGACGTGCTCGGTTCGGCCAAAGGCTGGGCGGGAGCATTCCTCTACAACGAGAAGGCTAAACAGGCGTTGGACAGGTTCTACGCGCGCCCCGACACGCTTTCGGTGGGTATCTGCAACGGCTGCCAGGTGATGATCGAGCTGGGGCTGATAACCCCCGGACGCGCCGAAATGCCGCAGATGCTGCACAACGACAGCCACAAGTTCGAATCGGGATTCGTCGGGGTGGATATCATGCAGAACAGTTCGGTGATGCTCGGCTCGCTTTCGGGATCGAAACTCGGCGTATGGATCGCCCACGGAGAGGGTAAATTCTCGCTGCCGGGCAAGGAGAGCGACTACAATATAGTGCTTAAATACAGCTACAAAAGTTATCCGGCTAATCCAAACGGCAGCGATTTCAACACCGCCGGGATAGCCAGCGCCGACGGACGCCACCTGGCGATGATGCCCCACCCGGAACGCGCGCTGAAACCGTGGAACTGGGCGTGGTATCCCGAAGACCGCACCGGCGACGAGATCACCCCGTGGATCGAGGCGTTCATCAATGCACGCCGATGGATTGAAAAGAATAAAAAATAACATGGATTGCTTCGTCGTTTCACTCCTCGCAATGACGATAGGCCCGATTCCTAATTCCTAATTCCTAATTGATAATGAACGACAGTCCGATAGGGGTTTTCGATTCGGGGATGGGCGGGCTGACCGTCCGCGCCGAACTTGCGCGCCGTCTGCCCGGCGAGTCGCTGGTCTATTTCGGCGACGGCAAGAACGTGCCCTACGGCCCGCGCACCAAGGAGGAGATAACCGCTTTAGCCGACCAGGCGTTCGGGATACTGCTCTCGAAAGGCGTCAAGATGGTGGTCGTGGCATGCAATGCCGCCACGGGCGCCGCCATCGGCTTCCTGCGTGCCAAATACGACGTTCCGATGATCGGGATGGAACCCGCCGTGAAACCCGCCGCGCTGACCACCCGGAGCGGGGTTATCGGGGTGCTGGCGACCGCCGCCGCGTTCAAAGGCTCGCTCTACCAGACCACCGCGGCCAGATACCGCGACAAGGTGCGGATAATCGAAACCGTGGGCGACGGGTTCGTTGAACTGGTCGAGAACGACCTGGAGGATACTCCCGAGGCTCTGGAAACGGTTCGGCGCGCCGTCCAACCGATGCTCGAAGCAGGAGCCGACCGTATCGTGCTGGGCTGTACGCATTACCCGTACCTCATAGAGCCCATCAAACGCGTTATCGGCGGGCGCGAAGTGGAGGTTATCGACTCCGCCGCGGCCATCGCGCGCCGCACGGACCAGCTCCTCACCGCGAACGGTCTGCACGCATCGCCGGACCACAAGCCCGGGCACGGATTTTTCACCTTCGCCGACGAAAACTACCTGCGCCACCTTGTCGACAAAAGCGCGAAAGTGCCGTTTTTCTCTAAATAATTCCGTAACTTCGCGCTATGGTAAAAAAGAAAAATTCCAAACCGAAAAGGGCCAGGAAGCGGTTACACCTCAGCGACAACCAGAAATGGGTCGCCGGGCTCGTGCTGCTGTTCTTTTCGGTCTACGTGGGATATGTGTGCGCGAGCTATTTCTTCACCTGGAGCACCGACCAGGGAGCCCTCACGTCGGCCGCCCACGCCGTTCCGACAGGCGAAAAAGGGAGCTTCGGGGCGCGTTTCGGCGACCTTATGATAGGGCAGGGGTTCGGCGTTTTCGGCATAGCCATCCCTGTGGTGCTTTTCATCCTCGGCCTGCGCCTGATGCGCTTCAAACCCCCGTATCTCGAACGTTCGGTGCGGCTCACACTCGCCTTCATGATACTCGGCTCACTCACCCTGGGGCTTGTTTTCGGAACCAGGTGGGGCATTTTCGGCACCGGATTGGGTGGCTCGCTGGGCATTTTCGCGGCGCAGTGGCTGCGGGGTGTCATAGGCCTGATCGGTTCGGGGCTGGCACTGCTGTGCGCGTGGATACTGCTGGCCGTCTACATCAACCGCAAAACCATATCCGTCGTAAATAAAACCGGACAGGCGATCGCCGACGGCGGAGCCAGGGTCGGCGAGGCCGTCACCAACCTCACCGGCCGCGCGACCCTCGACGACGAAGAGGAGGAAGAGAAGGAGGAACCCGCGGACGAATACTACGAGGAGGGCGAAGAGGAGGATGAATACGAGGAGGAACCCGCGAAACCGGCGGTCAAAGATACGCCCTTCGAGGTGAGGGAGATCGGCGACGGGAGCCACATCATAGAGATCGAAAAACCCGAAGCGCCCGTAGTCCGGCCGGCCGTGGCGAGGAGCGTGGACGGCATTTTCGAGGTGGTCGAACTGGAGCCTGCCGGGAATGTGCTGGGCGCGGGCGGGATAGTCGTTTCCGACGGCCGGGAGGTCGATATCGAAACCCTGTCTTACGAGGAGTCGGAAAAAGAGGAGATCGCCAACACTTTGTACGACCCCCTGAAAGAGCTGTCGAACTACCGGATTCCCGATCCCGACAGCACGCTGATGGCGCACGGAGGCAAAGTGGAGGTGACGGACAGCGAAATCAAGGCCAACAGCGACCAGATCATACAGACGCTGCGCAATTTCGGCATCGAGATCGACAAGATCAAAGCCACCGTCGGCCCGACCGTCACGCTTTACGAAATAGTCCCCTCGGCGGGCGTCAAAATATCGAAAATCAAGGGGCTGGAGCAGGATATAGCACTGAGCCTCAAAGCGCTGGGCATCCGCATAATAGCGCCCATGCCCGGAAAGGGGACCATCGGCATCGAGGTCCCGAACAAGAACCGCGAGATCGTTTCGATGCACTCGCTGATAAAGACCATAAAATACCAGGACAGCAAGGCCGAACTGCCGCTCGTGCTTGGGCGGACGATACAGAACGAGGCGTTCCTTGTCGACCTCGCCAAGATGCCCCACCTGCTGATCGCGGGGGCTACGGGGCAGGGCAAGAGCGTCGGGCTGAACGTCATCATCTCATCGCTGTTGTACAAAAAACACCCCGCCGAGATAAAGTTCGTGATGGTCGACCCGAAAAAGGTGGAGCTGTCGCTCTACTCGCGGCTCGAAAAGCACTTCCTCGCCAAGATGGAGAGCGAGGACGAGGCCATCCTGACCGACACGCAGAAGGTGGTCTACACGCTCAACTCGCTCTGCGGCGAGATGGAGGCGCGCTACGAGCTGCTGCGCAAGGCCGAGGTGAAGAAAATCTCGGAGTACAACGAAAAGTTCGTCAACCGCCGCCTGAACCCCAACAAGGGGCACCGCTACCTGCCTTACATCGTGGTAGTCATCGACGAGTTCGCCGATATGATCATGACCGCCGGCAAGGAGGTCGAACAGCCCATCACGCGTCTGGCCCAGCTGGCGCGCGCGACGGGCATCCACCTAATCATCGCCACCCAGCGTCCCGACGTCAAGGTCATCACGGGGCTTATCAAGGCCAACTTCCCGGCGCGGATCGCCTTCCGCGTAACCTCGATCGTCGACTCGCGCACAATCCTCGACCAGACCGGCGCGAACCAGCTGATAGGGCAGGGCGACATGCTCATTTCGCTCAACGGCGAGATCACGCGCCTTCAGTGCGCATTTATCGACACGCCCGAGATCGAGTCGATGACCGATTTCATACATAAACAGCGCGGCTATCCGGCGGCTTACTCATTGCCCGACTACGTCCCCGAATCGAACGACAAACCGACAGGCGGCGAGATCGGCAAACTGGACGATATGTTCGAGGAGGTGGCGCGTTTCGTGGTGAGCAGCCAGCAGGGGTCGACGTCGAATATCCAGCGCCGCTTCGAGGTGGGCTACAACCGCGCCGGAAGGCTGATGGATCAGCTGGAAAGGGCGGGCATCGTGGGACGCCCCGAGGGGAGCAAGCCGCGCGAGGTGCTGATACAGGACCCGCGCAGCCTTGAACGCATTTTTGAAGATATGGGAATATGAAAAAGATAACCATGGTTTTGGCTGCCCTTTTTGCGGCCGTCGGTGTTTTCGCCGACGGCAGGTCGGACGAGATACTCCGGACGCTGCAAACGAAGGCGGCCGGGTTCGGCGATTACCGCGTGGAATTCTCGGTGACGGTCGACGGACAGGCGCTGAAAGGGGTGTACGAGGTGAGCGGCGCCAGCTACCGCGTCATGACCGCCGACGTGGAGGTCTACTGCGACGGACGCACCAAATACGAGGTGAGCCTGCCCGACGAAGAGGTCCTGGTGGATTCGGTCGATCCGAACGACCGGACGATCATGGGCAACCCGACGCGGCTTTTCGACTTCCTCGACGGCTCCTATACCCATAAATACGTGGGAAAGGCGCTGGTGAACGGCATCAACTGCGACGAAATAGAGCTGCTCCGGAACGCCGCGAAAGAGAGCGAAAAACTGAACGCCTTTATCAGTTCGTCGACGGGCCTGCCCATCAGGCTGGTCTACCGCCTCGACAACCTGAACACCGACGCCGTGGTGGATATCGTGAAGATCACCCCGCGCATCACCATCGACAGCAAGATTTTCAATTTCAACCCCGAGCGCTTCCAGGGTTTCGAACTCATTGATTTCCGATGATCGACGCGATTGTCAATAAGGCGGAGGAGGGGGGACGTGTTTCGGCGGACGAGGCGGCGCTGCTGTGGGACAAAGCCCCGCTGTGGCTGCTCGGAAAACTCGCGGACGAACGGCGACGGAAGCTGAACGGCGACGAGCTGTACTATAACCGCAATTTTCACATCGAGCCGACAAACGTGTGCGTCTTCAACTGCCGCTTCTGTTCGTACAGGCGCGGCGCGGGCGACCCCGAAGCGTGGGACTATTCGGCGGAAGAGATGGAGGAGATCGCCCGCATGTACGTGGGGAAAGGGATTACCGAGGTTCATATCGTGGGCGGAGTTCATCCACAGCACGACATGTGGTTCTACACCGATCTGATCCGCCGTATTAAAGCGACACTTCCGGATGCGGCGGTTAAAGCATACACTGCCATTGAGTTGGCCTATATGATAAAGAAGGCCGGACTGACGTTGGAGGAAGGGTTGGAAGAGTTGAAAAAAGCCGGGATGCAGGCCATACCAGGCGGGGGTGCGGAAATATTCGACGAAGAACTGCGGGCTAAGATATGCCCCGAAAAAGGGACGGCAGAGGAGTGGCTGGCGGTTCACCGCGCCGCGCACGGGCTGGGCATCCCGACCAACGCGACCATCCTTTACGGCCACGGGGAAACCGTCGCTCAGAGAATCGACCATATGGAACGCCTGCGGACACTACAGGATGCAACAGGCGGGTTCAACGCCTTCATCCCGCTGAAATACCGCGCCCGGGGCAACCGGATGGGCGGAAGGGGAGAGGTGAGCGTGGTAGAGGATATGAAGATGCTGGCCATGTCGCGCATCTTCCTCGACAACATCCCCCACATCAAGGCCTACTGGGTGATGTACGGCAAAAGCGTCGCCGAGATGGCGCTGGCGTTCGGCGCCGACGACATCGACGGAACGATAGACGACTCGACCAAGATTTATTCGATGGCGGGGGCGGAGGAGGAGAAGCCGCGCCTCACCGTCGCCGAAATAGAACGGATGGCCGCCGCGGCGGGACTGAAAGCGGTGGAACGGGATACTTTTTACAACCACATAAACAGGAAATAACATGGATTGGCTCCGGAAAATATCGCAGAACGTCGTCGCGCGAAACCTGATACTGGCCCTCTGCGCCATAATAGTGCTCGCGACCGTGGCGTCGCTGCTGCTCAACGTATTCACGCGCCACAACAAATACAAGGAGGTGCCGAATTACGTCGGGATAAAGATCGAGGAGGTCGAGAAACAGGCGCGCAGGGACCGCCTGCGCATCGAGGTCATAGACTCGATCTACGCCCCCGTCTACGACGGCGGGGTGGTGCTCGAACAGGTCCCGGCCGCCGGCAACGAGGTGAAGAACGGCCGCCGCATATTTGTGACGATCACTTCGCACACCCAGAAAATGGTGCCGGTGCCCTATGTGACTGGATATTCGCTGCGGCAGGCCAAAAACATGATCGAGATGGCCGGCCTCGAGATCGCCGAACTGAAATACGTGGGCAACATTGCCACCAACAATGTGCTGGCCGAGCTGAACGGGCGCGACACCATCCGCCGCAACTCGAACCTGCAACTCGAGGTGGGTTCGGGGCTGACGCTCGTCGTCGGGCGCGCCGAGGATGCCAGGCCCGTCGAGGTTCCGAAAGTGATCGGGCTGTCGCTGAGCGAGGCCAAAAGCCGCATCTGGGAGCGCGGGCTCAACGTTGGCAAGATCGCTTTCGACGAAGATATCAATCTGGTGAACCAAAAAGACGCCAAAGTCTTCCGGCAGGGCCCCTCCTTCGGCACCCGTGCGAGGCTGGGCGACAAGGTTTCGATCACGCTCACCCTCGATGAGAAGAAGGCCAGCGACGGCAGCAACGCCGCCGACCGGGACGCCCGCAGGCTGATACAAAAACGCGAAGCCGAAGATCTGAACGCCGACGGCGGTTTATTTTGACAACAGGGAGTATGGTTGACGAGAAATTCGACGATACGGAGCTGGACGACGAGAGCGGCGGGCAGGACGAGATGTACGAGCATTTCGCTGTGACGGCCGACCGGGGCCAGTCGCTGCTGCGTATCGACAAGTTCCTTACGCACAGGATGGAGAACGTGTCGCGCAGCCGCATCCAGGCCGCCGCCGACAGCGGGAATATCCTTGTGAACGGCTCTCCGGTCAAATCGAGCTACAAGGTCAAGCCGCTCGACCATATCCAGATCGTGATGCCCTATCCGCGGCGCGAGGTCGAGATAATCCCCGAAAATATCCCCCTGAATATCGCCTACGAGGACGACGACCTGATAATCGTCGACAAGGAGGCCGGAATGGTGGTGCATCCGGGGCACGGCAATTACAGCGGCACGCTCGTGAACGCACTCACATACCATCTGAAAGATTATCCGTTGTTCCAGGAGGGCGATATGCGCGCGGGGCTCGTTCACCGCATCGACAAGAACACTTCGGGCCTTCTGGTTATCGCCAAGAACGAACTTTCGCACGCACGCCTTGCCAAGCAGTTCTTCGACCACACCATCGCCCGGCGATACGTCGCTCTCGTGTGGGGAAATTTCGAGAACGACGATGGGACGGTGACCGGCAACATCGGCCGAAGCCGCCACGACCGCCTGAAAATGGCCGTTTTCCCCGACGGCGAGGAGGGCAAGCACGCCGTAACGCACTACACCGTGCTGAAACGCTACGGCTACGTAACTCTGCTCGAACTGAAGCTCGAAACCGGACGCACCCACCAGATCCGCGTCCACATGGAGCATATCGGGCATCCGCTCTTCAACGACGAGCGCTACGGCGGCGACCGCATCCTGAAAGGCACCACCTTCAGCAAGTATAAGCAGTTCATCGAGAATAACTTCCGGCTGATGCCGCGCCACGCACTGCATGCGCGTTCTCTGGGGTTCACGCATCCGAAAACCCGTCAGGAGGTATTTTTCGAGAGCGAACTTCCGGCCGATTTCCGCGAAGTGCTCGACCGCTGGGACACCTACACCGCCCATCGCGAAACCTTCGAGGACGGGGAATAGATCGCAGAACCACCCCGCCCTGCAGGCACCCCTCCGCAGGAGGGGAAGATCAATTCAGGAAAATAATGATCACCGAACCCACGATCATGATTACCGAGCCTATCAGTTTGCCCGGAATGCCTTGTTCGAGGAACACCTTATATCCCAGAAAAACGCTCACTATCGCCGAGAGCTGGAACAGCGCCAGCGCGTAGCCCACGTCCATGCGGTCGAGGACGAAGTTGGTGGCGTACTGCGTCAGGCCGACGCACAGCGCGACGTATAGAAAAAACGGTATATCCCGCGGCCTGATACGGAGAGTCTTTCGGGGCGAGGCGAACAGCAGCACGACGACCAGCGAGGCCAGCGCGCCGAACCAGCACCACACGATAAACGCGACGGAGGCCGAGGAAAAGAGTATGACCTTCTTTATGAAAACCGCCTCTATCGCCGTGAAAACCATCGCGTATACGCGCCAACGGATATCCTTTCGTGTGAACAGGCGCCATGAAAAGCGTTCATCGGGCGTGTTCAGCACGAAATAGCTCCCGCCGATTATCAGCGCCACGCCCAACAGGCCCCACAGGTTGGGTATCTCGTGCAGAACGACGCCCCCGACGATCATCCCCACCACCGATTTGTAGGAATTGATCGGCCCCAGAACAGAGAGTTCGCCCTTCTGCAGCGCCTTGAGCAGGAAAGCGTTGCCCACGCCGCCGAACAGCCCTACCAATGCACAGTTCCACCAGAACCCGGCAGGCATCGCGGCCCAATCCACATGCAGCGCAGGGACAATGCACCCCAGGCCGAGCAGCAGGTAGGTTACGAAATTGACCGTCACCGGGTCGTTCCCGCGCCCCGTCAGCTGTTTCTGGAAAACATTGGCGACGGGGTTCGCGAAAACCCTTATGAGTACGGCTATGCCGGTGTAGATCATCAATTACGAATTACGAATTACGAATTAGGAAAATCGCATCGATTATTTTTAAAGCCGATGTGTTTTGCAGTCAGAGCGGTAGATATGTAAAGCTCGGCGCAAAAAAAGAGGCAGGAGTTTACTTACGTAAATGACTGCCTCTTTTTTAAGTCAGCGGCAGCAGATCTGCCGCTATCACTGCAAAACTATGCTTTATTGGCCGAGCCGAGCACGTTATTAACCTTGTGCATGTAGAGTTTCTGGAGTTCGTCGCGTGCCGGGCCGAGGTATTTGCGCGGGTCGAATTCGGCCGGTTTGTCGTGGAACACCTTGCGGACGGCGGCGGTCATTGCCAGACGACCGTCGGAGTCGATGTTGATCTTGCAGACAGCCGACTTGGCAGCCTTGCGCAACTGTTCCTCGGGAATGCCGATGGCGTCTTTCAGCGCGCCGCCGTACTGGTTGATCTCCTTAACATATTCCTGCGGAACCGAGCTGGCGCCGTGCAGGACGATGGGGAAGCCGGGGATGCGTTTTTCGATCTCTTCGAGGATGTCGAAACGGAGCGGCGGCGGAACCAGCAGGCCTTCGGCGTTGCGGGTGCACTGTTCGGGTTTGAACTTGTTCGCGCCGTGCGAAGTGCCGATCGAGATAGCCAGCGAGTCTACGCCCGTGCGGGTGACGAAATCGACAACCTGGTCGGGTTCGGTGTAGGTGTGGTTTTCGGCCGAAACCTCGTCTTCGACGCCTGCCAGTACTCCCAGCTCGCCTTCGACCGTCACGTCGTGGGCGTGCGCGTATTCGACGACTTTCTTTGTAAGGGCGATGTTGTCTTCATACGAAAGGTGCGAACCGTCGATCATGACCGACGAGAAGCCCATGTCGATGCAGCTCTTGCAAAGTTCGAAAGAGTCGCCATGGTCGAGGTGCAGGGTGATGGGAATGTTCTTGCCGAGTTCCTTCGCGTATTCGACCGCGCCCTGTGCCATGTAGCGCAGGATGGTCTGGTTGGCGTACTTGCGCGCGCCGCTCGAAACCTGCAGGATCACGGGCGAGGAGGTTTCGACACAAGCCTGAACGATAGCCTGCATCTGCTCCATGTTGTTGAAGTTGAACGCGGGGATCGCGTACTGTCCTTCGAAAGCCTTGCGGAACACTTCGCGGGTGTTCACCAGGCCTAATTCCTTGTAAGAGATCATGATCTTAAAGTATTATTGGTTTTTAAATGAAAAATCGCTGTTTTTAAAATATTTGCAAATATAGTCATTTTTCCGGAACGCACCTTGCCCGGGGTATGAAAAATCCGTTATTTTTTTCACGCACGCTATTCTAATCACAAAGGTAAATAACTATCTTTGCAATGCTTTTCAGATAAACCTTTCAAACGATAACGACATGGCCGAATTCAAATACCAGGAGCCGTTCCCGATGGGGGAGGATACGACGGAATACCGTCTGCTGACCGACCAGCATGTGAAAACCGAGAAATGCGGAGACCGCTCGATCCTGCGCGTCGAGCCCGAGGCACTCGAACTGCTTTCGCGCGAGGCTTTCAACGACGTTTCGTTCTACCTGCGCGCCTCGCACCTACGGCAGCTGCGCGACATCCTGGACGACGCGGAAGCGACCGACAACGACAAATTCGTGGCCTACACTATGCTGCTGAACCAGGTCGTGGCGGCCGAGGGGGAGCTCCCCACCTGCCAGGACACCGGCACGGCCATCGCCTCGTGCAAAAAAGGGGAGGACGTCTACACCGGCGTCAATGACGCGGAATATATCTCCAAAGGCGTTTTCGAAACCTACGCCGAACGCAACCTGCGCTACTCGCAGGTGGTTCCGATGACCATGACCGACGAGAAGAACAGCGGCACCAACCTGCCTGCGCAGATAGATATTTACGCGACTCCCGGCCGCAAGTACAGTTTCCTGTTCATGACCAAAGGCGGCGGTTCGGCCAATAAAACTTTCCTATACCAGCAGACAAAGGCGCTGCTGAACGACGAATCGCTCGAAGCGTTCTTCCGCGAACATATCAAGGACCTGGGCACTTCGGCGTGCCCTCCCTACCACCTCGCTATCGTGATCGGCGGCACTTCGGCCGAGGCGAACCTCGCGGCGGTGAAAAAAGCGTCGGCGAAATATTACGACAACCTGCCCACCTCGGGCAACGAGGGAGGCCGCGCTTTCCGCGATCTGGAATGGGAACAGCGCATCCTGAAAATATGCCGTGAGAGCGGCATCGGGGCGCAGTTCGGCGGCAAATACCTCGTCCACGACGTGCGGGTGATACGCCTGCCGCGCCACGCGGCTTCGTGCCCGGTCGGAATGGGCGTGAGCTGCAGCGCCGACCGCAATATCAAAGGCAGGATCGACGAAAAGGGCGTGTGGCTCGAATCGCTCGAAAAAAATCCGTCGCGTTTCCTGCCCAAAGAGGCCCCTTACCTCGCCCCGGCGGTCGATATAGACCTCGACGAGGGGATGGACAAAGTGCGCGAAACGCTGTCGAAATATCCGATCAAAACGCGCCTGAACCTGCGCGGACACATGATCGTGGCGCGCGATATCGCCCACGCCCGGATCAAGAAGATGATCGACGAGGGAAAACCGATGCCCGAATATTTCAAAAAACACCCGGTCTACTACGCGGGCCCGGCGAAAACTCCGGCAGGAATGGCATCGGGCAGCTTCGGCCCGACCACGGCGGGGCGCATGGACCCCTACGTAGACCTGTTCCAGAGCTTGGGCGGCTCGCTGGTGATGGTGGCGAAAGGCAACCGCACCCAACAGGTTACGGACGCCTGCCGCAAGCACGGCGGATTCTACCTCGGTTCTATCGGCGGCCCGGCGGCGATACTCGCAAAGGAGAGCATAAAGAAGGTCGAGGTGGTTGATTTCCCCGAACTGGGGATGGAGGCCGTACGGCGGATATACGTCGAGGATTTCCCGGCGTTCATCATCGTTGACGACAAGGGCAACGACTTTTTCGAGGCTTTCAAACACTAAAACATAGCGCATTACGTTTACAGAATGTAAACGTTTCCAAAAACCTGACGGCACATCCATGAAAAAACTGATGCTGAGCATAATAACCCTCTTCGCGGCAGCCTCTGCGGCCTTTGCCGACGGGGATGTTACTTTCGAGGTGGCGGCCCCCCGGGCAGTCAATGCGGGGGATCTGTTCAGGATAGAATTCGTCGCCAATGCCATCCCGTCGCAGTTCATTCCCCCTGTGATCGAGGGTTTCGAGGTGCTGGCAGGCCCTTCGGAGGCCCGCAGCACCAATGTTTCGCTGGTCAACGGTTCGTTCACCAAAGAGGAGTCGATGATCTATACATATATGCTCCAGGGCTTTAACCCGGGCGTATTCACGATCCCCGCGGCTCAGGTCGTGGTCAAGGGCAAGACCTATTCGAGCAAACCGATCTCGATCGAGGTGGTTTCGGGAGCAGACACCACGCAGCAGAATGGGGCCGTGCAACAGGGAACCGCCGCGACCGGTGCACAGGGACAGCAGCAAACACAGCAGGGAAGCGCCCCTCAGGTCGGCGCCGACGATATTTTCGCAAGGGTTACGGTCAGCCGCAGCGAGGTCTACAAGGGCGAGCCGGTCGTCGTGGCGGTCAAGCTCTACTCGCGCGTCCAGTTCATGCTCGACGATCTCAAATACCCGTCATTCAACGGATTCTGGCAGCAGGACATCAGCCAGGATGCGGTCCAGCAGCGCGAGACATACAACAACCGCGTTTACGACACCTGGACGCTCAAGGAGTACCTGCTGTATCCGCAGCAGTCGGGCACGCTGACCATCGATCCGTTCAACATGGACGTCGTGGTCAGGCTCCAGATCAGGAACTCCTCGCCGCGCAATATTTTCGACGAACTGATGGGGGCCGGAACCAACGTCCAGGACGTGCGCAAGAAGATCGCCTCGCTTCCCGTGAAGGTGGAGGTGAAGGAGTGGCCCGCCGGCGCACCCGAAAGTTTCAACGGAGCGGTGGGGCAGTTCAGCCTCGAGGCCGCGCCGCCGCAGAGCAGAATGAACGCAAACACATCGGGTACATATACCATAAAACTCTCGGGCACAGGTAATTTCCCGCTGATACGTGCGCCGCAGGTCGAGCTGCCGACATCGTTCGAGGAGTACAGCGTGAAGTCGTCGGAAAGCTACAAGCACAGCCGCGGTGGAACGACCGGCTACCGCCAGTTCGAATATCCGTTCATCCCGCGCATGGAGGGGAGCTATACCATACCCGAGTTCCGGTTCTCGTACTTCGACCCGCGCCAGGTGCGCTACGTGACGCTCACTTCGCGTGAAATACAGCTCGAAGTGGCCGCCGACACAACGGCCGTATCGTCGGGCGGAGGCATCGTGAGCGGGTTTTCGAGGGAAGACCTGAAGATACTCGGACGCGACATCCGTTTCATAAAGCTCGATCCGCCCGGACTGCACCCGAAAGGCAGGCTCTTCATGTGGAGCCCGCTGTACCTTTCGCTGATAGGGCTTATCGTCGTGCTGTTCTTTGCCGGGCTGGCGCTGCTGCGCAGGTACGTCAGGAATATGCAGAACGACCGCTTCGTGAGAGGCAAGCGCGCAAACAAAGTGGCGCTCAAGCGTTTCCGCGCCGCCGAAGCGTCCATGAAACAGGGCGACAAACACGGTTTCTACGACGAAATGCTCAAGGCCCTGTGGGGTTACATGAGCGACAAACTCGATATTCCGATGGCCAAACTCACCAAGGATCGCATCCGCGAGGAGCTCTTCGAACTGAGCATTCCGGAGGTTCAGGCCGACGAATATATAAGGATCATCTCGGCCTGCGAGGAGGCGCAGTATTCGCCCACCTCGTCGGCGCAGATGAACGAACTGTATAAGGAGGGCGTCAACCTCGTGTCGGAGCTCGAATCGGCAATAAAAAGATAAGGTGCTATGAAACGTCTGTTCATAACCATTTGTGTGATTTTTGCCGCTGGGGCGTCAGGGACCGTTTGCGCCGCCGGGGCCGCCGAACGCAACGACCTGTGGGACAAGGCCAACACGGCGTACTACAACAACGATTTCGCTGGCGCCATCGCCCTCTACGACTCGATCGAGCAGAGCGGCATGGTCGGCGCGAAACTCTACTACAACATGGGCAACGCCTGGTTCAAGGCGGGCCGCATCGGCAAGTCCATACTTTATTACAACAAGGCCCAGCGGCTCGACCCGAATGACAAGGATATCGCGCACAACCTCGAAATAGCCAACACATACACCCGCAACCGCATCGAACCACTGCCGGAATTCTTCGTGAAGCGGTGGACGAAGTCGCTGGCCTCGATAATGAGCGGCAACGCGTGGGCGATTCTTTCGGTGGTGCTGTTCGCGCTGACGCTGGGCGGGGCGCTGCTGTACCTGCTGCCGCTGCGGCGCGGCGTTCGCAAAGCCGGATTCTGGAGCGGGGTGGCAGGACTGGCACTGTTCCTGTTCGCTTTCGCGTTCGCCTCGCGCGACTACCGCGAAAGCGTCGAAAGCACACAGGCGATAGTCACGAGCGCCTCGGCATCGGTGAAAAGTTCGCCCGACAACGCCGGCAAAGACCTGTTCCTGCTGTATGAAGGCGCCAAAGTCGGGGTGCGCGATGCCCTGAACGGCTGGAGCGAGATCGTACTCGCCGACGGCAACCAGGGTTGGATCAAGACCACC
>JAVBVG010000069.1:0-6860 GCA_031554415.1 Rikenellaceae bacterium | reverse complement strand
TAGCCTCGACTGGCCGATCCCGCCGCCGATCGAAAGCGGAAGCCTGCCTTCCAAAAGCGCCTTGTGGAACTCCATATCCCTGCGCTCTTCGCAGCCGCACATCCTGAGCTGGCGTTCGAGAGCCTCTCTGTCGACGCGGATACCCATGCTCGAAAGTTCCAAGGCGCTCTCCAGAATCGGATTCCACACGATGATGTCGCCGTTGAGGCCGTGATAGCCGCCCCCGGTGGGAGTGCTCCAGTCGTCGTAGTCGGGGGCGCGTCCGTCGTGCTTCTCGCCGTGCGACAGTTCGTGGCCGATACCTATTATAAAAATGGCGCCGTATCTCTTCGCCGCGACATTCTCGCGCTCCTTCGGCGTGAGTTTCGGGTACTCTTTCAGCAGGTCTTCCGACTGTATGAAGGTAATTTCGTCGGGGAGCAGCGGGGTAATGTGGGGGAAAAGGTCGTAAACCTCCTCCTCGACCTCGCGCATGGCGTCGTATATCTTGCGGACGGTATCTTTGAGAAAATCGAGGGTGCGTTCTTCCGGCCTCATGGTGCGCTCCCAGTCCCACTGGCCGACGTACAGCGAGTGGATGTTGTCGAGTTCCTCGTCCGCTCGGATGGCGTTCATGTCGGTGTAGAGGCCGTATCCCGGGGCGATCCTGTACGCGCCTAACTTCATGCGTTTCCATTTGGCGAGCGAGTGCACCACTTCGGCGCGGCGGTCGCCCATATCTTTGATCGGGAACGACACGGCGCGTTCCACACCGTTCAGGTCGTCGTTTATGCCGGTTCCGGAGAGTACGAAAAGCGGGGCCGTAACCCTGCGCAGGCGAAGGTCGCGTGCGAGGATGCCCGGAAAAATCTGTTTGAGGTAATCGATCGCCTGCTCCATCGTTTCGGGAGCGAGTTTGGCGGTGTAGTCTTTCGGGATAAACAGCGGCATAGCAACAGGATTTGAATTTGCGGTACTCGCAAATATAAATAAAAATTTTTAATAACACTTAAAACAGGCTGTTTTCATCCGGAAAACGCGAAAGTCCGAGGTGTTTGTAGGCAGGGTCGGTGGCTTCGCGGCCGCGCGGGGTGCGTTTCAGGAAACCCTCCTTGATTAGGAACGGCTCGTAGACCTCCTCGATCGTCCCGGCCTCCTCGCCCACGGCCGTGGCGATGGTGTTGAGCCCGACGGGGCCGCCGCGGAACTTCTGTATGATGGTCGAAAGTATCTTGTTGTCCATCTGGTCGAGCCCGCGCGCGTCGATATTGAGCGCGCCCAGGGCGTGGCGGGTTATTCCGAGGTCTATGCGGCCTTCGCCCTTCACCATCGCGAAGTCGCGCACGCGCCTCAGCAGCGAGTTGGCGATGCGGGGCGTGCCGCGGCTGCGCAGGGCGATCTCGCCGGCCGCCTGGTCGTCGATCCCGATCCCCAGGATCGCGGCCGAGCGCTTCACGATGCCCGCGAGCACCGGCGCGTCGTAGTATTCCAGGTGGCAGGTGATGCCGAAACGGGCCCTCAGCGGCGAAGTCAGCAGGCCGCTTCGCGTGGTGGCGCCGATCAGCGTGAAAGGGTTGAGTTCTATCTGGATGGAGCGCGCCGAGGGGCCTTTGTCGAGCACGATGTCGATCTTGTAATCCTCCATCGCCGAGTAGAGGTACTCTTCGATGACGGGGCTCAGGCGGTGTATCTCGTCGATGAAGAGCACGTCGCCAGGATTGAGGTTGGTCAAAAGGCCCGCAAGGTCGCCGGGTTGGTCCAGCACCGGCCCCGAAGTAACCTTCATCGAGGTGTTCATCTCGTTGGAGATGATGCCGGCGAGGGTGGTCTTGCCCAGCCCCGGAGGGCCGTGCAGCAGCACGTGGTCGAGCGATTCGCCGCGCATCAGCGCCGCCTTGATGAACACGCGCAGGTTGTCGGCGATCTTGTCCTGACCGTTGAAACTGCCGAGTTCCTGCGTGCGTATCCTGTTCTCGAATTCGAGGTCGCTGTCGCCGTTGCGTATGTTCCTGTCGGTTGCCATAGCTGCAAAGGTATGAATTTTGGCAGAATTTGATTACTTTTGCGTGATCAAAATCCACACCGTCATGTCAGAGCAATCGAGATATATGCAGCGCGGCGTTTCGTCCGACAAGGAGGATGTCCACGCGGCGATAAAGAACGTCGACAAAGGGCTATATCCCAAGGCATTCTGTAAGATAATCCCCGACCTGCTCTCCGGAGATCCCGCTTCGTGCCTTATCATGCACGCCGACGGTGCGGGGACCAAATCGTCGCTGGCATACATGTACTGGCGCGAAACGGGCGATCTCGGCGTTTGGAAAGGCATCGCGCAGGACGCCGTGGTGATGAACACCGACGACCTGCTGTGCGTCGGCGCGGCGGACAACATCCTGCTTTCGTCGACCATCGGCCGCAACAAAAGGCTGATCCCCGGAGAGGTCATTTCGGCCATAATCAACGGCACCGAGGAGTTCCTCCAGTCGATGCGCGACTTCGGCGTGAATATCGTCTCGACCGGCGGAGAAACTGCCGACGTGGGCGATCTGGTGCGGACGATCATCGTCGACAGCACCGTCACGGCGCGCATGAACCGCGCCGACGTCATCGACAACGCCAATATCAAGGCGGGCGACGCGATAGTGGGGCTTGCGTCGTTCGGACAGGCGACCTATGAAACAGAATATAACGGCGGCATGGGCAGCAACGGCCTGACCTCGGCGCGCCACGATGTTTTCGCCCGCTACCTCGCCGAAAAATATCCCGAAAGCTACGACACCGCCATTCCCGCCGGCCTTGCGTATTCGGGGAAATGCCGCCTGACCGACCCGGTCGCGGGAACTCCGCTCGACGCCGGCAAACTGGTTCTTTCACCGACGCGCACATACGCCCCTGTCATTAAACGGCTTCTTGACGAGTGCCGCGCGGCGATCCACGGTATGGTGCATTGCAGCGGGGGAGGGCAGACCAAAATACTGCACTTCATCGACGCGCTCCATATCGTAAAAGATAACCTGTTCGACACGCCGCCGCTTTTCGACCTCATCCAGAAACAGAGCGGGACCGACTGGCGCGAAATGTACAAGGTCTTCAATATGGGGCACCGCATGGAGATATATGCCGACCAGAGCGTTGCGGCCGATATCGTCGCCGTTTCCGAGTCGTTCGGCATCGACGCTCGCATCGTGGGCAGGGTAGAGGCCGCCGACCGTCCGCAGGTGACGATAAAAGCCAATAACGAAGAATATATTTACACAAAATAGATATGTCAAAAGTTACAGAAATAGTTCAGGGAATCCATTACGTGGGCGTCAACGACCGCCTGAAACGCCGTTTCGAGGGGCTTTGGCCGCTGCCGCAGGGGGTTTCCTACAACACATACCTCGTCGAGGACGAAAAGGTCGCGCTTATCGACACCATCGACGCCTGCTACACCGAGCGCCTGCTGGGCAGCATCCGCGAGATCATCGGCGACCGCAAGGTGGATTATCTGGTTATCAACCATATGGAACCCGACCATTCGGCCTCCATACATGCCGTCCGCCAGGCATATCCCGACATCACGATCATCGGCAACGCCAAGACGCTCCAGATGGTCGAAGGTTTCTACGGCATCACCGGAAACACGCTGACGGTGGGCGAGGGCGATACCGTTTCTCTGGGCGCGCGCGACCTTTGTTTCTTCCTGATCCCGATGGTCCACTGGCCCGAAACCATGGTTACGTACTGCCGCCAGCACCGCCTCGCCTTCACGGGCGACGCTTTCGGCACTTTCGGCGCGTTGGACGGCGGCGTTACGGACGAACAGCTCGATCCGTCGCGCTACTGGGACGAAATGGTGCGATATTACTCCAATATCGTGGGTAAATACGGCGGCCCGGTGCAAAAGGCGCTGCATAAATTTGCCAGACTGGAGCTTGAAATAATCTGTCCGACGCACGGCCCGGTATGGAAAAACGAAATAAAGAAAGTCATCGGCCTGTACGACCGCATGAGCCGTTACGAGCCGCTGGAAAAAGGCGTCGTGATAGCCTACGGCAGCATGTACGGCAACACCGAGCAGACCGCCGAGAGGCTTGCGCGCGAACTAGCCTCGGAGGGGGTTCGGAATATCGCGATGCACAACCTCACCTCGTCGCACATTTCTTACGTGCTGCGGGATATCTTCAAATACGGCGCTGTGGTGATCGGCAGTCCGACATACAATACCCAGCTTTTCCCCGAGGTGCAGACGCTTCTGGACGACATCGAGCTTCGCTCCATCCCGAAACGGGTTTTCGGATGTTTCGGAGGATTTTCGTGGGTTGGAACGGCGGTGAAGAAGCTGACCGAATTCGCCGGGCGAACAGGCTGGGATATGGCCGGCCCGCCGATCGAGGTTAAACAGGGCTACTCGCCCGAAAAAACCTGCGACTGCGCCCAACTTGCAAAGGCTATCGCCTCTAAACTATAAAAAAGAAGCCTGTCAAACCGACAGGCTTCTTTTATAAGGATTTGTAGATATCGATTTCCCCCCGCTCGACCTTGTGGAACAGCTCGGCGAGTTTTGCTACGACGGGCGAAACCAGCGCCGTAACATCGTCGGCCACAGCGCCTTTTATGCCTTTTATACGGTAAAGCATCGCGGCGTAGAGCGCACGGAAAGCGAGTTCGATGTCGCCGATATCCTTGCCCAGCATCTCCCGCAGGCGGGGAAGTTCCGGGGCGAGCCGTGCGAAAAGTTCGCGGTACTCCCGGCCGGCGGGCTGCTGCATCAGCGTTCGGTGCAGGTCGTCCATGTCGGCGATGATGTGCAGCGTGTGGTCGAGGTGCCCCGACTCCTCCTTGCCCTCCTTCTCCAGCAGGTCGGCGATGTCCATGTACCACTCCAGCGCCGCGAGTTTCCACTTGTCGTCGGCGTCGCGCGGAGCGACAAGGGCCGTGAAAACCGCTTCGGGGCTGAACTGCATGGCGCGCAGGAGGTCCTCCAGCTGCCAGATGTAGAGGATGTATTCCGCGACGTTCTCGCTGCGCTTCTGCCGGGCTATATCCATGTCGTTTCTTTTTTATCTACCACCTCCCCCTCGCTTTGCGAGGGTACTCCTCCATAGGAGGAGAAGACATCCCCTCCTATGGAGGGGTGGCTCGCAGAGCCGGGGTGATCTGTTATATGGAAAGAATTTTTACCGTATTTAGCAACGCCCGGTCGATGGGTTTGTCGTCGCGTGTGGCCTTCGAGAATGGCACATGGACCAGTTCGTCGTTCTGCACACCTATCATCACGTTGCGCTGTCCGTCCAAAAGTGCGCAGACGGCCGCTTCGCCCATACGGCTGGCCAGGATGCGGTCGCTGGCGGTGGGCGACCCCCCGCGCTGGATGTGCCCCAGGATCGTCACGCGGCTGTCGAACTGCGGGTACTCCTTTTTCACTCGCTCTGCCATGCCCATCGCTCCTCCCGTAACTTCGCTCTCCGCAACGAGCACGATGCTGCTGTTCTTGTCCTTACGGAAACCGTTCTCGATCAGGTCGGCCAACTGGTCCACTTCGGTGGCGATCTCGGGGATTATGGCGGCCTCGGCTCCGGTGGCGATGGCCCCGTTGAGCGCGAGGAAACCTGCGTTCCGTCCCATCACCTCGACGAAGAAGAGCCTTTCATGCGACGACGCCGTGTCGCGCAGGCGGTCGACGGCCCAAACTATGGTGTTGAGCGCCGTGTCGTAGCCTATGGTGGTGTCGGTGCCGTAGAGGTCGTTGTCGATCGTCCCCGGAACCCCGACTATGGGTATGTCGTATTCGGCCGCGAAGATGCGCGCGCCCGTCAGCGAACCGTCGCCGCCGATCACCACCAGAGCGTCGATCTTATGCTTCAGCATGTTTTCGTGCGCCTGTTTGCGCCCTTCGCGGGTCATGAACTCCTTCGAGCGGGCGGTTTTGAGGATCGTCCCCCCCTGCTGTATGATATTGCTGACGTTGTTGGTCTTGAAATCGACGATCTCGTCGGTAATGAGGCCTTTGTAGCCCCTCATTATGCCTTTGACCCTAAGGCCGTTATAGATCGCCGTCCGAGTTACGGCGCGGATCGCGGCGTTCATTCCGGGCGAGTCGCCGCCCGAGGTGAGGATGCCCACGCACTTGATTGTTTTCATAGCTATAGTTTCGCGTTTAATGACTCTCCTGCAAAGATACACTATTTCGCAAAATCCATACCCTCTTTTTTGTATTGTTTTTAAATTTTCTTAAAAACACAAATATCGGCTGTCAATACTCCCTGAACGTGGCGGCATTCCGTCTTTTCTGGGCTGGAGCGGGTTTATAGCTGCCTCCGACCACGAAGCCGAAATTAATGTCGAAGCAGGAATAGTCCCTGTGGGTGAAAACGTATTCCGCCGTGATGCGGAAGAATCCCATGATCACGATCCCCATGCGCGGCTTGACGGCAAAATGCCTGTCGCTGCCGTTGTGCATGAGGCCTCCGTAAGGCGAGGTGTGTATGACCGTGTTGTTCTGGATAAACGATCCGCCCACGCCGATGCCTCCGAAAAGCACCGTGTTGCTGAACCTGTGGTTGTAGTCGAAAAAGAGCGTCGGACGGATGAATACGCTGTTGACTTTGTAAACGTCGCGCTCGCTGTGGATGAAGTTGCCCATTTTCAGCTGCAGCCCGAAATCAAAGGGTTCGGGGCGGTTGAGCCGCAGTTCGACGATGAAGTTGCCGCCCGGTTTGGCCCTCAGTTCATCCCAGCGCGGGGCGAAATTGATGCCGCAGGCCATCTCGAATTCAAAAAGCTTCAGGTCCTTCGGTTCAGGCATCTCGGATGAAACCGACATGGTCTGGGCATGGCCGGCGGCCGTGAAAAGAGAGAATACAAGTGTCGCGAAAAACGCTTTGGCAGGGTAGTGT
>JAVBVG010000112.1:0-10098 GCA_031554415.1 Rikenellaceae bacterium | reverse complement strand
CGGTGTCCCGGCGAGAGCTATTTGAACACATTTAACAAACAAGAAAACAGAGATATACACACGCGAAAAAATTGAGGGGATAGGGGATAAAATTCCTTTAAAAGTCAGCGAAACGTAACCGCCACCTTAATTCCGAACACGTACATGCAAAATTGAACCAAATAGACACAATCTAAAACACGACAGACGTGGGGGAATTTATTAACACAAGGCTTGATAGATAATATTGATAACCGGTTTGTAGTGATGGCTGTTTGCCCCATTTTTTTGCCTATTTTCGCACTTTCACGTTCACATAGTCGATCACTTTTCTGTTGGCTTTATCGACTTTCTTTTGGTCGAAATCTATGTAAATATCTGTAACCGTATTGCCGCCATGTCCGAGAGCTGCGGCGATCGTTTCCTTTGGAATATCCAGAGAGGCGGCAATAGTCGCCCATGTGTGGCGGGCCCAGTATGTGGACATATCCGGAAACAGTCCATTATATTTCACTTTGTCAGGGCCGGTGTTGGTTCGATTGCCTTTGGGCTTAGTGGCGTTTTTAACATACTCTACCGGCCCTATCTTTTTCAGATTGTTATTGAGGCGATGCAAATAATCCTGATACTTGTCATAACGATCCAGCACATTCAAACTAAACCAGCATGCACTTTCAGTGCATGGTGGTTTAGTCCATTTTAACGCTCTTTTCATTATTTTTTATGGGAAATAAAGGTGCTGAAACAACAAGAAAAAAGGCCGATAATCAACATTTCACTATTGATTATCAGCCTTTTGCCGATGCGAGCGGAAAACGGGATTCGAACCCGCGACCCTCAGCTTGGGAAGCTGATGCTCTACCGACTGAGCTACTTCCGCACAATCTCTTTTCTGACCGCCAACTTAAGGCTTTTGTTACCTCCCTTCGTTATTCCCGCACCAGCCTACGGCTGACTGCGGACTCCGGTCGGTGGACTCGCCGCTTTCAGGCGGCTCGGCTGGGAAGCTGATGCTCTACCGACTGAGCTACTTCCGCGAAAAGATGGTGCAAATATAGAAAAATATTTGCGAACCCATCCTATTTATGTGAAGTAAATAATATCAAACGTCATTGTGAGCGAACTGCGAGGTACGAAGCAGGGATCCAGAGAATCAATCATGGATTGCTTCGTCGCCTGTGGCTCCCCGCCATCGACACCAAGCCGAGCGCCGTCAAGCTTGCTTGAATGGCCGAGGCGCGAAGGAGGAAGGCGTAGCCAATGACGTTAATGCAAAAATTTCTCAAAACGACGCCTGCAGACCCACGCCCAGAACCTCCTTGAGCTGGAATTTCGGACCGCCCTGGGTACCGTCAGTGTTCATCGACTTCACGTTGTCGTCGTAGATCATATTGAGCGTCAGGTTGGCAGCCAGCCACTTGGTCAGCTTGGCCGTCAGGACAATGTCCCATTTAACGATGATATTCTGCGGTTTGTCCAGATAATTGGAATAGAGGTCGAGGCGGCTGTAGATATTCATGCTCTTAGTGATGTCGTAGTTGAGTTCGACAAGCAGGTCGGCACCGAACTGATTCAGCATTTTCTTTCCGAACATGACGCCGTAAACAGAAGCGATCTGATTGCCGGCTTTGTCGTAGAACAAATCTTCGTCGAGCACGAAAGTCCCCCTCCACATGGCAGGCGAGATGGTCGCCGTGATCCATGTTTTGGGTTTCCAGGTCGCGCCGAGCCCCACGCTGAGGTAGGCCGGAGCCATGAACTGCGAAATCAGGGTCTTGTCGGGAGTGGTGTTGTAGTCGAAACCGTTGGCGAACTGGGTGCTGAAGTTCATGAGCGCCGACAAGTACCAGTTTTTGCCCAGTTCGTAGCCGTACATCGAGGCGAGGTAAATCTTGTCGTTGGTCTTCTGCGCCCCTTTGGACTGCGAGTAATTCATCCCGTAGGCGAGTTCCAGACGGTTCTGCCACAGGTGCCTGTCTTTTTTGTAATTGAGGTTGTAGTTGAACATCAGGTCGAAGGCCACCGATCCTTCGCCCCCGGCCGCCCAGTTCATCAGGCTCACCTGGGACAGGGTAACGCCTGCGACCCCGCCTTTTGTCCAGGGCGAGTCTTCGGCCGCCTTCGCGTCGTCCTTATCGACGGCTTTGATGGTAAAATCCTTGTTTTTCATCGTTCCGACCTGCGCCGGGGCCGTAAAAGTGCCTGCCAGCACGACCGCCGGCAGCAAAATGGTAAAGAGTTTTTTCATAATCCGTTATTTGTAAGTTTATGTTATTGGCTGCTGCACACAAAAAAAGCGCCCCGTTTGCCGGCAGAGCGCATTTTGTTGACGAGTCTATTCAATATTGTTCTGTTTCATCGGGGAATTTACCGCCTTTCACGTCGTCGATATAATGGGTGAAAGCGCCCGTCATAACCGCGTGCAGGTCGGCGTAGCGGCGCAGGAAGCGCGGCGAGAATTCGTTGGTTATACCAAGCATATCGTGTACGACGAGCACCTGTCCGTCGCACCCGCGCCCGGCTCCGATGCTTATGGTGGGGATGCGCAGCGATTTCGAAACCTTTTCGCCGAGTGTGGCGGGAATTTTTTCGAGCACGACGCCGAAGCAGCCAGTCCTTTCGAGCAGTTGGGCGTCGTCCATCAGTTTCGCGGCCTCCTCTTCCTCCCTTGCGCGGACGGTGTAGGTGCCGTATTTGTGGATCGACTGGGGGGTGAGCCCGAGGTGTCCCATTATGGGTATACCGGCCGACAGAATGCGCTGGACGGACTCGATGATCTCCAGTCCGCCTTCGAGTTTGACGGCCCCGGCTTCGGTTTCCTTCATGATGCGGATGGCCGACGCGAGCGCCTCCTTGGAGTTGCCCTGGTATGTACCGAAAGGGAGGTCTACAACCACCAAAGCGCGTTTGACGGCGCGGACCACCGATTTGGCGTGGTAGATCATGTTGTCGAGGGTGATGGGCAGCGTGGAGTCGAAACCGGCCATCACGTTCGCGGCCGAATCGCCCACGAGGATTATGTCTATCCCGGCATCGTCCATGATGCGGGCGGTGGAGTAGTCATAGGCGGTCAGCATGGCGATCTTTTCGCCGCGCTGTTTCATTTCGACCAGCCGGTGCGTCGTGACGGGCCTAAGTTTACCTTCGGTTGACATGGCAATAAGGTTTTAAAGGCGTAAAGTTACAATAGTTTCCGGAACGCGCAAAAAAACGCCCACAGCACGACTCCGCCGCTGACCGACACGTTGAGAGAGTGTTTCGTCCCCACCTGGGGTATCTCCAGCGCGCCGTCGCAGAGGTCGGCAACGCGCTGCTGCACTCCGTCGACCTCGTTCCCGAAAACGAGCGCATACTTCGCGCCGGGTTCGGGGATGAAAGCGTCGAGCCCGCGCGCCCCCTCGATCTGTTCTATGGCCAAGACGGTGTACCCCTCGGCACGGAGTCCGGCAACGGCATACCCGGCGTCGGGAAAATAGGCCCAGGCGACGGTCTCTTCGGCCCCGAGAGCGGTTTTATGTATCTCGCGGTCGGGCGGCGTGCCGGTTATCCCGCACAGCAAGAGCCGTTCGACGCCGAAAGCGTCGCAGGTGCGGAAGAACGACCCCGCGTTGTTCATGCTCCGGACGTTGTCCAGGACCACCGTTACGGGCATCTTCGGGAGCCCGGCAGCCTCCCCGGGGGATGGCCTGCCCAGCTCTTCGTTCCTCAGTTTTCGCATATTAGCCATAATTCCGGTTTCGAATGTTCATGGCAAATTTAGAGGTTATATTCCTCTTTTCCCATTATCCGGCGACAAATAACGATCGCTTAACGGGGCGGCATTCCCCAAAAACGGATTGCAACAAAAATTCCCCTCCTTCTGGAAGGAGGGGGCGTAGCCTTTCCGAGCGAAGCGAACAGGCAAGCTGAAAATGCCGAGCACTGCTCGGCTACAACTACGGGGGCGCTCCGAAGGAGAGACGGGGTGGTAGGTCTTTTAGCCGCAGAATAACCTACCTCCTCCCCCTCGCCCTTGGCGAGGGTACTCCCACTTCCAGAAGGAGGAGAAATTAATTACTCCTGTTTTTAAGGATTATTTTGCTGTTGTCGGCATTCATCACCTTTTCGATGAACCCCCTGAATTCGTCGAATTCACTTTTGCCGTAGACGCCCGTCCTCAGCAGCAGATACCTGTCGATCGTCAGCCCCTCTCCGGTCGGTATGACCGTCAGGCGGTATTCGCCGTATTTGCTGTCGATCGCGACGGGCGGGGGGAGCGACTCTGTTTCGAACGCCCCTTCGGGCAGCGATATGCCGGTAATATCCCTGTCGCAGTAGCCCTCGGATATTTTAATGTCGCCTATGCGGGCGCTGCGTCCGAACTTCACCGCCATCGGTTTGCGGAACGGCATGACGTTCACGAAGAGTCGATCGCCGGTGCGCGAACCCAGCTGCGGCGCTTCGAGGTCGTATTCGATATACGAAACGGGTACGGGAGTTTTTTTCTCGCGGTATGTGGCATTCGATATCATGGCTACTGGAATGTCGATCTGCGAGCGGATGGCGTTCAGGCGGTCCGAAGCGTTGGATTTTCCGAAAGAGATGTTTTCGCGGAACCGGTGAAGGCGGTTTTCCGTCACGACATGGGCGTCCACCCATCCGTCGGCAGCCATCTTCACCTCCGCCCTGCGGAAAGAGAGATTGAGGGAGTCGGCGTAGCGCGGCACCTCGATCACCACGGCGCTCCCGTCCTTGTAGACGAGCCCGTTCTGCCCGACGATCGAACCATGGCGGTATCCAAGCGGGACCCCTTCCGGATTGGTGCACTCCAGCCAGAGGGTATCGGCGGCCATCGGCACCATCACTATCGCATGGTTGCTCATGACAGGGTTGGCAAAATCGCGCGGTATGCTCCGGCGGTCAATTCCTATCTCGGTGTAACACGACTCTATCCCGCACTCGGCGAGCATGGCCCGCATATAGTTCGACAGCGCCTTGCAGTCGCCGTATTTGGTCTTATACACCTGTTCTACGGTCATCGGCTGGAACCCCCCGATCCCTATCTGGATGCTCACGTAGCGGGTGGTTTCGGCGAGATAGTCGTACAGGATGCGTATTTTCTCCATATCCGTCGCCGCGTCGCGCGTCAGTTCGGCGACCTTCGCCTTCAGCTCCGGAGGCATGACGCTGCGGTTGTCCAGAAGTTTCCATTGCCACCCGGCATACGACTCCCAGTCCTTCATCGAACCGGCCACCCCGTCGTAGACGAACTGGTCGGGCGAGAAGTAGACCAACGGATATTTTTCATAGTAAGGGGGGCTGAAATACTCCGGCACGATGGGCGGGAGATTTTCGGCGCGCCACTCGTAAATATCCCTCTTCGGGTCCGTTTTTTTCACCGGATGTCCGTCGAAGTTGTAGACCTTCGTGTAGAATTTGGTTCCCGCAGGCATTTCGAGGCGGTAGACGGCTTTCTCGACCCCGACGGACGAGCCCGGCTGCGGGATGAACGCGGGGAAAACCCATACTGCGTTTTTGGTCGTCACCTCCCACTCGTACTTTATCGTGTAGGGGATGTTGGGCGTCGAAGGGTCGCAGAAATGAGTGCGGCGGTCGTCGGCCACGCCATAGAGAGAAAGGTCGGTAAAACGCAGATCCGACCTCTTTATCTTGCGTATCGAGCGGCCGTAGTCATCGAAAATCTCGCCCGAAAAACCGGACAGGGAACTGAACATATCGGTAGACTCCATGAAATGGCTGGCATCTTCGCCATCAGGGGTCAGTACGGTTACAACCAGCACATTGCGCTCTTTCGAATGGGTGGGGCTGAGATATTCGAACACCGTTTCGCTGTACCGCACCACGGAGCTGCTGCCTTTCTTCACCTGTTCGGGGATTGCGGCGGCCGCCCACGACTGGGCCGAAACGAAAGAGGGCAGCGCTGCGGCAACCGGCAGAAGGCACGCCCGCAATGCCCGGAAACTGAAAACACCCATTACTGCGCCGTCTTTTTAAGGATTATACGCGAATTGTTCTTTTCGACCATCAATCCCATGAACGTGTGCAGGTCGGGATATTCGGTGGGTACGAAAACAGCCCTGCTGAGGGAGTACTCCATCCGGATCGTCAGCGTGCGGCCCGCCACGGATGTGTAATACAGATAGCTCACACCGTTGTCGCAGGCGCTCATACGCACGGTTTTGGGCAATTCGACGATCTCGTAGTTTTCGGGAAAGAGCAGCAGCGCCACGAGTTCATACTTCGCGGGGTAGTTAAACTCCACCGGCAGGGTGCGTTCCTGCTGGGTGAGCATATTCTTCGTCATCAGAGGCACGATCGTGGCGCTGAGGTAGGCATTTGCCCCGCCTCCCTCCATTTTCCGGGAGAAAGCCACATTCTCGGCCACGACCGCATCGTCGAGTCCCGATATTTCGTATGACGATATTTCCATGTCGTTCTCCGTTTCCAGTTCCTCCACATACTCCTCTTCCGACCCGGCGTCGCGGTATCTCGATTTCACGGAGGCTCCCGGCGCGTTCTGCAATACGTTCTCCATGGTGCCTGTGATACGGCCGTCCTCGTCGATCCCGCACTTTACGACCACCCGCTGCGAGTTCGGGGCGAGGTTGGTGAGGTCGACCCATCCTTCATTGCCGTTCACGCCGTAGAGGCGGGCGCGGTCGACCATGAACTGGGTGCGGATAAGGTTCAGGTCATTGTATTTGCTCGTGGCGTCGACGTACAGCGGCGGGCCGTCGGGAATATCGACCCTGAGTATGAATGCCCTGATATTGTCCTGGGTGGGATGGGCATAGGGCAGGCGTCCGTATGGGCGCGGACTGAGCAGCACGGGGGTGGTGCGGAATCCGGCGTCGCGCAGGGCGCTGTTCAGGACGAAATTGATGTCGGCGCTGCTGCCCGCCCCGTCGCGCAGCTTCTGCCTCGTGTTCTGGCTCCATATGGTGTATTTTCCGTCCCAGCTCATGCGCGAGGAGACGAGTTTAAGGATACTCCTCACCTGCCCGGCAGGCTCCAGTCCGAGGGCTTTTATCGCGGCCACCTCGTCTTTCAGCGGATTGGACATTTTGAGGTTCGTCGCGAAATCCGACTTGCCGAGATTTTCGTTGACCGACTCCCATGTCGTAGTGTAGGATTTAAAATACCCCGGGATATCGATCGCCTGGAGTTCGAACGTTATCCTCGTCCGGAAATCGTCGATATCCCACACATACGGTTCGTCTTTCAGCGCGGGAACATCCGTCGCCACGCAGGTGCGGACGTTGTCGTAATAATTGGCGTTGCTGCGCGTCGACTGCTTGATCACGACGGAGTGGTAGCCCTGGGAGTTTATGCTGAAACGGAAATACTGAGGCGTGGCGATCTCCGAAAAGCTGCACGCGACCGGGTATTCGTGCTGGACGCGGACCGGGTCCACCGACCAGAAGTAGTCCGAGGTGACGGTGTATTTATACTCTATGACCGTCCCCACGCGCACCTCCGGAAGCGAGAATTTGCGGACATAGGTGTTTTCGGAAACCTGTTCCTGGAAAATATCCTTCGTTTTGATCTCGCTCTTCACGGTTTTCCCTCCGACCTTGTTGTACGCCGCCGCCGACACTCCGGTGACGTACTCCTTATTATATGGTGAAGAGTGGTACAGAATGGAGGCGTCGGCCAACGAAACGCCTTCGGGCTTGAGTATCTTTATCTTGACATAATAGTTGCGCGTCTGCTTGAACGGGTGCTCCCTGTTAGCCATATCTATGGTGTAAAAGACCTCGGTACTCTCGTAAAGATAAACCGCCACGGCCGAAGTATCCCTCGGATACGAGGTCATATCGAGCTCATAATCGGTAACTTTACCGTATTTGCGGCTGTAATCGGGTGTCTGCGCGGTTTGTGCGGAGATGCCTGCCGCCGCCAGCAACAGCAGGAATAGGAGCAGATGTATTTTCATAATCAAGGAGTTTGAATGGTAGTAGTTTCGTAAAGCTAATGATTATTTTCCGAAATGCAATGAACCGGCCGGCCGCAGGGTAAAATATATTATGGCTGGGAAGATAGTAAACCAAAATTTCATATCTTTGTACATCCACCCCCTGTAACGATTTCTTTCACTGCCGTCCGCCGGTGCGGGAACGGCGTGAAATTTATGCACTTAAAACAAAGACTGACATGACCGACATGAAAAAATTCAAAGAAATTGTGGACCGTTTCGCGCTCGAAGGCGATGTGGTGGACGTAAAGCCATTCGGGAACGGACTGATCAACGACTCCTATTTCGTGCGCTCCGCCGGAGGCTGGCCCGACTACATCCTGCAGCGCGTCAACCATAATATTTTCAAGGATGTGGACCTCCTGCAGGACAACATCGGGGCCGTCACGGCGCATATCCGCGCCAAACTCGAAGCCCGCGGCGAAGAGGATATCGACCGCAAAGTCCTGCGGTTCATCCCGAACAAAGAGAATGGAAAGACCTATTACTTCGACGACGAGAATTACTGGCGCATGATGGCTTTCATTCCCGGTTCGGAGTCTTTCGAGGCCGTAACGCCCGAATATTCGCGCTACGCGGGGCAGGCTTTCGGCGATTTCCAGAGCATGCTGGCCGACATACCCGTGGAACTGCTGGAAACCATTCCCAATTTCCACAACATGGAGTTCCGCCTGCAGCAGCTCCGCGAGGCCGTCGCCAATGATGCCGCCGGGCGCCTTGCGGAGGTCCGGGAGATCGTGGACGAGATCGAGGCCCGCTCGGAGGAGATGACCAAGGCCGAGAGGCTCCACCGCGAAGGCCGGCTGCCCAAGCGCGTGTGCCACTGCGACACCAAGGTCAACAACATGCTTTTCGACAAGGAAACCTGTAAGATACTCTGCGTGATCGACCTCGACACGGTGATGCCCAGCTACATATTCTCGGATTACGGCGATTTCCTGCGCACGGGCGCCAACAAGGGCGACGAGGACGACAGGGATCTCGACAGGGTGGAGCTCGACATGGATATTTTCAGAGCCTTCACCGAAGGCTACCTGAAGGGTGCGGGCAGTTTCCTGACCGGCATCGAGATCGAAAACCTGCCCTACGCGGCGGCGCTGTTCCCCTATATGCAGGCGGTAAGGTTCCTGGCCGACTACATCAATGGCGACACATATTACAAGATAAAGTATCCGGAGCACAACCTGGTGCGCACGCGCGCCCAGATGAAGCTGCTGCACAGCGTTGACGCCAACACCCCGGCAATGAAGGAGTACATCGAAAGCCTGCGGAAATGAAGATAAAGAGGGTAGGGAGCGCACCCGAGTTTTTCGGTGCGCCCGAAAAATTCGGCCTGCAAACGGTCGGTTGTGTCAACTGGCCGGAGCAGTTTCCGGCGCGTCCGGAGGTGAAATTCGCCATGGCTCATACCGGCGCTGCAATCCTGCTGAAATTCTTCGTCAGCGAGGATTACACGCTGGCGCGCGTTACGGAGGACAACGGCGAGGTTTGGACCGATTCGTGCGTCGAATTCTTCATCAACTTCGACGAAACCGGCTATTACAATCTGGAATGCACCTGCATCGGCCGTGCGCTGCTGGGTTTCCGCAAGGAGAAGGGCGTTTTCACCCATGCCGACCAGGCCGTTATGGACACCATCGTGCGCCGGCCTTCGCTCGGAACCGAGCCTTTTCCCGAGAGACGCGGCCAGACATGGACGCTCGAAGTGGAGCTGCCGGCCGCGGCGTTCTATAAGCACCGGATCGGATGCCTGTCGGGGATGAAGGCGCGCGGCAATTTCTACAAATGCGGCGACAACCTGACGGTCCCTCACTTCCTGTCGTGGAACCCGATCGACTGGGCTACGCCCAATTTCCACCTCGAAAAATTCTTCGGCGAACTGGATTTTGAATAAATAACCGGAGCAAAATAGAAACGGCCTGCAAAAAAAATGCAGGCCGTTTTCATATGTCGGGACGCTATTTGAAGAAGTACGCCTGTATCTCCGCCTTGGTGACGGGGACTTTCTTGGGGCGCGTCATGGTTTCGGTGTAGGTGTTGCCGTATTCGTCCTTCACCACAATTTCGAGCGTCGTGTCGGGCGCCGAGGCTGTAACGGTGAAGAAATTCTGGCGGTTAACGGTCGCGAAGCTGGATGTCGGCGT
>JAVBVG010000044.1:0-10617 GCA_031554415.1 Rikenellaceae bacterium | reverse complement strand
TGTTTGAAATCGGGAACTGATCGAGTTGTTTAGACAATCATGTTTAGTGGACAAAATGAAGAATATTCCACTTAGTTTTGGCAACCCTGGTTTACGACATGTCCGACAATGAAAAACACCCGCCTCACACTTATTGGGTGTAAAAACGGGTGTTTGCTTTGCAATCTACTGAATTTCAGTCTTTATTGTTGAGCTACCAGGATTCGAACCTAGAAAGGCAGATCCAGAATCTGCAGTGTTACCATTACACCATAGCTCAATGTTGCGGGTACAAAATTAACTCTTTATTCTTTTACTGCAAAGTTTTTTGACGGAAAATTCTTATCTTTACTAATCCAACGCGTTTTTCGGCGCGGTTATTATAGGACAAACTACTTAAAATAGATATTTATGGGACTTAAGATCAGGCTTATCGTCATGAATTTCCTCCAGTACGCGGTGTGGGGGGCTTACCTGACCTCGATGGGGACTTATCTGGCAGGCGTGGGCCTGGCCGGAAATATCGGCATTTTCTACGCCATGCAGGGCATCGTGTCGCTGTTCATGCCGGCGCTGATCGGCATAATCGCCGACCGCTGGGTACCGGCGCAGAAGATGCTGGGGATATGCCACCTGCTTGCTGCCGGGTTCATGGCCGCGGCGGGGTATTACGCGATATCAGCCGGTGCGGACGTCGAATTCGGCATCCTGTTCCCGCTCTACGCTTTCAGCGCGGCGTTCTATATGCCGACCATAGCCCTCTCTAATTCAGTTGCTTACGGGGCGCTGGGGCAGGCGGGGCTGAACACGGTGAAGCATTTTCCGCCCATCCGCGTCTTCGGCACGATCGGTTTCATCTGCGCCATGCTGGGCTCCAATTTCATCAAATTCGACGGCGTTTCGATGCAGACGCACCCCACGCAGTTCCTCTTTTCTGCGGTGCTTGGAATCGTTCTCGGACTCTACGCCTTCACGCTGCCGGGAATAAAGATCAGCAAGGTCGAGGGAAAGAAGTCGTTCATCGAGGCGTCGGGTCTGAAGGCGTTCACGCTGTTCAAAGAGAAAAAGATGGCGATATTCTTCATCTTTTCGATGCTGCTTGGGGTTTCGCTCCAGATTACCAACGGTTTCGCCAATCCCTTTATCAACACTTTCAAGGATATACCGCAATTCGCCGGGACTTTCGGCGCCAACAACGCCAATGCGCTCATTTCTCTCTCGCAGGTGTCTGAAACGCTCTGCATCCTGCTCATTCCGTTCTTCCTGCGCCGTTTCGGCATCAAGAACGTGATGCTGATGGCGATGTTCGCGTGGGTGCTGCGTTTCGGGCTCTTCGGCGCGGGCGATCCGGGACCGGGCGTGTGGATGTTCGTCCTGTCGATGATCGTCTACGGCATCGCTTTCGACTTCTTCAACATTTCGGGTTCGCTGTTTGTCGATCAGGAGACCGACCCCTCGATACGTTCGAGCGCGCAGGGGCTCTTCATGATGATGACCAACGGCGTGGGTGCGACCATCGGCACGCTGGGCGCCCAGGCTGTCGTCAATAAATTCGTTTATTCGCAAAGCACCGCCATGGACCAGGTGGCCGGATGGAGCACGGCGTGGTATATTTTCGCCGGCTACGCGCTTGTGGTCGCCGTGGTGTTCGCCTTGGTTTTCAAGTACAGGCACCAGCCGGGAAAGGCGTGAAAAATGAAAAATGGAAAATGAAAAAAGACAGGCGGCTCGGAATGGGCCGCCTGTTATATTGTAATGACTTTTATTTCATTTATTCAGCAGATACCGCGATGCAGGTTATTGGGTGCGCATTTTGGTTTCGAACGCCCTTTCCACATCGACATAAGCGTCATTGCTCACATCGAACGTAACCTTATGTATCTCCCCGCCCGTGAACGGGTTGCGGTAACCGTAGAGTTTGCTCACGGGATCGCCGCTGTCATAACCTACGCATAAGCCGTCGCCGCCCAGAGAATAACGGTGCAGTTCGGTGCGCGCAGGCATCTGCGCGACCATTTTGTCGTCGATATATAGCTTCATCGTACCAAGTATTTCGTTCTTCTCGGATACTTTCTCTTTTATGAATTCCACCCCTATGATATGCCTGCCTGATGTCGGCGCCGCGGCGGAGAGCATCTGTTCGGGCGGGTTGCCGAGGAAGTTGTAGACGAAGTTGACCTTACCGTCCTTGAGGAAAAGCGAGTATCCTCCGAAACGCGAACCCTGCGCAACGACCACGCCTTTTGATCCCCTGTCGAGGGTTACGTCGGAAAATATCTTGAAAGAGCGTCCCGTAGTTGGTGCGGCCGAAGCTTCGGGTACTTCGGAGGTATTCGGATAATAGGTGAAGCGTCCGTCTTCGGGTATCGGGGCGTAATATTCATATTTGATGAAAGAGGGAATGTCCAGGTCGGCCAAAGGCAGGACATCGTATTTTTTTGCCTCTTCCATCCAAAGGTCCTGCATCTCCTTCACTTTCTCGGGGTATTGCGCCGCGAGGTCGTTGGCCTGCGAACGGTCTGCGTCGGTGTGGTACAGTTCCCAGCGGTCTTTGTCGAAGTGTCCTATATTCGAAGGAAGCGGACCGTGTACCGTGGTTGCCATCCAGCCCTCTTTCCAGATGCCGCGCGTACCGAGCATTTCGAAATATTGAACATGCTTCTTGGTGGGAGCGTCGGCATCCTCGAAACTCGACACCATGGATACGCCCGGAAGCGGGGTCTGCTTGATTCCGTGAACCACATCGGGCATATTAACGCCGCATACTTCCAGTATTGTGGGCACTATGTCGGTCGCATGGTAGTACTGGCTGCGGAGTTCGCCGCGCGCCTTGATCCCTTTCGGCCAGCTTATCACCAGCGGATCGCACGTACCGCCACTGTAGCCGGAATAGCGTTTGAACATCTTGTACGGGGTCGAGAATGCGACAGCCCATCCCGTCGGATAATGGTTGTAGGTATCGGGAGAACCCAATTTATCCATCATCGCCATGTTCAATGCCATATCGTCGGGATATGAGTTGAAGAAATTATTCTCGTTCACCGACCCGTTTGGGCTGCCTTCGCCCGACGCGCCGTTATCGGCGGCATATATGATCATGGTGTTCTCCAACTGGCCCGATTCCTCGAGATAGTCTATCACGCGGCCTATCTGCACGTCGGTATATTCGGAGAATCCGGCAAAAACTTCGGCCATATGTGAGAACAGTTTTTTCTCGTCATCCGACAGGGTGTTCCATGGACGCACCATATCATCCTTCGAGTAGGTCCCTTCGGGCATCGGGTTTATCGGCGTCAGTTTGGTGTCCGCCGGAAGGACGCCTTTGGAGATCATGCGCTGGAGCACCCATTCGCGGTAGGCCTCGTAACCTTCGTCGAACTTGCCTTTGTATTTGTCGATATATTCCTGCGGGGCGTGGTGCGGAGCATGGTTCGCGCCGGGGCAATACCACATGTACCACGGTTTCGAGGGGTCGGATTGCTTGGAATCGCGGATATAGCGGATCGCCTGGTCCGCCAGGTCTTTCGAGAGGTGATAACCCTGTTCGGGCAGGTACGGCTGCTCTATGAAATGGTTGTCCTCGATCAGGGTGGGATACCATTGGTTGGTTTCACCGCTGATGAAGCCGTAGAAACGGTCGAAGCCCAGACCGAGAGGCCAGTCTTTTTTAGAAGCGCTCATGCCGAACGCGTCGACGGGTACGTTGTGGTTCTTGCCGATCCAGAAAGTGGACCATCCGGCATCGCGCAGGACGGTCGCCATGGTAGCGCAGGATTCGGGAATCTGGCCGTTGTAGCCGGGAAATCCTACGGCCGATTCGGCTATGGTGCCGAAGCCGTTCTGGTGATGGTTACGCCCGGTCAGCAGGCATGAACGGGTGGGAGAAGAGACCGACGTGGTCTGCCACTGGGTGTATGTCAGGCCGTTCTGGGCTATCCTGTCGAGAGTCGGCATATTTATCGCGCCGCCATAGGTAGACCACGATGCCTGACCGGTATCGTCGAAAAGGACGAACAGGATGTTCGGCGCGTCTTTGGGCGCTTTAGGATAGAGGAAGGCGTCCCAGTCGGGTTTGGAATCGCGGATGTCCAGGTTGATTGTCCCTGTGAATTTACTGTCGGTTTTCGGGGCGTTGCCGCTGCCGCCGCAACCAGCCAGCCCCGCCGAACAAGCCGCAGTAAGGACCATCATGCCAGCAGGCTTTGAACGAAGTAAACTGTTTTTCATAACTGGTAATTTTATTTAAGTTATTTAAGGATATCGATATGGCAAAAATCAGGCCTTAAAGAGTTTCCATGTTGAATTTTTTTCCCAACCGGCGTTATCCGCCGCCTAGCCCGGTAAATTCCGGGAAAAGAGGATGTTGTAATATTATGAACATTAAATGGCCGGATTATTGCCGCCGTAATGCGATGTGAAAACAACCGCTAGCAGACGTAAGTGTGTAAGCGGTTGAAAAACAGGCGGTCCTTTGAGGGCCGCCTGTTGCATTTGATATATGAGGATTTTTATTTCAGCACTTTCACGATGCACTTCGTGATAGGTCCTTCGCCTATCATCGGCGCGTGGCCGTCTTCGGGAAATAGGATGCACATCTGCCCCGCGTTCAGCGTGAAGCAGGTGCTCGGGGCTTCGTCGGAGAATTGTATGTCCTTTTCCGTGTCGAACCCGCCGGCGGGCAGCGCCAGCTCCGAGCGTTCGCGCCAGCCGAAAGTTTCAGTTCCCTCGATCACCAGTTGTATGTCGATGTATTTGTTATGTACCTCGATGGAGGCGTCTTCCGGTTTTTTCAGCTCCCCGCGCGTCATCATCAGGAAGACGTCGTCGCCGTCTATTTCGTTCCGTCCGGCGGGAAGCAGTGAAAAATCGGCCTTGAGAAGATACTCGAAAGCCTTTGCAAAACGGGGATTCATCCCCGTGTAGGTTCTGTAGTTGTGCAGCGAATCTATGATCATGATTATTGTAATGGGTTATTATTGTTTATTCTCATTTTGACAACGACGGGATTGTGGTCGGAACAGTCGAACGACGGGGAGGCGTATTCGACGCACTCCACGGTCCGCGAATGCATTATGTAGTCTATGCGCAGCGTGTTGAAGAAACCCCGGTAGGTGTGTCCGTAGCCGTGTCCGGCCTCGCGGAAACTGTCGCGCAGCCGTTTTTTTATATTGCGGTAGGCATAAGACACGGGGGTGGCGTTGAAATAGCCGCACACGACGAAGGGGTAGGGCGAAGTCTTTATATTAGCCGCGAGGGTGTCTGCCTGCCCGGCCCGGATGGCGTAGTTGTTCCCCATCCGTGCGATTATCCGTTTGACTTTTGCAGTGCGCGTGCTGTCGCCGACGAAATCCATGTTCACGATGTACTCGTGGTCCGAGGCGGTGATGGAGGTGGTCTGGAGGTGGGCGTTGAAAACCCTTACGGTGTCGCGCTGGACGGCGATGTCTGCCCAGATCACGGAATTGCTCGTGCCCTCGAAGTCGATATGTCCTGACGCGGTTATCGGGTATTTGCTGTAAATCGCCAGCCCCCAGCCCAGGTCTTCGGCGCCGCCTATGTTGTAGCGCACCCTTTTATGCGTGTACTGCGGGAGAGCCTCCTCGAAATGCCGCCTCGGGTAGTCGCGCGTCGACTGGAACTCCTGCATGCACAGGATTCCGGCCCCGAGCGAGTCGACGGCCGAGATCACGTCGTCCATGCTCGAAACGAACTTCCGCCGTTCATGATCGACCTCGCGCATCATCCCGCGCACGTTGTATGTGGCGATGCTCACCAGCGAGCGGTCGCGCGAACGGTCCGTGTGGTCCTGGGTGAGCTGCGGACGCCAGAACATCGTCACTCCCCACACCCCGACGATGAAAACGGCCAGCGGGATGAACACCCCCCAGCGCCAGCGTATGATCCAGTACAAAAGGCAAAGGAAGTTGGCGAGGAAGATGGCGGGCATCAGCAGCCCCATCGCCGACATGATGCCGTAGGTCGCGGGATTTATCATGCGGGCCGCCCACGAAAGGATCACGGCGGCCGCGATGAGGGCCGACACGGCCAGCATCACGAAATCGACGACCGACCACCGCCGCCTGTTTTTCGTGCTGCCCGACTCTTTCCGTGGGGCGTCGTAATATGAGCGTTCCCTGCGCGCCATGCGGTCTGGCTAATAATAGATTTTACCCCGTTTCTTCCAGTACCACAGCAACAGGAATCCCCACAGCATGCCGCCCAGATGCGCGAAGTGCGCCACATTGTCGGCCAGCGATGTGAAGCTGCGGACCCCTGCGAAAAGTTCGATCACGCCGTATATTACGACGAACCACTTGGCTTTGAGCGCGATGGGCGGAAATATCAGCATGATGACGTCGTTGGGATGCATCAGGCCGAACGCAAGCAGTATCCCGAAAATAGCCCCCGATGCCCCGACTGTCGGAACGTTGAGCGGCGATCCGGCGAGCCAGCACACCAGCAGTTGTATAAGCCCGGCGCCGATGCCGCACACCATATAGAATATCAGAAAGCGTTTGCTGCCCAGCTCGTACTCCAGCGTCCGCCCGAACATCCACAGGGCGAACATATTGAAGAAAAGGTGGCCGAATCCGCCGTGCAGGAACATATATGTAACGACCTGCCACGAATGGAAGAACGGGCTTCCGACGGGAAAAAGCGCAAGGTTCCCCAGTATGAAATCCTCGATGTTCTGCGGCAGTATGGCCGTCGCCAGCCACAGTATCGCGTTCGCTATTATAAGGTTCAGCACCACGGGCGGAGTCCTGAACTGTCCTCTCATCATCTGCATAATCTCTCTCTTCTGCTTTTAATTATTTCAATCTGTTCCGTATCTCTTCTGTCGTTATTTCGGCCATGACCGGTTTTCCCCACGGCGTGTAGCTCGGATTGCCCGTCGCCGCAAGCGCCGCGAGCAGTGCGGCCGCATCTTCCGCCGAAAGTTTCAGCGGGGCGTTCCCGGCACCGGCGCGGGCCATCACCGCCGCGAGTCTTTTCTGCCGCGCATCTTCGCCCATGAAAACGTCGTCGCGCAGCGAGTCCAGCATTTCATAAATGACCTCGTCGATCCTTTCGGAGGGCATATCGGCGGGCGTTCCGGCGATGTCGACCGTGTGCTCCTCCCCGAAACGCAGGTCGAAACCGAAACTCTCGAACTCGTCGGCGTTATCCCTCAGCAGCGTGAAATCGTCGGCCGAAAGCACCATCCGTTCGGGGAAAAGCAACTGTTCGGAAACGCTTCCGCGCGCCTGGAGCATGGTGTTGAAACGGTGGTAGAGCACCGCCTCCCGCGCGCGTCTCATGTCGACCGCGACGAAAACCCCGCCGTAGACCGCCGCCGCGTAGCCGTCGCCTATGACCAGCGGAGGCGAGAATGTTTTCACATCCTCGGGAAGCGCGAAGGTCTGCTGCGCCGCATCGTCGGCCGAAGCTATGTATTCGAATTCCGATTCGTCGTAAGCCGCAGGGCGCTCTTCGTAGCGGGGACGCGGCGAGGCGAAATCGGAAATGTCGGCGTTGCCGTTATCGTATTTCGTGAATGGATTGTAGTCGTGCGAACGAACCGAGTCGGGTTCGCGCAGGGGAGCGTCGTGGTCGTACCGCCCCAGCACAGGTATCTCGATCCTCTCTTCGGAGTCGAAATCCATCATCGGCACCGAGCCCGACTTGGCCAGCGTTTCGCGCGCGGCGGCGTTGATTATCTGCCATATGGCGCTCTGGTTGCTGAACTTCACTTCGGTCTTTTGAGGGTGGACGTTCACGTCGATCGACTCGGGGTCTATGTCGAGGTAGACGAAATAGGAGGGCTGCACTGTCGCCGGGATCAGTTTTTCGTAGGCCTGCATGATCGCCTTGTGGAAGAACGCGCTGCGGAAATAGCGCCCGTTGACGAACAGGAACTGCTCCCTGTTGCGCTGGCGCGCCGACGATGGGCGCCCGATGAAGCCGTAGACGCGGATTATCGATGTCTGCACCGACACCTCCAGCAGTTTCGTCCCCGCGCCTTTGCCCATGATGCCGACGATGCGCTGAAGCAGCGACGATGCCGGAAGGTTGTAAACAGGCGCGTCGTCGCGGTACAACTGGAACGCGATCTCGGGATGGCACAGCGCCACGCGCTGGAACTCCGCTGTGACGTGGCCCGCTTCGGTGGTCCCTTTATCGAGGAATTTTTTGCGCGCCGGAACGTTGTAGAAAAGGTTGCGGATATAGATCTGGGTGCCTTTCGGAACGGCCGCCGCGCACTGGTCGCGGAAAGCGCCGCCGTCTATCAAAAGTTTGGTGCCGAGTTCTTCCTCTTCCGTGCGGCTCTGGAGTTCGACCTGCGAAACGGCCGCTATCGAGGCCAATGCCTCGCCCCGGAACCCGAACGTCATCAGGGAGTAGATGTCGTCGACCGAACCTATCTTGCTGGTGGCGTGGCGCTCGAAAGCGAGCCGGGCGTCCGCCGGCGACATCCCGCAGCCGTCGTCCTTGATCTGGATCAGTTCGCGTCCCCCGTCGCGGAAATTGACCGTGACGGATGTCGCCCCCGCGTCGACGGCGTTCTCCATAAGCTCCTTGACCACCGACGCGGGTCTGTTGACCACTTCGCCGGCGGCTATCTGGTTGGCCACCGAATCGGGAAGGAGTTTTATGCGTCCGGCCATATTATCTGAAATACATCAGCCATACGATCAGCACCAGCAGCGCGAGGATCGCGGCGAGCATGGTCATGCTCCGGCGTTTGCGCTTGCGGCGCCGGAACATTTCGTTCTCGGCCGTGTTGTTGCGCCTGTTCGAAACGTGCTGGCGGATGTATGAGCCCGGAACGTAATTTTCGTTGTTCTCTTCTTCGCCGGGCGCCTTGTATTTTTCGCCCAGGACGATCTTCTTGCGCTCCTCGCGGGCCTCCTTTTCGGGGCTGTAGTAGCGCGGTTTGTAGTCGAACGGACGCGGTTTGCGGTGATTGAAGAATAAGGCCATTGTGCGGTTTTATTTGATGGATTCCTCCAAAGATAAGGTTTTCTACCGGAAAAAGTTGTGCATCCGTTCGAAAATATTCTGGGTTTTCGACGAGGCGGCCTTCTGGAAACCGGGTTTCGAGGAGAGTTCCTCCACCAGTTTTTTCTCCTCCGACGACAGCTTCGCCGGCACGGTGATGTCGATCACCACCAGTATGTCGCCCCTGCCGTAGCCGTTCAGGTCGGGTAACCCCTTGCCTTTCAGCCGCAGGACTTTTCCCGCCTGGGTTCCCGGCTCGATATGTATCTTGGCCTTGGCGTCGACTGTCGGAACCTCGGCCGATCCGCCCAGCAGAGCCGTCGGGATCGTGATGTTAAGGTTGTGTATCAGATCGTTGCCGTCCCTCTGGAGTTCCGGGTCGTGTTCCTCCTCGATCACCACCAGCAGGTCGCCGTTGACGCCTCCGTGGCGTGCGGCGTTGCCTTTTCCGCTCACCGAGAGCTGCATCCCTTCGCCCACGCCGGCCGGTATCTTGATCTCGACCACCTCCTCGGCCTTGACGATCCCCTCGCCGCGGCACTTGTCGCACGGGGCGGTGATGATCTTCCCCTCGCCGCGGCATTCGTGGCAGGTTTGCATGGTCTGCGTGCGCCCGAAGAAGGTGTTGACCACCTTGGTTTCTGTCCCGCTGCCGTTGCAGGTAGGGCAGGTCTTGTACGAACCCGAATCTTTCGCGCCCGTTCCGCCGCACTTGTCGCAGGGGACGAACTTATTTATCTTCAGCTTTTTCGTTGTGCCGTTGGCTATCTCCTTGAGGTTGAGCCTGACTTTCACGCGCAGGTCCGAACCGCGGTTGACCCTGCGGCCGCCGGCAGCCCCCGAATAGTCGCCGAAACCGCCGAATCCTCCGAAGTGTCCCCCGAAGATATCGCCGAAGTTTCGGAAAATATCCTCCATCGTGAATCCGCCCGCGCCGCCGAACCCTCCGGCACCGGCGCCTCCGCCCATGCCGCTCATTCCGGCGTGCCCGAATTGGTCGTAGCGGGCGCGCTTGTCGGCGTTGCTCAGCACGTCGTACGCCTCGGCGGCCTCCTTGAACTTCTCTTCGGCCTCCTTGTCGCCCGGATTCTTGTCCGGATGGTATTTGATCGCCGCCTGACGGTACGCCTTCTTAATTTCGTCCTCGTTTGCGTTTTTGGCGACGCCCAACACCTCGTAGTAATCTCTTTTGTCTGCCATCTTAATTCAGGTTCAACATAAGAGCCATGTCAGAATTGTTGTAAATGGAAGGTGTGTATAAGGTTCTTATGTTGAACCTGAATTAACGGGCTTTTACAAAGCCCGCGGCTTACGACTACCCCTCCCAAACCCTCCCCTCGAGGGGAGGACTTTGTCGCAACTGACGTTGCTCCTTTATCGTATTTTTCTCTTTATTTATGGTCTTATTGTCCCACTACGACTTTCGGGTAGCGGATTATCTTCTCTTTGAGTTTGTAGCCTTTCCGGATCACGTCGACGATCTTGCCTTTCATCTCTTTCTCGGCCGTTTCGATGCGCGCGACTGCTTCGTGGAGGTCGGCGTCGAGATCCTCGCCGACGCACTTCATCTCGCACAATCCCTTGTTTTTGAGGGTGCCGCGCAGCTTGTCGTCGATGAGTATGATCCCCTGGCGGACGGCCTCCATATCTTCGCTC
>JAVBVG010000026.1:0-13124 GCA_031554415.1 Rikenellaceae bacterium | reverse complement strand
GGCGTCAGACGCCGATAAAAAATGAAGAACGAAGAATGAAGAGTGAAGAATAAAAAAAACAGTAGCCGGAATTCCGGCTACTGTTTTTTTTATTCTTCACTCTTCATTCTTCGTTCTTCATTTTTTATCGGCGTCTGACGCCGATAAAACCGCGGTTCCGGAAAATATTTTCATCAGGCGGAAAATGTGGCACGCACTGTGATACTAATATTTCCCGAAAACGGGAAACAAGAACTTCCCGTTTACCAACGACAATCAAAAAACTTAAAATATTATGAAAAGCATATCTGCATTCACAGGCATCTTCGGCTCGGCCGTAAACAACAAACGCAGCATAGACCGTTCGGTCGTAAGGGATTTCCGCATGGAGGAATTCACAGGAGTGTGGTACGAGGTGGCACGCCTCGACAACGCCGCCGGATGCGGACTTTCTCACGTCAACATGATATTTACAATCGACGCCGACGGATCGGCATCGCTCCGCACCGAGGGTCTGCGCTACGGCGCCTCTGCTTTCGAAGTAACGCGCTCGCGGGTTTCGGTTCCCGACTCCGCACGCCGCGCCTCGATGAAAGTTTCGGGCATGCCCTTCACCGACCGCGAATTCAACGTGCTGGAGGTCGACGAGGATTACAATTTCGCTCTGGTCGGCGGCCGTTCGGCGGGCAGCCTCAGGATACTGAGCCGCGCGCCCTATATTCCGGACGAAGACCTCGGCTACCTTGTCGCACGCGCCCTGGAACGCGGCTACGACATCTCGAACCTCGTGTTTCCCGACCATGCCCCGGTGGTTTCGACCGGCGAAGTTTTCGCCTGCGCCATGTAAGAGATCGAAAGAACGTGAGCTGTTCAAGTACAGCTCACGGCAAGATATAAAGAACGCACTCCCCGCAAAAGGAGTGCGTTCGCTGTTATAGATGTACCGGGGAAACGGATACCGTCATTGCGAGCGAAGCGCGGCAATCTAATATATATGAACAGATTGCTTCACTCCGTTCGCAATGACGTTCGTTATCCTGAAACAGACGTGGGAATTCCCAGCTCCTCGACGCGGGCGGCGATGGCGCGCAACTCCTCGACTGGGACCTTGTGCAGCTCTTTGGCCGGGGTGTCGCGGTCGATCGTGTAGATCATCACCCGCCGCGGAGCGATCTCCTTCACGAGTCTGAGCCATGCCGCCACCTCGCGTTCGGTGGTGTTGTCGACGCTCTTTCCGTCGTACTCGCCGCGCAGGAACATCGTCTGGACGATCAGCCGTCCCCCGAAATTCTTCATATCGGCGACCGTTTCCGCGACCGAACCCCTCCCCTGCGGGCCGTTTATCAGCCGCACGGTGTCGTCGAAAGCCGAATCGAGTTTAAGAATGTTGTTGTCGACTTTCAGCAAAGCGCGCCGGACGCTTTCGCGGCCGATCATCGTGGCGTTGCTCAGCACGGAAATTTTTGCCGACGGGCAGATCGCGCCCCTCAGTCCGATCGTGTCCTCTATTATCTGTTCGAAATCGGGATGCATGGTCGGTTCGCCATTGCCCGCGAAAGTTATCACGTCGGGGCACTCCCCCGAGGCGGCCATTTCGCGCAGTTTTTCGTCCAGCAGGCGCCGCACATCCTCGCGGGCATTGAACTTCGGGCGGATATTTTCCCCACATAATCCGCCGCGGGCGTTCCCGCCTCCTCCCCATCCGCATTCGCAGTAGATGCAGTTGAAATTGCACAGTTTGCTCTGGGTCGGGAGCAGGTTAACCCCCAGCGAAATGCCTAACCGCCGGCTGCGCACCGGTCCGAATATCACGTCATTGAAAAGCGCTGTCATAACGCAAAGATATAAAAATCATGAATCAGAAACTATTCTTTGAGTTTCCGCTTTTCCTCTTTACTGCGGGGGAAGATGACACGCAGCCCCCCCTTGTCGCACCACACGTCGAGCGGGAGATCGGGGCCCGGCTGGCCGTCCATATCGGTGGTTTCGGGCTGCGCGGCGTTGGCCGTCAGGCGGCTGCAACGGATATGCTCCACTTCGCGCGGATATTTTTTCGTGATGCCCGAAACGTACAGGAACACCGTGTTCAACGCCTCGATAGGGTTGTGCCCCTTGATTATCAGCACGTCCAGAAGCCCGTCGTCGAGTTCCGACATGCGGGCGAGCTTCAGGTTTCCGGCGGTCTTTCCGTTGAAAACCAGCAGGATCAGCGCGTCGCCCTCGAAATCTCCGCCGTCCGACTTCACGGTCAGGCTTATCTTGTGGTAGTTCGCCAGGTCGAGCGCACCCCCGGCGAGGTAGGCCAGGCCGCCGAAAATATTCTTCATTTGGGTGGGCGTATTCTGCGAAACGGTCGTGAAAAGCCCGCAGCTAAGGATGTTGACGAACCATGAGCCGTTCGCGATGCCCAGGTCCACCGGCCTCGCTTCGCCGTCGAGTATGGCGCAGACCGCTTTTTCGATGTCCGGCGGCATTTTCAGGGCTTTTGCGAAATCGTTCGCCGTTCCGACCGGAAGGACCGCCACGGGAATGTTCACAGAGCGCCGCTTCATCAGGTTGACCACGAAATTGACGGTCCCGTCGCCGCCCGCCACAAGGATGTGTTCGTAGGTGTGGTCTATGTCGTCGACGGCGCCCTCTGCCGGACCGTTGAAATTGAGCCGGAACAGGGTGACGGCAAGGCCGCGGGATTGGTAGAGTTCCACTATGCGGTCGAGCCATTCGCCGATGGTGGTTTCGCCTGCCGTCGGATTATATATGAATCTGACCTTTCTCATTGTTTCTCTATCGGGAAACCGCGGGTGCTGAGTACCTGTATCTCCCCGGCCTCATCCGAAAATATTATGAAAAATTCGAGATCGCCCGGAGTCGATATGCTGCTGGCTATTGCGATGTCGTGCGTTGCCATAAGTCCTGTCGCCCATGCGTCGGCGACAGCGCATTCAGATCCAACGACGCTCACCGAAAGGACGTTTCCCATAGCGGGCATCCCCGTTTTAGCGTCTATGGTGTGGACGCGTTTGTTGCCGGTTTCGTCGGTGAACCAGTTACGGTAGTTGCCCGAAGTGGCGATGGCGCGCAATCGGTCGTCGAAAGTGACCACAGCCTCCAGCTCTTGCGAAAAGCCCTCCACGGGTTTGTTTATGCCGATACGCCATCTGTTCCCGGCCGCGTTCACCCCTTTCACCCTCACTTCGCCGCCGACCTCGACCATGTAGTCGGTCACGCCGCAGCTTTCGAGCATCCCTGCCTGCCTGTCGACGGAAAAGCCCTTCGCCACCGAACTGAAATCGAGCTGCACGCGCGGATCGTCCTTCACGACGTGGCCGTTCCCGATCCGTATCTTATCCATCCCCACGTACTCCATCAGGCTGTCGACGCAGGGCATATCCTGCCGTTCTCCCGGCCCGAATCCCCACGCGTCCACCAGCGGCTTGACAGTCAGGTCGTAGTAGCCGCCGGTGCGTTCGTAGACCTTTCGCGCTATGGCGAAACACTCGTCGAACAAGGGAGTGGTTTCGGTGGTCTCGTTACGGTTTATGCGGCTGACCAGAGATTCGGGATTGAACATCGAGAAGGTGTTGTCTATTTCGTTGAACACCGAGTCGATGCGGCCGCCGAGGTCCTTGCCTGGATTTTTTACGACTATGGTGTATGTAGTCCCCTGTTCGAATCCGCTGAATGTGGCGTAATGGTTCCTGTCACAGGACGTCAGAGTGAAGAGTGAAGAGTGAAGAGTGAAGAGTGAGATAATTATTATGAAATATTTTTTCATATTTTTTATTTGGTGTTTTTTGCCGTTTTTATTGAGGAAACAAGCATGGAAACAAGCTGGTCGCAATCTGAAATTAAACTCCTTACAACGTTTTCAGGGATGATGTTTGATGCTTCGAGCAATTGAAGCCAATACATGGTTTCGTTGGCCTCTTTCAGTGCAATGCTCATTTTAGAAGTGAAGTCCGCCTTGCTTTGTCCGAAAGCGGCTTCGCTTACAAGCGCTCCGATGGCTGTGCCTGATCGAAGTAATTGTTTGCTTAAAACATATTCTCCTTTTTCATTTCGCAAGAATTGGGATGCTTTGATAATACGTAAAGCAAAGTCGAAACTTTTGGTTTTCAGTATGCTGTCTGCCATTTTTCTGTAATTTGTCACTCTTCACTCTTCACTCTTCACTTCTGCGCAGTAGAGTATTCCGCCTTCCCTGCGGACAACCACGATCGTTTTGCCTTTGTCGATGAAGAGCCCGTTGTCGGCGGCGGCTTCCCAGCGGCGGCCGTCGATCTCGACCTTGCCCGCCGGACGCAGCGCCACGACCGTTACCCCTTCGCGCCCCGTCATGTCGTCATCGACCGGAAGGTGCGAAACATAGGCTTCGCCGATCTCGGTGTTGAGCACCACCTTGCCCTGCAGCCGCGAACGCCCCACGAGGAATTTCCTGCCCAGCCACAACGAAGCCACCAATCCGGCGGTCAGCGAGATTATCACGAGCCCGAAAGGTTTCAGGATCACGCCCACCGAAACGGCTCCCGAAGGTATGTGGCGCAGCAGGTCGTTGTCGATGAGCGCAAAAACCAGCCCCAGGACGGTGCAAATGATGCCAAGTATGCCCAGCACCCCGAATCCGGGCGTGGCGAATATTTCGACGAATATCAGCGCTATCCCCGCGACGAAAAGGATTATCTCCCAGTATTTCACCACGCCCTCTATATACAGAGGTGCGAAGTATAGCAGCGCGGCGAGCACGGCGACCCCGAGCGCCAGACCGATCCCCGGCGACTGGATCTCGAAATAGATGCCGCCGATGATGAACATGATGAGTATGCCCTGCAGAGCGGGGCTGGTCAGTATCCTCATCAGTTTGTCGAGCCAGGTCGGGGTGTATTCGTAGATCACGGGATTCTCGACGCCCGCCATGGCGACGAGCTCTTTTACCGTGGCCGGATTGCCCTCGCAGTAGCCCCAGCGTACAGCCTCCTCGGCCGTGAAATTGACCACTTTGGTGCCGTCGATAAGTCCCGGAACCGCGATCGTCGGATCGACCATCGCCTCGGCGATCAGGGGATCGCGCACCCACTTCATCACCGTGTCGCCGCGACGGCCGGCCATCGGTTTTTTGCCGTGCGACTCGGCCGTCGCGCGCATCATCCCCCGCATGAAACTCTGGTATTTGTCGGGCATTACCTCGCCCGACTGGTCGACCACGGTGGCCGAACCCATCGTCGAGCCCGGTTTCATGTAGATGCGGTCGGCGGCGACGGAAATAAGGGCTCCCGCGCTGACGGCCTGGTTGTTGACGAAAACGTAGACCGGTATCTTCGAATTGAGGATGCGCGTGCGAACTGAGTCGGCCGATTCCACCACGCCGCCGTAGGTATTCATGTCGACAATGATAAGGCACGCACCCATTTCCTCGGCATGGCGGAAGCATTTGTCGGTGAGGCGCACCACGCCGGGCTCTATGGTTTCACGGATGGGGAAGACGTACACCAGCGTGGAGTCAGCTGCGGCGGACACCGACAAAGAGGCCGCGCAGAAAGCTATCAGTAAGAGGAACTTCTTCATGTCGAATATGCAGTATCGGATTACGAAAAACAAAGATAAGGGTTTATTTCAGTGATTTATGAATAAAATTCGTAATTCGTAATTCGTAATTCGTAATTATTTTGCTTATCTTTGCGCCACGCTTCGGCGATATCCGGTAAGGCGGATTCGTCAGTGAAGTGGAACCTCAATATAATTAATGAGTTATGGGTTATTTAACAGCAGAAAAAAAGCAGGAGCTTTTTGGCCAGTACGGGCAGTCCAACACCGATACCGGCTCCGCAGAGAGCCAGGTAGCGTTGTTCTCCTATCGTATCAACCACCTTACGGAACACCTCAAGAAGAACCGCCACGATTTCGGTACCCAGCGCGCGCTTCTGCGCCTGGTCGGTAAACGCCGCGCACTTCTCGAGTACCTCAAGGAGAACGATATCGAAAGATACAGGGCTATAGTCAAAGCTCTCAACCTCAGGAAGTAATCTTTCCGGATGGTTGCACGGTGAAAAGGCAATTTCCGTAAAGGATTTGCCTTTTTCTGCTATACTTAAAAGGGCCGGGAGCCGGCGTAGGTAACAAAAAGGACGCACAAGGACGACACATACAGGAAAAGAAAATAGAATGATGTACAACGAAATCAAAAAGACGATCGCTCTCGCAGACGGACGCGAGATCGAGATCAGCACCGGAAAACTGGCCAAGCAAGCCGACGGTTCGGTGGTTGTGAAAATGGGCGACACTATGCTCCTCGGAACTGTCGTGGCCGCCAGGGATGCCAAACCCGATACGGACTTCATGCCCCTTTCGGTTGAATACAAAGAGAAATACGCCGCTGCGGGACGTTATCCCGGCGGTTTCCTGAAACGCGAGGCGAGGCCCAACGACAGTGAAATTCTCACCTCGAGGCTTATCGACCGCGCCCTGCGCCCCCTGTTCCCCGCCGACTACCATGCCGAGGTGTTCGTTACTGTCAACCTCATTTCGGCCGACAGGGATATCCAGCCCGACGCTCTCGCCGGACTCGCCGCTTCGGCCGCCCTCGCGGTTAGCGACATACCTTTCGGCGGTCCCATATCGGAGGTGCGCGTGGCAAGGATCGGCGGCCAGTTCATCATCAATCCCGGCTACTCTCAGATGAAGGAGTGCGATCTCGACATCATGGTCGGCGCGACCTACGACAACATCCTGATGGTCGAGGGAGAGATGAAGGAGGTTTCTGAAGAGGATATGCTCGAGGCCATCAAGATCGCCCACGACGAGATCAGGAAGCACTGCGCCGTTCAGATCGAGCTGATGAAGGAGCTCGGCAAGGATGTCAAGCGCGAATACTGCCACGAGGTAAACGACGAAGACCTCCGCAAAAAGGTCATCGCCGAAACATACGACAAGGCTTACGCGGTTGCGACCGGCGGAACCGCCAAGCACGAACGTCACGACGCTTTCGACGCTATCGAAGCCGAGTTCGCCGCGCAGTTCAGCGAAGAGGAGCTGGTTGAAAAAATGCCGCTCATCAAGAAATATTTCCACGACAACGTGATGAAGACCGCGATGCGCAACATGATCCTCGACGAGGGCAAGCGCCTCGACGGACGCCGCACGGACGAGATCCGCCCCATCTGGAGCGAGATCGACTGCCTGCCCTGCGCCCACGGTTCGGCCGTCTTCACCCGCGGCGAAACCCAGTCGCTCACGACCGTCACGCTCGGTACGAAACTCGACGAAAAACAAATCGACGAGGTGTTGGTACAGGGCAGCGAACAGTTCGTGCTACACTACAACTTCCCGCCATTCTCGACCGGCGAAGCGCGTCCCGTCAGGGGCCTCAGCCGCCGCGAGGTCGGCCACGGCAACCTTGCGTGGAGGGCTCTGAAACCGATGGTTCCGGTGGGTGAGGAGAATCCATACGCGATCCGTATCGTATCGGACATCCTCGAATCCAACGGCTCGTCGTCAATGGCGACAGTTTGCGCGGGCACCCTCGCGCTGATGGACGCCGGCGTGAAGATCAAGAAGCCGGTTTCGGGCATCGCGATGGGACTTATCACCGACAACGGTAAATTTGCAGTCCTTTCGGACATCCTCGGCGACGAGGACCACCTGGGCGACATGGACTTCAAGGTTACCGGTACCGCCGACGGCATCACCGCGACGCAGATGGACATCAAGGTCGACGGACTTCCCTACGAAGTGATGGAAAAAGCGCTCCTCCAGGCTAAGGAAGGACGCCTTCACATACTCGGCAAACTCGTTGAAACCATTTCCGAGCCGCGCGAAGACTACAAGCCGTTCGTTCCGAGGATCGTCCAGATCGTCATCCCGAGCGACTTCATCGGCGCCGTTATCGGCCCGGGCGGAAAAGTCATCCAGGAAATTCAGAAAACAACGGGTACGACCATCACCATCACCGAGGCCGACAACAAAGGCTTCGTGGATATCTTCGGCCCAGACAAGGAGGCTCTCGACGCGGCCCTCAACCGCGTGAAGGGCATTGTCGCCGTTCCCGAAGTGGGCGAGGTATACAGCGGCAAGGTCCGTTCGATCGTTCCTTTCGGCGCGTTCGTCGAGATACTTCCCGGCAAGGACGCCCTGCTCCACATCTCGGAGATCGACTACAAGCGTTTCGAAACGATGGAGGAAACCGGCATCAAGGAGGGCGATACGCTCGAAGTGAAGTTGATAGGTTCGGATCCCAAGACAGGCAAGTTCAAACTCTCGCGCAAGGCCCTTCTGGAAAAACCCGAAGGCTGGGTGGATAAACCCGCACGCGAGGATCGTCCCGACCGCGGCGACCGTCCGAGGGGCGATCGCGACCGCGATCGCAAACGCGACAAGAGATAGCAGCTTGTAAGGCACGACTATTGATAGAACCCCTAATGGCATTAGGGGTTTTTCTTTATATATGTAAAACATACGGCGGAATGTTGCAGATCCGGAAAAAGCAATGTGCCATATTTGGAGAAAAAAATGACGAATTGGCATGGAGCCGGACCATGGCATAAAGTTTGACGAATGCAAATCGTGCAAAAAACAGGTTAAAATGTTGAATTTTGTTGTTTTTCGCATATGCAAAACGAAAAATAAGCGTTATCTTTGTGGCAATCGCAAAAAACGCATGTGATAAGGAGATTCTTTTAAACTAAATAACTTTTTAAAATTGTATTGATTATGAAAAAAATCGTTAAGTACGGCGTTCTGCTGACTGCTTGCGCTCTTACGCTCTCCAGCTGCAGCTGTTTCAAAAAAATGGGCAAGAATGCCGATCTCATCAGTGTGGTGGCCAATCCCGATCCGGTGGTTCTGGTAGGTAAAAACGTGGTAACCGACGTAACTGTCGTTTTCCCCGAAAAGTATTACAATCCTAAGGCTGTCCTGAAGGTAACCCCGATGCTCGTCTTCACCGAAGGCGTTGTCGAAGGTGCTCCCAAGTATCTCCAGGGCGAAAAGGTGAAGGACAACTATCCCGTTATCGCCAAAAATTCGGGCGGACTTTATACTCAGACCATCTCGATTCCGTGGGACCCCAGGGCCCGTGAAAGCGTTCTCGAACTGAAGGTGGAAGCTAAATGCGACGGCAAGGATGCCGACTTCTCGCTGATCGCGGTCATCCCGGTCGCCGACGGTGTCAACACCCTCCAGCAGGATCTCGACTTCGCAGGCCCGATGGCTATCATGCCCGATGATTTCAAGAGGATCACCCACGACAGCGAAGACGTGAGCATCATGTACCAGAAGAATATGTCGAACGTACGTTCAGCTGAACTTTCGAAGGAACAGACCAAGCTTTTCGAAGCGTTCGTTAAGGAAAACACCAATAAAGACCGCGTTACCCTCGGCAACATCCAGGCTAAAGGCTACGCTTCTCCCGAAGGTCCCGAAGGCTTCAACGACCAGCTCTCCAAGAAACGCGGCGAAAGCGGCCAGGCTGCTGTCGGCAAGGAGCTCAAGAGCGTCAAGGGGCTGAACTACGACGTCGCCGCTTACGGCGAAGACTGGGAAGGCTTCAAGAAGATGGTCGAGGCTTCGGATATGAAGGACAAAAACCTCATTCTCCAGGTTCTCAACATGTACTCTTCTTCGGCTCAGCGCGACACCGAGATCCGCAACATGTCGAAAGTGTTCGAAGAGCTCGAAAAGACCATTCTTCCGCAGCTCCGCCGCACCCAGATGCTCGCTACCACCGATATCCAGGGTAAGACCGACGACGAACTCCGCGCAGCGGTAGCCAGCGACGTCAACTCGCTGAACCTCGAAGAGATGCTCTTCGCCGCCACGCTGTTCGACGACAACGACACCAAAATGGAGGTCTACAAGGCCGCCGCCGACAAATACAACGACGCACGCGCATGGAACAACCTCGGCGTATCCTATGCCGAAGCCGGCGACTGGGGCAAGGCTGAAAGCGCATTCGAAAAAGCAACCGCTCTTTCGTCTGATCCCGCTCTCAACAACAACCTCGCTCTGGCGGCTCTCGCACAGGGCGACTACCAGAAAGCTGCCAAATACCTGCCCGCCGCAAGCGCCCAGGCACAGGCTCTCTCGGCTGTTTCCGACGGCAACTACAGTAAGGCTGCCGCAGGCCTCGACGGTTACAACAAGGCTGTCGCAGAAGTTCTCAACGGCAACCTCTCCGCAGCCAAAACCGCTCTCACCGGCGACAACAGCGCCGACGCGGATTACCTGCGCGGTGTGATCGCCGCCAAGGAAGGAGACGCTGCAACGGCTGTCTACAACGTGAAGAAGGCTATCGACAAGGCTCCGGAGCTAAAGGCCAAGGCCCTCACCGACGTGAACCTCAAGAGCATCGTTTCGCAGCTCTAATATCGGTAATCAATACGGAAAAGGACGGGAATATTCCCGTCCTTTTTCTTTTTTTCATTAACTTTGAGTTTTCAACGGATGCGATGAATGTAAAACTGACTTTTCTTGGGACGGGCACTTCGCAGGGGGTGCCGATGATAGCGTGTCCGTGCGAGGTGTGCCGGTCGGACGATCCGCGCGACAAAAGGCTCCGCACGTCGGCGCTGGTCGAGGCCGGAGGGCTCGATATCGTAATCGACGCGGGGCCTGATTTCCGTACCCAGATGCTGGCGGCCGATGTACGCCGGCTGGACGCCATACTGCTGACGCACGAACATAAGGACCACATAGGAGGCATCGACGATGTGCGGGCATACAACTATTTCCAGCAGGGGCCGGTCGATATTTACGCCACGGATCATGTGCAGCGCGCGGTGCGCAAGGATTACGACTACGCTTTCGAGGAGCATCCCTACCCGGGCGCGCCGCAGATAGACCTCCACACCATAGGCGGCGAACCTTTCGACGTGAAGGGCGTTGAGGTGGTGCCTGTCAACGGGACGCATCTGAAACTGCCCGTAACGGGTTTCCGGATCGGCTCTCTGGCCTACCTTACCGACTTCAACCGCATCGCGCACGACGAGATAATGAAGATTCGGGGCGTCGACGTGCTGGTGGTCAACGCGCTGAGGTACGAGAAACACCTTTCGCACTTTACAGTGCAGGAGGCCGTGATCCTCAGCCGCTACGTGGGGGCCAAACGCACTTACCTGACGCACATCTCGCACCAGTTGGGTTTCCACGCGGTCGAGGAGCGCAAATTAACCGAAGGGGTGTTCCTCGCCTACGACGGCCTTGCGATAGAGGCATAATAGTTGTACCGTCATTCCAGGCGTAGTGTTAATGAAGCGAAGCAATCTATAATTGCTTATGAAAAATTTTAAGGATAAGGTGGTTGTCATAACCGGGGCATCGTCGGGCATAGGCGAGGCGCTGGCTTACGAATTCGCCCGGCTCGGCACGAAGGTCGTGGTCGCCGCCCGCAGCGGCGAAAAACTCGATGAGGTTGCCGCCAACATAACCTCGCAGGGGGGCGAAGCGCTGGCCGTGGCCACCGACGTGAGCCGCGAGGAGGATTGCCGCGAACTGATCGGGGCGGCCGTGACGGCTTTCAGCGGGATCGACTTGCTTGTCTGCAACGCCGGGCTTTCGATGCGCGCGATCCTTGACGACGTAGACCTTAGGGTGCTCCACCGCCTGATGGACGTGAATTTCTGGGGGACGGTCTACTGTACCAAATACGCGCTGCCGTATCTTCAGGCGTCGCATGGCTCGGTAGTGGGGGTGTCGTCGGTCGCGGGCCTGCACGGGCTTCCGGGACGCGTGGGTTATTCGGCCTCGAAATACGCCATGACCGGCTTTTTGGAAACGGTCCGCATCGAAAACCTGAAAAAGGGACTGCATGTGATGATCGCCTGCCCTGGATTCACATCTACCAAAGTCCGTTTCAACGCCCTCACCAAAGACGGCTCGCCCCAGGGCAAAACCCCGCGCGAGGAGGGCAAAATGATGAGCGCCGAAGAGGTAGCCCGCCGTATTGTCAAGGGTATAAAGCGCCGCAAACGCTTTCTGCTGATGGGGTGGGAGGGACGCAGTACGCGTTTCGTAAAGCGATTTTCATCCGCCCTCCTCGACATGGCGTTTTATAAAATAATGGCGAAAGAGCCCGATTCGCCGCTTAAATAGCTATGGGACACAACCACGATCACAGCCATAACCGCGGCGACGCGGCGTCTAAAAATATAGTAACGGCGTTCATCCTGAACCTGTCGTTCGCGGTCATCGAACTTGTCGGAGGACTCCTCACCAACAGTATCGCCATACTTTCAGACGCTCTGCACGACTTCGGCGACAGCGTTTCGCTGGGTGTCGCGTGGGTGCTCCAAAAGAAGTCGGGCAAGGGGCGCGACGCCAAATTCTCATACGGCTACAAGCGTTTTTCGCTGCTGGGGAGCGTCTTCCTTTCCGGAGTGCTGCTTGTAAGCTCGATCTTCATCGTGACCGAGGCCGTCCAGCGGCTTTTCGATCCGCAGGCGGTACACGCCAAAGGGATGTTCTGGCTCGCGGTGGCGGGTATCGTGATAAACGGAGCCGCCGTGCTGCGCCTCAAGAAAGGCGACACGCTCAACGAACGCGCCGTATTCCTGCACATGATGGAGGACGTGCTGGGTTGGATCGGCGTCCTTGCGGTCAGCATCGTGATGATGTTCGTCGACCTGCCTATCCTCGACCCGATACTCTCGCTCGCCATCACGGCGTGGGTGCTGTGGAACGTCTGGCGAAACCTGCGCGACACCTTCAAAATACTCCTGCAGGGCATTCCCGACGATATCGACACCGCCGAGCTGACCGCCGAAATACTGAAAACAGATGGCATCGAGGCGATCCATGACCTGCATGTCTGGTCGCAGGACGGCGTGACGCACGTCGGGACGGTGCATCTGGTTGTTTCCGCAACCGGTTCGCAGGAGGCCTGGAGTGAGATAAAGGAAGCCGTGCGCGAGATTTTCCGCCGCTACAAGACAGATCACGTGACGGTCGAGATGGAGGTTTCCGGTGAGTCTGATTGCGAGTACGCCGGCGATGATCGATAAATAATTACGAATCAAAAAGTCCAAAGGCTGAAAATGAAGAAGCCGTCTCAAATCAGTTTTGAGGCGGCTTCACTATTTTGGTTGATTTTTTTCGGCTGCGGGGTCAGTTTTTTTTGGGGGGGCTTTTGTCGGTGCTTATACCTGTGCGACGGCCAT
>JAVBVG010000015.1:0-24324 GCA_031554415.1 Rikenellaceae bacterium | reverse complement strand
GAACAGATACAGGAGATCGTGGGGCATAAGGTGCGCACCGAGAAACTCGCCATCAAGGACATCAAGCTGCGCACGTTCATCGCCGAGGGCGACCGCCGCAACGAACTCGCCACGCACGTCTACGACATCACCTATAACACGATAGAGCCCTACAAAGACCATGTCGTAGTGATAGACGACAGCATCGTGCGCGGGACGACGCTCCGTCAAAGCATCGTGAAGATACTGAGCCGCCTGAAACCTAAAAAGATCGTCATAGTTTCCTCTTCGCCCCAGGTACGCTATCCCGACTGCTACGGCATCGACATGTCGCGCATGGAGGAGTTCATAGCCTTCCACGCCGCCATTTCGCTCATTAAAGATGCCGGCCGCGAAGGGCTTATCGACGAAGTCTACGCCAAATGCAAGGCTTCGGCCGGCCTGCCCGACGGCGAGGTGCGGAACCATGTCAAGGAGATCTACGACAGTTTCGGGTACGACGAGGTGACCCGCCGCATCGCCCGCCTGGTCACGCCCGATGACTGCGAATGCCCGGTCGGGGTGGTCTACCAGACGGTCGAGAAATTGAGCGAGGCGTGCCCGCGCAACAACGGCGACTGGTATTTCTCGGGCAATTATCCCACGCCCGGCGGAATGCGCATAGTGAACCGCTCGTTCGTCAACTGGTACGAGCGGTTCTGGGTCGGAGCGCCGACGGCGGTTTAATATGCGAATTTGTCTGTTTGAGGAATAAATGATAACTTGCAAGTTCCACTAAAAAGAAAAAAAGAGAATAGAATGCAGGACAATTATCAATTGCCGAAAGAAGGCGGGCTGATCCCGGGAGCCGAACCCGAGGATATAATCTGCCGCTACGAGAAGATCGGCACACGGGTCGCGCAGACCGAGACGGAGGGCGCCGAATATGTCGCCGACGTTATCGCCGCGGAGATCAAGGCCAAAAACGCGCAGGGAAAACCCTACGTCATGGTGATCTCGGCGGGCAAGTCCCCGGTCGGCATCTACCGCCGCCTGGTCGAAAAATACCGGGCCGGAGAGGTCAGTTTCGGCAATGTCGTGGTGTTCGGCCTCGACGAACTCTATCCGATCGCGCCGGAACACCAGCTCAGCCAGAGTTTCAAGGCGCGCGACCGTTTCCTGAACCACGTCGACATACGCCCCGAAAACATCTGCATGATAGACGCTTCCATACCTATCGATGCCGTGCATAAGTACTGCGTGGAGTACGAGGCGCGGCTGCAGGGGTTCGGCGGCGCCGACATAGCGCTTTTAGGGGTGGGCACAAAAGGCGAAGTGGGCTACAACGAGCCCGGCTCCTTCTACAACACCCGCACGAGGCTCGTGGCGATGAGCAACTCCTCGCGCAAGAGGGTGGCCGACCAGTTCTACGGCTCGGACAACGCCCCTTCCAAAGCGATCACTATGGGAGTGGGGACAATTCTTTCGGCGCGCAGGATAATAATCCCGGTTTGGGGCGAAGAAAAAGCATGGATCGTCGGCCGCATAGCCGAAGGCGAAATTACGCAGGATCTGCCAGCGAGCTACCTGCAGAGCCATCCGAACCTCGAAATAGTCGCCGACGAGAACGCCGCCGGGGAACTCACGCGTTTCAAAACGCCGTGGCTGGTCGGCACCTGCGACTGGGCGCCCAAGTTCATACGCAAGGCGGTCATCTGGCTCAGCCGGAAGGTGAAAAAGCCCGTCCTGAAACTCACATACAAGGATTACACCGACAACTCTCTGGGGCAGCTGCTCGACAGCGCCGGAACGTTCGACTCTGTGAACATCAAGGTCTTCAACGACCTGCAGCACACCATCACCGGGTGGCCCGGCGGAAAACCCAACGCCGACGACAGCACCCGCCCCGAGCGGTCGAAACCCTTCCCGAAACGCGTCGTGATATTCTCTCCGCACCCCGACGACGACGTGATCTCGATGGGCGGGACTTTCTGCCGCCTGGTAGAACAGGGACACGACGTCCATGTGGCCTACCAGACCTCGGGTAACTTCGCCGTCTACGACGACATGGTGCTGATGACGCTCGACACCGCCCGTGAATGCGGTTTCCCGAACCGCTACGACGAGGTGAAGGCGCTCATAAAATCCAAAAAGAACGGCGAACCCGAGCCGCTCGAAATGCGCGTGCTTAAATCGGGCATCCGGCGGGGCGAGGCAAAGGCCGCCTGCCGCGAATTCGGGCTCGACGACCAGACGCACTGCCACTTCCTCAACCTGCCGTTCTACGAAACCGGCGGGCTGAAGAAAGGCGAGCTGTCGAAAGCCGACATAGACATAATAATCGACCTGCTGCGGGAGATAAAACCCCACCAGATATACGCCGCCGGCGACCTTTCCGACCCGCACGGAACCCACCGCGTCTGCATCGAGGCGGTTCTGGGCGCGCTGAAGGAGTGCCGCCGCGACGCCTGGATCGAAGAGTGCAACCTGTGGCTCTACCGCGGCGCATGGCAGGAGTGGGACCTCGACATGGTCGATATGGCCGTGCCTTTGAGCCCCGACGAGGTTATCAAGAAACGCCACGCCATCTACCGCCACATCTCGCAGAAGGACATAGTGCCCTTCCCCGGCGAGGACGCGCGCGAATTCTGGCAGAGGGCCGAGGACCGCACCCAGCACACTGCCGAAGTGTACGACAAGCTGGGAATGGCCGAGTACCAGGCGATCGAAGTGTTCGTTAAACTCAAACCCACCCAATTTATTTGAGCATATGAGATTGATTATTAAGGACACGCCGAAAGAGGTGGCCGCATGGGCCGCCGGCATAATTGCCGAACGTATCAACGCCCACAAGGGGCCGAAACCCTTCGTACTCGGATTGCCGACCGGCTCGACGCCGCTCGGGACATACGCCGAACTTATCCGGATGAACAAGGCCGGAAAGGTATCTTTCGCCAATGTGATGACGTTCAATATGGACGAATACGTCGGCCTGCCTAAGGAGCATCCCGAGAGCTACCATTCGTTCATGTGGAACAACTTCTTCAGCCACGTAGACATCAAGCCCGAAAACGTGAACATACTCGACGGGATGGCCGCGGACCTTGCGAAAGAGTGCGCCGCCTACGAAGCGCGCATCGAAGCGGCGGGAGGCATTGATTTCTTTATGGGAGGAGTCGGCAACGACGGCCACATCGCTTTCAACGAGCCCTACTCCTCGATGACTTCGCGCACGCGCGAGATCGCGCTGACGCAGGACACCATAATCGTCAATTCGCGCTTTTTCGGCGGCGATATGGCTAAGGTCCCCCGCACGGCTCTGACCGTGGGCGTCGCGACTTTCCTTTCGAGCCGCGAGGTGATGATACTTGCGACTGGCTATGCTAAAGCGCGCGCCGTGAAAGAGGGCGTCGAGGGTGCTTACAGCCACGCCTGGACGATCACCGGCCTGCAAACGCATCCCAACGGCATCCTCGTCGTGGACGACGCGGCCGCGACCGAGCTGAAGGTTTCGACCTTTAGATACTTCAAGGAGATAGAGAAGTAAACTGAAAAAACCGGCCTGAGCCGGTTTTTTTTTACTCGTCGTACACCATCCCGAAATCGGTCCGTCCGCCGAGGCCGAACTTCAGGTAGGTGATCGGCTTGCCCTCGTCGAGGAACTGGCGTTCGTAGGTGGTTTTGATTGATAGGGCGGCGTCGGCGAACCCCGTACCGTAGATGTCGTTGTTGGCCGCTTCGCACGGAAGTCCGTTCGCTTCTATCACGCGTTTGGTGTATTCGTGAAGTTCCTGCGAGTCGGTCTTGAGGTGGATCGTGCCGCCCGGAGCGAGGAACTGCGCGTAGTAGGCGAGGAACACGGGCGAAGTGAGGCGTTTCTTTTCGCGCCCCTTACGGAGCTGCGGATCGGGGAATGTTACCCATATCTCGGAAACCTCGCCGGGCGCGAAGAACGAGTTGATGAACTCGATGCGCGTGCGCAGGAAACCCACGTTCGCCATCTTCATTTCGGTCGCGGTCTTCGCCCCGCGCCACATCCTCGCGCCTTTGATATCGATACCTATGAAGTTCTTGGCGGGATCGGCCGCCCCTAATCCGACGGTGTATTCGCCCCTCCCGCAGCCGAGTTCCAGAACTATCGGATTGCCGTTGCGGAAGAAATCGCGCCGCCAGTTCCCTTTCAGCGGATGGTCTTTGCGGAACATATCGTCGAATTCCGGCTGCACCAGATTCTCGAACGTCAGGTTCTCGGCGAATTTTCTGAGTTTATCCTTTCCCATTATATGATTATCTGCTTTATTATCTCTTCGTCATTGCGAGGAATGGAATGACGAAGCAATCCAGTTTCTCAGTTTTTTTGCTGGATTGCTTCCCGCTTCGCCGGGCTCGCGGTCGCAATGACGATGTGCCGTTTGTCATTACAGTTTTCTGAAATCTATCGCCACGCTCCAGATGTCGGTCGTTTCACATGGCGGCGTTACGGTGAAAACGTATTCGCCGCTTTCGGTCAACTGGACGCGCGTGCGGTAGGGCAGACGCGACTCCTGAAGGTTGTTCCCCGACGCGTCGGGGGTCAGCGCTACGCTGAGCGTGTCCCGTGTGCGCGCGCCCGCCGGCGACCGCGCCTCGACAATGTACTCGCCGGCGGCCGGCCTGACATCGTGCCCGTATCGCAGCACGAGCGCGGCCTCTTTTAGCGCCAGAGTATCGGTGTTGCGGTACGTTAATACAGCCGGTTCACGCCAACCGTCGGGGTTTACGCTGACCGCCGCGGTGTCATGGTGCGACATGCACGCAGTAGAACAAAAGGATATAATATAAGTTCCCAATGAAAAAAACAATTTCCTCAAAAATGCAGGAACTTTAAATGTGGATTTTTTCATTAGGAACTTATATTAAGGGTGTTTTCAACACCCTGCGACTGTGTGATCACCCCTCCCAAACCCTCTCCTGAATATGGGAGGGCTTTGTCGCGGCTGATAGCCGCTCCTGTTTATACCGGAGGGTTTTTACTACTCGGTTTTATCGGTCTTGGGTTTTGGCGGGCGGTTCCTGTTACGATTGTTGTTATTACGGTTCCCGCCTCCCTGCTGTCCGTCGCGTTGGGGACGATTTTCACCACCCTGCTGCCCCTCCTGTTTCGGGCGGTTCTCTCCCTGTCTGTTACCTTCCGGCCTCTGCCGGTTATTACCGCCCTGCTGGCCTTCCGGTCTTGGGCGATTATTCCCGCCCTGTCCGCGATTCTGATTGTTTTGGCGGTTGCCGCCCTGTTGACCCTCCTGTTTTGGACGGTTGTTGTCGCGGCGTTCGCCGCCGTTTCCGCCTCCATCTTGCCGTTCGCGGTTCCCGCCACGGTTTCTGCCTCCGCGGCTGCGATTTTTCTTCGCCTGGTCGAAACGTGTGATGCTGTCCTCACCGATCATGTTGACGAATTCGGGCTCTTCCTCTTTCGGGGCCTGCGGCAGCATTCCGGAGAGCGTTTCGGGCTTTTTGCCGCGGCGGTTCATCTCGATCACTTCGCGCACCTTGGCCGCGGGAAGCGTGACGCTGCCGACAGCCGCTCCGGGCGTGGCGCTGAAACTCATCGTGCGGCGCAGCACGTCGCTCGAAACCAGATGGTAGTCGCCGTCCTGTGCCTGCAGAGGTTCGCTCACGCGCGGCAGCGATTTGCGGGCGTCGATGTATGCGTCGAGCTCGTAGACGAGGCAGCATTTCAGCTTGCAGCACTGTCCGGCGAGCTTCTGGGGATTGAGCGAAATGTCCTGAGTGCGTGCGGCTCCGGTCGTGACGGACGAAAAGCTCGCGATCCACGACGCGCAGCACAGCTCCCTGCCGCACGAACCCAGTCCGCCGATGCGTCCGGCTTCCTGCCTCGCCCCGATCTGCTTCATCTCGACCTTGATGCCGAATTCCGACGCGAAAACCTTTATCAGTTCGCGGAAGTCGACGCGGCCGTCGGCGATGTAGTAGAAAATGGCCTTGATGCGGTCGCCCTGGTACTCCACGTCGCCGATCTTCATGTCGAGGTTCAGCTCCTTGGCGATCTGGCGCGAACGGATCATCGTTTCGTGCTCCATCGCGATCGCCTCCTGCCATTTTTCGAGGTCGTAGGGCTTCGCCTTGCGGTAGATCGATTTGAATTCGCCGTTGAACGGGTTGAAACCCACGCGCTTCATTTGGCGGGCGACCATGTCGCCGGTCAGCGAAACTATCCCGATGTCGTGCCCCGGAGATGCCTCCACGGCCACGATGTCGCCCTTTTTCAGAGGCAGGCCGTTGACATTCTTATAGTAGCTCCTGCGCGTGTTCTTGAACCGCACCTCGAAGATGTCGGTGGGCGCGCCCGAGGGATATTCGGCCAGCCAGTCGGTTTCGTGGAGCTTGAAACATCCCTCGCAGATGACGGCTTCGGCTTCGGCGGCGCCGTTGCAGAAGAGGCATCCGCGCCCCATGTCCAGATTGCAGTTCCCGTTATTGTGATTGCAGCTCATGTATGTTTATCGGATTTGTATCTTACAAAGATAATAAAATTATGGATTATGAATTATGAATTATGGATTGAGGTGCGGCTTTGCCGCAATCTTTCCCATTTTCAAATCTTCAAATGTTACCTCCGTCGCAAGACGCCTCCGCCGGCCTGTGGCCGAGGGTCGGCGCTTCGTCGGTGAACTCGCATCTGCGATGCTCGGTTCAAATCTTCAAATTCTCAAATTTTGCAGTTATCCGGCGGTAGCGCGAGTAGAGCAGGATGGCGGCTATCGTCAGGCCGAAGATATAGCCCATATAGAGCCCTTTAGGGCCCATGCCGAGGGTGAATGCGAACAGGTAACCCACCGGAATGTTTATCACGATGTATGAAATGAACGCTATCACCGACGTGGCCTTCACGTCCTGCATCCCGCGCAGTATGCTGAGCGACATCACCTGCATCCCGTCGGAGAACTGGAACAGCCCTACGAAAACGAGCAGGCTGCCCGTCATGGCGATGACGTCGGCGTCGGGAGTGAATATCTGCGGCAGCAGGTGCCGCCCGCCGATGAAGAGCAGCGCCGTGAAAGCGTTCCACACGAGGCCTGTCCTGAAGGTGCTCGACGCGATGCGCCGGATGCCGGGGAAATTCCGCGCGCCGTATTCATGGCTGACGCGTATGGTGGTGGCCGAACCGAGGCTCAGCACTATCATGAAAGCCATGTTGGCCATGATTATTGCGATCTGGTTGGCCGCCAGCGCGATCGTGCCGAACCACCCCATCATGATCCCCGTGATGGCGAATGCACCCCCCTCGAGCGTCATCTGGAGCGATATGGGAAGCCCGACCGACAGCAGCGAACGTACCCTGCGCAGCGAGAAATTGCGAATGTCGCAGAACGCCAGGTAGCGCCTGAACGACTGGTTGCACACGAACCAGCCGATGATGAGCACCGGCGTCAGTATCCTCGAAATAAGCGTCGAAAGCCCCGCGCCTGCGGCCCCCATCTCGGGGAAACCAAGTTTCCCATAGATCAGCAGCCAGTTGAAGATGACGTTCACCACATTCGAAACGATAGTGATGACCATGGCGGCTTTCGTGTTCCCGATCCCTTCGAGGAACTGCTTGAACGCCGCGAACAGCATCAGCGGGATTATCGACCACGCCAGATACCTGTAATACGGCACCCCCGCCTCGATCACCTCCGCGGGCTGCCCCATGCGGCCGAACAGCGGGATGACGGCGAACTGCACGGCACAGATCGCAATCCCCATCATTGTGTAGAGCACCACGGAATTTTGCAGGTACGACGCGGCTTTGCGGTGGCGGCCCTGGGCGTAAAGCTCGCCCACGAGCGGCGTCAGCCCGACCGCTATGCCTATCCCGAAAATAAAGAGGAAGAAGAATATGTTCCCCGCAAAGGCGACTCCGGCGAGAGGAACAGCCCCCAGCCGCCCGACCATGGCGTTGTCGACGAACTGCACTACAAGCTGTCCGACCTGCGAAAGCACGATCGGGACTGCAAGGTTCAGCGTCTTGCGATATTCTCCCTTGAGGTTGTTTTTCATATAAGCCCGCAAAGATAATGCTTTTATGCGACTTCATAATGATTGCAACCCTTTCTTAATGATTATATAAACTTCAAACTGAAAGTTATTTGTTGATTTTTCGTTAAATCTGTATTAAAAAAATGTAAATTCACTTATGTTTTTCGATAAATGTTTCTATCTTTGTTAACAGATTAGTAACATGTCGGTAATATGGCTAAAATAAAGGGGCGTGTAATTGTGGATGCGGATAGGTGCAAGGGATGCGCGGTGTGCGTGGTTTCCTGTCCGTTCGACGTGCTGGTCCTGTCCAAAGAGGTGAACGGCAAGGGATACCGCTTTTCGTCGAAGGCAAATCCCGACGCCTGCACCGGATGCGCCAACTGCGCCATAGTCTGCCCCGACAGCTGCATTACGGTTTACAGGCAGAGGGATGAGAACGCATAAGGAACGATGGAAGACGTTAAACTGATAAAAGGTAATGAGGCGGTGGCCGAGGGGGCGGTCCGCAGCGGATGCGACGGCTATTTCGGCTATCCCATCACGCCGCAAAGCGAGATACTCGAAACGCTGATGGAGCTGCGCCCGTGGGAAACCACCGGAATGGTGGTGCTGCAGGCCGAGAGCGAGGTCGCCTCTATAAATATGGTGTACGGCGGCGCGGCGTGCGGCAAACGGGTGATGACCTCGTCGTCGAGCCCCGGCGTCAGCCTCATGTCCGAGGGGCTGAGCTATCTGGCAGGCGCCGAACTTCCCTGCCTTATCGTCAACGTGCAGAGGGGAGGTCCCGGGCTCGGGACGATACAGCCTTCGCAGGCCGATTATTTTCAGGCCGTGAAAGGCGGCGCCCACGGCGACTTCCACATGATAGTTCTGGCGCCCAACTCGGTGCAGGAGATGTACGACTTCGTTTTCGACGGCTTCGACCTGGCTTTTAAATACCGCACCCCGGTGCTGATGCTCTCCGACGGCATGATCGGGCAGATGATGGAAAAGGTGTCGATGGGGCGCACCCGCCCGCGCTGGACGGACGCCGGAATTTCGGCGATGTCCGACACGTGGGCCATGACTGGAAAACATCCGGGACGCGCCCGCAACATTGCCACCTCGCTGGAGCTGGATCCGCAGGTGCAGGAGAATCATAATATTCATTTACAGGAAAAATACCGCGCGATAGAGGACGCCGAGGTGCGTTATGAAGAGATGATGACCCATGACGCCGACTTTGTCATGGTGGCTTTCGGATCGTCGGCCCGCATAGCTTCCGAGGTTGTCTACATGGCTCGGGAGGATGGGCTGAAGGTGGGGCTGCTGAGGCCCGTAACCCTGTGGCCGTTCCCCTCGAAACGCATCGCCGAACTCGCCCGGACGGTTAAAGGTTTCCTGGTGCCGGAACTCAACGCCGGACAGATGGTCGAGGACGTGAGGCTGTCCGTCAACGGGCTTGTCCCGGTCGAGCACTACGGACGGATGGGCGGGATGATCTATTCGCCCGATGAGATTTACGGCGCGCTGAAAACAAAATTAGGAATTAGGAATTAGGAATTACGAAATCCATGTCATTCAAAGTCGAAATAAAAGACGGGAACCGCGTCTACGGCAAATCCCCGCTGCTGACCGACACGGTGATGCACTATTGCCCCGGATGCAGCCACGGCGCCATCCATAAGCTCGTCGCCGAGGTGATCGATGAGATGGGTCTGCAGGACCGGACCGTCGGCGTCAGTCCCGTGGGGTGCTCCGTGTTCGCCTACAATTACATCGACATCGACTGGATTCAGGCCGCCCACGGACGCGCCTGCGCCGTCGCGACCGCCGTCAAACGCCTTTCTCCCGCCAAAATGGTCTTCACGTACCAGGGCGACGGCGACCTTTCGGCTATCGGCACCGGCGAAACGATCCATGCATGCAACCGTGGCGAGAACATCGCCGTGATCTACGTCAACAACGCGATTTACGGCATGACCGGCGGCCAGATGGCCCCCACGACACTCCTGGGGATGAAGACATCGACCTCGCCGCAGGGCAGGGAATCGACCATCCACGGCTACCCCTACAAGATCGCCGAGATGGTGTCGCACCTCGAGGGGGTGTGCTACGTAACGCGCCAGAGCGTACAGTCGCCCGCGGCGGCGCGTAAAACGAAAAAGGCCCTCCGGCTGGCTTTCGAGAACTCGATGGCAGGGAAAGGTCTTTCTTTCATCGAGGTGGTGTCGAGCTGCAACAGCGGCTGGAAGATGTCGCCCGTCGATGCCAACCGGTGGATGGAGGAGAACATGTTCCCGTTCTACCACCTGGGAGATATTAAGAATATCTAAACGCATGAAAGAAACAGTCATCATAGCCGGTTTCGGCGGACAGGGGGTGCTTTCGATGGGCAAGATACTTGCCTATTCGGGGGTTGTGCAGGGGTGCGACGTGAGCTGGATGCCATCCTACGGGCCCGAAATGCGCGGCGGAACGGCCAACGTTACGGTCATCCTGAGCGACCGCCCTGTCAGTTCCCCCATCGCGCACACATACGACACGGCCGTCATCCTGAACCAGCAGAGCATGGACAAGTTCGAGCCGATGGTAAAACCCGGCGGCGTGCTGATCTACGACACCAACGGCATAACCCGCCATCCGACGCGGACGGATATAGATATTTACACGATCGACGCGACGGAAGAGGCGGCCCGCAGGGGCATGATCCGCGTGTTCAACACAATGGTTCTCGGGGGCTACCTGAAAGTATGTCCGGTCGTGTCGATGGAGAGCGTGGCCGCGGGACTGAAAAAATCCCTTCCCGAACGCTCCCACAGGCTTATCCCCGCCAATGAGGAGGCCATCCGGGTCGGCGGCGAACTCATCCGGAAAGTATAGAATACCTTAGCGGTTAAAATAAAAAGCGGAACACATCGAATGTTCCGCTTTTCTGTTATCACAAACTCTACTCCTGCCAGAATTTTTTGTCGGCGAGTAATTTTGCCAAGTATTTATCATAAGCATCTGAATCACGAAGACCGGCTGAAAGCGGATATTCTACCTCAAAAATTTGTTTTGCGCCGTCGCTATCCTTAACAAGGAAATAACCGGTGAAACCACTGTCGTTTATGGATGACGGCGGGCATTTAATGGTGATAATATTGTCTTCGATGCCGATGGTTAACATGTCGTCCGAGTAATCCTTCTCTATTGGTCCTGTGTCGGCTTTATAGATGCCGACATTTATACGTTTAGGATAAATTATACGGTACTCTCCGTTGCCGGACAGAATGCTGATTTGGTCTGTCGGTTCAAACGCTGGGTCCAACATAACATATCGCTTGCTGAGTTCTAGGGTAGTGAACGATTCCTTTGCCGGCTCGTTTTTGTCGCATCCTGAAACCGTAGCTCCAAGAAACAAAATCAGCAAAATATAAATAAATTTTCTCCTCATAGTTATTAGAGTGGCTTTATTCCTTTAAAAACAATTTTATCATAAAAGAAATTGAGGAATTCACCTTCATGAGGAGGCTGGAAATCATAGAACCAACCATTACTTTCGCCGTCCCATCCCCAGTTACAATGTATCAACTTCGTTTCCACCCAGCGTCGGTCGAGTCCATATTTACCGCTTCCTTCCGGATCGATGAATTCGCGATATTGCCAACCCCAGTATTGTGCGATGCCGTCGACAATCCAAATGTGCCCACTATAACCACCCTTATAATAAGTGCGGGCATAGTATAATACCGGCCTGTGGTAGCTGATAAATTCATCATTTATGATCTCGTAATCACCAGACTGTCTTCCTAATACTATGGGTTCTTCAGCCGTATAACCAAAATGATTTAACGTTGGAATTGTCATGTTATAATTTGTGCTTCCTGTGTTTGAAGGCTTATGCTCGGTGTTTCCGACACGAGCAATGTCGATAAGTAACCGCGAAACCTCTTTTTGAGCAGGTGTTTCTTTAGTGATATCTATACCCAGGCTTTTGCCTTTTTTATCTTTTTTGATAGGGGTAGGCTCAATTTGATGGTCCATTTCAACAAAGGCATCCAATTATAAGTCGAAGGATATTGGTGGAAAGCCATGAGCTGACCCAAAGCCACGGCAAAACATCCCACTTTTACATTGTCGTTGGTTCCGGTAATCTTTGCAGTCACACGGTTGTTGTATGGGTTTCCTTGACCCCACTCAACATTCGGATGGGCGTCGCGCTTTTGCGTTATATCTCCGACATAGAACGTCCAGCCATAAGCTGCATTCGGCGGCCTGTTTGCGTAGTCGGCATCTGTAAACCACCTTGCAAATTCCCAGTCGCTTGTTGGATAACTGGCAATATCATTCCATCCAGGCTGCCTGTAAGCGCCCGGAGTCCTTGTCGCGATCTTCTGTTCTGTCTGTCTGCTAATAATATCATCCAGCAGAGCGATATCCCTGAAATAGATAGCCAGACCCTCATTGAAAACGGTATCAGCAATAGCTCCCTTCGGAGCGTATGCGATCACCTCGTCCAGCACCGATGCATCGCCGACGACCGCAAACCCGGCGGTGCCATCGGGGTTTTGGAGGGTGAATTCATAGAGGGGCAGGCTGCATTCGTCGCCTGACCTCGTTGCAACATTACCGCCATAGGCAGAAGCAGAGGTTTTTTGACAAGAGTTATTTTAGGCTGAGCCTTGTAGGAAGACCTCGTTTGCGATTCATCATTCAGATCGGCGATGAAATCATTTAGGGTCAGTATGGCTCTCTCCTCCCCTGCGAGAGGCTGTTCTTCGGTAACAGGTTCACTTTCCGGACTTACAGCTTCCTTGCCGCAAGACACAGCCAATACGGCCAATATGGCGGTTACAGATAAAATAGACTTTCTCATAATAAATGATTAGGATTGGTTGGGGGGGATTGATTATATTGATTGTAAAGATACTGAAATTATTTCGTTTAAACAATAAGTCGGGCGAATTATGGTGGATCACGCTTAGCTTTGGCAGGTATGAGATTTCCTCGGATCTTTGTTTTGAAGGTTATCAACCGTTTTTGATAAATATTCTGCGGGGCCTGTTATTTTCATAACAGAAACCTCGACGATTCGGTTTATTTTAATTACATTTGCGCCGGATTTCGGCAGGTTATTTGCGCCGGACCCTTCAATCGCTTAACACACACAACAGTAATATTCTTTTTAGGACAGATATGTCGAAAATCATCAAACTGAGAAAAGGACTCGACATTCACCTGCAGGGAACACCGCAGCCGAAACTCATAACGGCCTGCGGTTCGGATACCTATGCCGTATCGCCGCCCGATTTCGAAGGCGTCGTTCCCAAACTGCTCGTCCGCCCGGGCGACAGGGTGAAAGCCGGTTCCCCGTTGTTCTTCGATAAGGCCAACGAGGAAATTATCTTCACTTCGCCCGTCAGCGGCGTGGTTTCGGAGATCCGCAGGGGCGACAAGCGCAAACTCCTCAACGTGATCGTCGAAACAGACGGCAAACAGGACTCCGTGGAGTTCAGGATCCCCGCGCTCGACAAGGCCTCCAAAGAGGATGTCGCAGGCGTTCTGCTGGCTTCAGGCCTGTGGCCGATGATCATCCGGCGCCCCTACGGCATCATCGCCGACCCGGCGGAATCTCCCAAGGCCGTTTTCGTGTCGGGATTCGATTCGGCGCCGTGCGCCCCGGATATGAATTTCGTGCTCGAAGGCGAGTTAGACAACCTGAAAAAGGGCGTCGAGGTGCTGAAAAAACTGACCGCCGGAAAGGTCCATCTGGGCCTGAAAGCCGGGACCGACGGAGTGCTGAACAAAGTCGACAACGCCGAACAGCATCTCTTCAAGGGGCCGCATCCAGCCGGTAACGTGGGAGTACAGATACACCATGTCGACCCGATCAAAAAGGGAGAGGTGGCGTGGACCGTCGACGTGCAGAACCTCGCCATCATCGGCCGCCTGTTCAACACCGGCAGGGTCGATATGACGAAGGTGATCGCGATGTCGGGTCCGCAGGTCGCCAACCCGTATTACCTCAAGATAACGGGCGGCGCCGAGATCAAGTCTTTCGTGATGAATTCCAATATAAAGGAGCAGAAAGAGGGGCGCACGGTGCGCCTCGTGAGCGGCAACGCGCTGAGCGGACGCAGCATCACCCGCGCCGAGTTCATGACCTTCTACTCTAACCAGATAACGGTGCTGGAAGAGGGCGACCATTACGAACTGCTGGGGTGGATCGCCCCGAGGTTCAGGAAATTCTCGGTTTCGCGCACCTATTTTTCGTGGCTCTTTCCGCGCCGCAAGTACGACCTCGACACCAACCTCAACGGCGGCCACCGCTCGATAGTGATGACCGGACTGTGGGAAAACTACGTGCCGATGGACATCTACCCGATGTACCTGGTGAAGGCGTGCATGGCGGGCGACATCGACAAGATGGAGAACCTGGGGATATACGAGGTCGTGCCCGAGGATTTCGCGCTGTGCGATTTCGTCGATCCCTCGAAGACCGAGGTGCAGGCCGCGATACAAAGTGGTATTAACCTTATGATTAAAGAGTTGAGCTGATGGATATGATTAATAAATTACTTCGCAGCGTGGTCGATAAGGTTAAGCCGCCGTTCGAAAAGGACGGCAGACTGGGCTTCCTCCACTCGACTTTCGACGCTTTCGAAACGTTCCTGTTCGTTCCGAACACCGTGACGAAGAAAGGCGCCCATATCCGCGACGCGGCCGACCTGAAGCGCACCATGATCGTGATGATCGTGGCGCTGCTGCCCGCGTTGCTTTTCGGCATGTACAACACGGGTCTGCAGCACTTCCACGCGATCGGGGAACCGCTGTTGGCGGCCTCCATCTGGAAATGCTGGTGGTACGGCTTCGTGCGCGTGCTGCCGCTGATCCTGGTTTCTTACATAGTCGGCCTCGGCATCGAGTTCGCTTTCGCCCAGCGGCGCGGCCACGAGGTCAACGAGGGCTACCTCGTTACAGGGATGCTCATTCCGCTTATCATGCCTATCGACGTACCCCTGTGGATGGTCGCCCTGGCGGTCATCTTCGCGGTGGTCGTCGGCAAGGAGGTCTTCGGCGGAACCGGCATGAATATCTTCAATCCGGCCCTGCTAGCCCGAGCGTTCGTATTCTTCGCCTACACGCCGTTCATTTCGGGCGACAAGGTGTGGATCAGGGGCGCGGGCAAGGGCGGCGCTTACGTCGACGGTTTCTCGGGCGCGACGCCGCTGACGCAGTTGGGCGAGAACGCGCAGGACACGCTGGCAAACGCCGATATCTGGGACTGGATCGTCGGAACGATACCCGGAAGCATCGGCGAAACCTCGTTCATCGCCATTATGATAGGCGCGGCTCTGCTGCTCTTCACGGGCGTGGCGAGCTGGAGGATCATGGCGAGCGTCTTTGCCGGGGGTTACCTGATGGGCCTGCTGTTCAACCTGATAGGCGGAAGCGCATATTTGGATATGCCGGCTTACTACCACCTGCTGCTGGGAGGTTTCGCTTTCGGAGCGGTGTTCATGGCCACCGACCCCGTGACGGCGGCGCAGACCAACACGGGCAAGGTAATAGTCGGATTCCTGATAGGTGCGCTGGCGGTTATGATACGCGTCGTGAACCCCGGTTATCCCGAGGGGATGATGCTCTCGATACTCTTTATGAACGCCCTCGCCCCGCTCGTCGACCACGTCGTCGTGGGATTCAACATCAGGCGCAGGAACAAAGGTGTCAAACTTGCAAAATAGGGGAGGACGCAGAGTATGAATAAGAACAACAGTACATATATAATAATCTACGCCACGGTGATGGTGGTCGTGGTTGCGGCAGTCCTCGCCATTGCGGCGATGGTGCTGCAGCCCATCCAGAACGCCAACGTCGAGGTGGAGAAGAAAGGCGACGTGCTTGCAAGCGTGGGCCTGGCGCAGGATGCCGGCAAAGCCAAAGATAAGACCGCCTATATCAACGACGAATACAAAAAGTATATCGTCGATTCTTACCTCGTCAACACCAGGGGCGACCGCATCGAGGGCAGCGCTTTCGAAAAGCTCGTCAACCTGAAAGCCGAGTATGAAAAGCCCGCCGAACAGAGGGAACTTCCGGTTTTTGTCAGCGAGGCCGACGGCAAAAGGCTATATATCATTCCCGTTTGGGGCAGCGGCCTCTGGGGCGCCGTGTGGGGCTATGTCGCCCTCGAGGGCGACTGGAGCACGGTTGCGGGCGTGGTGTTCGACCACAAGGGGGAAACCCCGGGTCTGGGCGCCGAGATCGCAACCCCGAAATTCGCCTCGCAGTTCGCGGGCAAGAAGATATTCCGCGGCGATGAGCTCGTGGGGATTACCGTGCTGAAAGGCGACGGCGTGTCGAGGGGCAACGACTATGCGGTCGACGCAATCTCGGGCGGCACGATCACCTCGCGCGGGGTCGAACACATGATCATCGACTGCATGCAGGACTACAAGGCATACATCGAAAAACAGAAGGCGGGCGGCGAAGCTCCGGCTGCCGCGGCTGAAGAAGCCGTAGTTGAAAACACTGAAAACACTGAAGAAAATGAAGGGTAAGAACTGGCAATATTTTCTGGGTCCGCTGAGCAAGGACAATCCCGTGATCGTCCAGATACTCGGCATATGTTCGGCCCTCGCCGTGACGGCACAGCTCAAACCGGCTTTCGTTATGGCGCTCTCGGTGACCGTCGTCACCGCTTTCGCCAACCTCATAATGTCGCTCCTGCGCAAGGGCGTGCCCAACCGCATCCGCATCATCGTGCAGCTGGTGGTCATCGCGTTCCTCGTTATCCTGGTCGACCAGGTGCTCAAGGCTTTCGTCTACGACGTCAGCAAGCAGCTCTCGGTCTACGTGGGGCTTATCATCACCAACTGTATCATCATGGGACGCGTCGAGGCCTTCGCGCTCGCCAACAAGCCCTGGCCCTCGCTGGTCGACGGCGCCGCAAACGGCATCGGATACGGTATAATACTCGTGATCGTCGGTTTCGTGCGCGAACTGCTGGGCAGCGGCAGCCTGTGGGGCTTCCGTATCATCCCCGAGGGGTGGTACATCCAGAACGGCGGGTTCTACGCCAACAACGGCCTGATGATGCTTCCGCCGATGGCGCTTATACTGGTCGGGATCATCATCTGGGTGCACCGCGGCAAGAACAAGGACCTTATAGAAAAGTAGGAGGAGGGCTATGGAAAGTTTCAATATATTTATCAAGTCGATCTTTATCGACAACATGGTGTTCGCATACTTTTTCGGTATGTGTTCCTACATCGCCGTAAGCAAGAGCGTCAAGACGGCAAACGGACTCGGCCTCGCGGTCATCTTCGTGATGGCCATGACCGTGCCTTTGAACTGGCTGCTCAACGAATACATCCTCAAACCGGGCGCGCTGTCGTGGATCAGCTCCGGCCTCTCGACCGTAGACCTGAGTTTCCTCAGCTTCATCGTCTTCATCGCCGTGATCGCTTCGTTCACGCAGCTCGTGGAGATGGTGGTCGAAAGGTTCGCCCCCGGGCTCTACAACCAGCTGGGCATCTTCCTTCCGCTGATCGCCGTCAACTGCGCCATCATGGGTGCGTCGCTGTTCATGCAGGAGAGGGATTATCCCAACCTCGGGCAGGCCACCGCGTTCGGCGTCGGAAGCGGCATCGGCTGGTGGCTGGCTATCGTGATGATGGCGGCTATCCGCGAAAGGCTCCAGTACTCGGAGATCCCCGCGCCGCTGAAAGGCCCAGGCATCGCCTTTATCATCACCGGCCTGATGGGGATCGCATTCATGTCGTTTTTGGGTATCCAACTTTAATTCATAATCCATAATTAATAATTCATAATTAGAGATGGATACATTAACACTAATCATAGCAATTGCGGCTTTCCTCGTTGTAACGCTGCTTCTGGTTGCGGTACTGCTGTACGCCAAGAACAAGCTCACGCCGTCCGGAGAGGTTAAGATCGATATCAACGACGGTGAAAAAATACTGACCGCCGAACCCGGAAGCACCCTGCTTTCTACGATGAGCGCGAGCGGCATCTTCCTGCCGTCGGCCTGCGGCGGGGGCGGTTCGTGCGGCATGTGCCGCTGCCAGGTGCTCGAAGGGGGCGGCGACATACTCCCGACCGAGGTTAACTTCTTCTCGCGCCGCCAGCAGAAAGAGAACTGGAGGCTCGGCTGCCAGGTAAAGGTCAAGCAGGACATGAAGATCGCCGTGCCGGAAGCGGTGCTGGGCGTGAAGAAATGGGAGTGCGAGGTGGTGTCGAACCGCAACGTGGCAACCTATATCAAGGAGTTCGTGGTGAAGCTCCCGCCGGGCGAAACGCTCAAGTTCCGCAGCGGGGGATACATCCAGATCGACGTTCCGAAGTACGACGATATCAAATTCAGCGATTTCGACATCGACGCCGAATACCGTCCCGAGTGGGAGCAGATGAAGATGTTCGACCTCGCCACGAGGAATCCCGAACCCACGTTCCGCGCATATTCGATGGCCAACCACCCGGCCGAGGGCAATATCGTGATGCTCAACATCCGCATCGCCACCCCGCCGTGGGACCGCTCCGCAGGGAAGTTCATGCCGGTCAATCCGGGTATCTGCTCGTCCTATATCTTTTCGCTCAAACCGGGCGACAAGATCACCATTTCGGGCCCCTACGGAGAATTCTTCGTCAGGGACACGCCCAATGAGAAGATGTTCATAGGCGGCGGCGCGGGGATGGCTCCGATGCGTTCGCACCTGTTCCACCTCTTCAAGACCGAGAAGACGAAAGTTCCCGTAACATTCTGGTACGGTGCGCGCAGCCTGCGCGAAATATTCTATGCCGACCAGTTCGAGGAGATCGAAAAGGAGTTCCCCAACTTCAAGTTCAACATCGCGCTTTCCGAGCCGAAAGACGAGGATAACTGGAAGGGATATGTCGGGTTCATCCACAAGGTGATTTTCGACAACTACCTGAAGAACCACGAAGCTCCGGAAGACATCGAGTACTACCTGTGCGGTCCGCCGATGATGAACGCGGCCCTCACCAAGATGCTTGACGAGCTGGGAGTGCCGCCCGAGAATGTTATGTACGACGACTTCGGTTCCTAAACAAGATATCCTGCCACATCGGCAGGATATCTTGTTTAGGACAATTACGAATTAAAAATTACGCATTAGTTAGTCGGTCATAAGATATTGCGGCTATGAAAAATAGTTTATCTTTGTAAACCGTTAAGCCGTTCTAACCTAAAACTTCCAGCATGGAAAAATTCATTTTGTCGTTCGACGCCGGGACGACGAGTTCGCGCGCCATCGTTTTCGACCGCGCCGGCGCGATACGCTCCGTGGCGCAGAAAGAGTTCACCCAGATATTCCCGCAGAGCGGGTGGGTGGAGCACGACCCCCGCGAAATATGGTCCACGCAGGCCGCAGTAGCCGCCGAAGCCCTCGCCAAACTGGGGATCGGGGCCTCCGCCGTCGCCGCGATAGGCATCACCAACCAGAGGGAAACGACCGTCGTGTGGGACCGCGAAACGGGCGAGCCGCTCTATAACGCCATAGTGTGGCAGGACCGCCGCACGGCCGCCTACTGCGATTCGCTCAAAGAACGGGGGCTGCTGCCTGTCATCCGCGGGAAAACGGGCCTTATGATCGACGCCTATTTCAGCGCGACGAAGGTCAAATGGATACTCGACAACGTCGAGGGGGCGAGGGAGAAAGCCGAGGCGGGCAGGCTCGTCTTCGGCACGGTGGACACCTGGATCGTGTGGCAGCTTACCGGCGGCGCGGTGCACGCCACGGACGTGAGCAACGCCTCGCGAACGATGCTGTTCAATATCAACACGCTGGAGTGGGACGCCGAACTGCGGGAGCTTTTCGATATTCCCACCTCGATGGCGCCGCAGGTGCGCGCGTCGAGCGGACTCTACGGGCATACCTCGACCGATATATTCGCAGCCGAGGTTCCGATCGCAGGGATCGCCGGCGACCAGCAGGCGGCGCTGTTCGGACAGATGTGCATCGAGCCGGGTATGGTTAAAAATACTTACGGCACGGGCTGTTTCATACTGATGAACACGGGCGACAAACCCGTCGTGTCGCAGAACAACCTCGTGTCGACCGTGGCGTGGCAGATTGGCGGACGGACGGCTTACGCGCTCGAAGGGAGCATCTTCGTCGCGGGCGCGATAGTGCAGTGGCTGAGGGACGGCCTGGGCATCATCAAATCCTCATCCGACATCGAGGCTCTGGCCGCGCAGGTTCCCGACAGCGGCGACGTCTGCCTGGTTCCCGCGCTGACGGGACTCGGGGCGCCCTACTGGGACCAGTACGCGCGCGGCGCGATAGTCGGCATCTCGCGCGGGACCACCGCCGCCCACATCGCGCGCGCCGCGCTCGAAGGCATAGCCTGGCTCTCGATGGACGTGATAGACGCGATGGCGGCCGATGCGGGAGTCGGGCTGAAAGAGCTTCGCGTGGACGGGGGAGCGGCGCGCAACAACCTGCTGATGCAGTTCCAGGCCGACGTGCTGGGTAAGGCCGTCATACGTCCCCAGACCACCGAGACCACGGCCCTCGGTGCCGCGTACCTGGCCGGTCTGGCGGTTGGTTACTGGGACGGCATCGACGAAATAAGCCGGCAGTGGCACGCCGACACCCGTTTCGAACCCGCCGGCGCGGATATGAGTGAGGCGAAGAAAAAATGGGCCGACGCGGTGCGCCGCTCCGAATCGTGGACAAAATAACAGCGACCGGTCATGGGAAAAGATATCATTTTCGAATTCATAGGCACCGCCATCCTGATACTCTTCGGGGCCGGTGTGTGCGCAAACGTCAACCTCAAAAAGACGCTCGGAAACAAATCCGGGTGGGTGGTAATCGCATTCGGCTGGGGATTTGCCGTGTTCGTGGCGGCGTTCATTTCGGCGCCCTATTCGGGAGCGCACCTCAATCCGGCGGTCACGCTCGGGCTCGCCATTACAGGCAGTTTCAAAGGGAGTATTTTGGGGTATATCGCCGCGCAGATGCTGGGGGCGATGCTCGGAGCGGCGATAGTCTTCCTGATGTACAGGCCGCATTTCGACGAGGAGGAGAATCCCGATCTGAAACTCGGCGTCTTCTGCACCGGCCCGGCGATAAAGAACCGGTTCTCCAACTTTTTCAGCGAGTTCGTCGGCACTTTCATACTCGTGTTCGGGATACTTTACGCGGCGGGGGCGGAGATCGCCGGGCCGCTGCCGGTTTCGCTGCTTATCGTTGCGATAGGTATGTCGCTGGGCGGAACCACCGGCTATGCCATTAATCCCGCTCGCGACCTGGGGCCACGCGTCGCCCATGCCCTTCTGCCCATAAAGGGCAAACGCGACAGCAACTGGCGTTACGCCTGGCTTCCCGTCGTCGCCCCTTTGTGCGGAAGCGCGGCTGCCGCGGGACTCTTCCTGCTGCTGCAATAACGGCTGCCGCATCCGAAAAAAATAACCGGAATCGTGTCAGATTCCGGTTATTTTTTTGATCTCGTTGAGTTTGTTAAGCGCCTCGAGCGGAGTGAGCGAATTGATGTCGAGGCCCTTTATCTGGTCGCGGATCTGCACAAGCACCTGGTCGTCCAGCTGGAACATCGTCAGTTGGATGTTGCCGGTATCATCCGCGCCTTTCTTCTTGGGTTTGGCGTGGGGCGGAACGGCCTTGACCTGGCTGCGCGGTTCGCCCGAATAGCTTTCGAGGATGCGGTCGGCGCGCTCGACGACACTGCGCGGCATGCCGGCTATTTTCGCAACATGGATACCGAACGAACGGTCGGTGCCGCCCTCGACGAGTTTGCGGATGAAGATGACCGAATTGTCGACCTCGCGCACCGAAACGTGGAAATTGCGCACCCGCTCGCAGCTCTGGGTCATCTCGTTGAGCTCGTGGTAATGCGTTGCGAAAAGCGTCTTGGCGCGCGACTGCGGATGGTCGTGAAGGTATTCGACCATGGCCCACGCGATTGCGATGCCGTCGTAGGTACTGGTTCCGCGCCCGATCTCGTCGAGCAAAACAAGGCTGCGGTTCGAGATGTTGTTCAGGATCGAGGCTGACTCGATCATCTCTACCATGAATGTCGATTCCCCCTGCGAAATGTTGTCGGAAGCCCCGACGCGCGTGAAAATCTTGTCGACGATGCCGATGCGGGCCGCGCTTGCCGGGACGAACGAGCCCATCTGGGCCATCAGCACGATAAGGGCCGTCTGGCGCAGCAGGGCGCTCTTACCCGACATATTGGGGCCGGTTATCATCATGATCTGCTGGGTGTCGTTGTCGAGGCGAATGTCGTTGGGGATGTACTCCTCGCCCACAGGCAGAAGCCGTTCAATGACCGGATGGCGCCCGTCCTTTATGTCGATCGCGTAGCTGTCGTCGAGCGCGGGGCGGGTGTAGCGGCGTTCGGCGGCGATGCGGGCGAACGAAAGCAGCACGTCGAGGCGGGCGATGATCGCCGCGTCGCGCTGCAGCGCCTGTATACGCGTGCAGAGGAAGGCGATAAGTTCGGTGTAGATGCGCAGTTCGATCTCCAGCATCCGGCTCTCGGCGCCCAGTATTTTTTCCTCGTACTCCTTGAGTTCCTGCGTGATATAGCGTTCTGCCCCTTTCAGCGTCTGCTTGCGCACCCACTCCGCCGGAACCTTGTCGCGGTGGGTGTCGCGCACCTCGAAACCGTAGCCGAAGACGTTGTTGTATATGATCTTGAGCGACGAGATGCCGGTGCGTGCGGTTTCGCGCTCGACCATTTCGGCCAGCACTTCCTTGCCGTGCGTTGCGATGCGGCGCAGGTCGTCGAGCTCCATATCCACGCCGTCGGCGATGATGCCGCCTTTCTGTATCTGGTTCGTGGAGGGATCGGGGTAGATGTCGCGCGCGATGCGGTCGCGGACGTCGGTGCAGAGGTCGAGCCCGCCTGCAAGCCCCTCTAAAGCCGGTTCGTTGGCCAAAAGCTGCCGCACCTGCTCGATCGCGAAGAGCGAATTCTTGAGCTGGACTATCTCGCGCGGCAGCACCCGTCCGTCGGCGATGCGCGACGAGATGCGTTCGAGGTCGCCGATGTGGCTGACGCTCTCCGTAAGGCTTTCGGCAAGTTCGGCGTCGCCGGCGAGGGTTTCAACCACGTCAAGGCGGCTGTCGAGCTCCGCGATGTCTTTGACCGGCAGTGCGATCCAGTGTCTCAGGAGGCGCCCGCCCATCGGCGTGACGGTCTTGTCCATCGCCCACAGGAACGAACCCTGCCCTCGGTCGCCGGCGTTCGAGCCGAACAGTTCGAGGTTGCGGATCGAGAATTTGTCTATCCACACGTAGCGGTCCTCGTCGATGCGCGAAATGCGCGTGATGTGCCCGAGGGCCTTGTGTTCGGTGAATTCCAGGTAATAGAGGATGGCTCCGGCGGCCGAAATCCCGCTGCCCATCCCCTCGACGCCGAACCCGCGCAGGTTCTTAACGCCAAGCTGCTGGGTCAGTTTCGTGCGGTTGATATCCTCGCCGAAAACCCACTCGTCGAGCTTGTAGGTGTAGTGGCCGCTCCCGAACGTCCTCTCGAAACGCTCCTTTTCGGCGCGCTGGTAGACCACCTCTTTGGGCGCGAAGTTCGACAGCAGTTTGTCGGCGTATGCGTCCGAACCCTCGCCGACGTAGAATTCGCCCGTCGAGATGTCGAGGAACGCGACGCCGGTGGTTTTAGGGCCGAAAAAGACCGCCGCGAGGAATGTGTTCTCCTTGCCGCTCAGTATGTTGTCGCTCAGCGCAACGCCCGGCGTAATGAGTTCTATCACGCCGCGCTTGACGAGTCCTTTTGCCGTTTTCGGGTCCTCCAACTGTTCGCAGATAGCCACGCGTTCGCCCGCCCGGACGAGTTTCGGAAGGTATGTTTCGATCGAATGATGCGGGAATCCGGCCAGTTCGACCGTGGCGGCCGCACCGTTCGCCCGGCGTGTGAGGGTGATCCCGAGGATCCCTGAGGCCTTGATGGCGTCGTCGCCGAAAGTTTCGTAGAAGTCGCCCATGCGGAAGAGCACGATCGCATCGGGATGCTGCGCCTTCACCGCGTAATACTGCTTCATCAGTGGCGTTTCCGCGTATTTTTTTTCAACCATCGGGATTCGTTTTTCAGAGTAACAAAGATAAGAAAATTCCAGTAAAATTTCAGTCGAGGGTTTTATTGTCCTTCCGAGAGAGGTGGCAGCGGCCAAGGCTATTTGATTGTCATCCCGAGAGAGTCAGATCAGATAAGGATAAAGCGAGCCGTGAGCTGCTATCTGACGACGAGGGAACTACCTTACAATTATATTGATGGAAACGGGTTCAATTATTTTGTAGTTCCCTCGTCGTGCGATAGACTCTTTTTCTCGCTCGGAATGTCATCGGATCGCACTCGCTC
>JAVBVG010000052.1:0-11271 GCA_031554415.1 Rikenellaceae bacterium | reverse complement strand
CAGGTCGACCTCGACGCTATCCGCAGCAAGCATCCGGTCCTGGGCGTATGCTACGGAGCGCAGTATATATCGCAGAAATGCGGCGGCGAAGTGCGCGGTGCAGGCTCGCGCGAATACGGACGGGCGATGCTTACGCTCGGCGAACCGGGAAACCCGCTGCTGAAAGACCTTTCGCCCGTGACACAGGTGTGGATGTCGCACGGCGACACCATCACGAAACTCCCGAATGGCGGCAAAGTCATCGCCTGTACAGAGAGCGTCGAAAACGCCGCCTACCAGATCGGCGATGAAAAGGTGTGGGGCATACAGTTCCACCCCGAAGTCTACCACTCGACCGAAGGCAGCCGGTTGCTGAAAAATTTTGTCGTGGACATATGCGGATGCACGCAGGACTGGACCCCGGCGTCGTTCGTCGAAGAAACCGTCGAGGGATTGAAAGCGCAGCTGGGCGGCGACAAGGTGGTGCTGGGACTCTCCGGCGGCGTCGACTCGTCGGTTTCGGCGGTGCTGCTCCACAGGGCGATAGGGGCCAGCCTCGTCTGCATCTTCGTCGACACGGGACTTATGCGCAAGAACGAGTACGAGGATGTGATGGAATCGTATAAGGGTATGGGCCTTAACGTTATAGGCGTCCGCGCGGGTGAAAAATTCCTGGGTGACCTGAAAGGGGTGACCGATCCCGAAAAGAAACGCAAGATCAACGGCCGCGACTTCATAGAGGTCTTCGACGCCGAGGCGCAGAAACTCAAAGGGATAAAATGGCTGGCGCAGGGAACTATTTATCCCGACGTCATCGAGTCGCTTTCGGTGAACGGTCCTTCCGCAACGATCAAGTCGCACCACAACGTGGGCGGACTTCCCGAAAAAATGAACCTCAGGATAGTCGAGCCGCTGCGCATGCTCTTCAAGGACGAAGTGCGCAAAGTGGGCCGTGAAATGGGCATGAGTCCCATGCTTCTGGGACGCCATCCTTTCCCCGGACCGGGGCTCGGAATCCGCGTGCTGGGCGAGGTTACGGCCGAAAAAATTGCGATCCTGCAGGAGGCCGACAAAATTTTCATCGATCTGCTGCGCGAATGGGGCCTCTACGACAAAGTATGGCAGGCGGGGGTTATCCTGCTGCCGGTGCAGAGCGTTGGCGTCATGGGCGACGAACGCACCTATGAGAACGCCGTGGCCCTGCGCGCGGTCAACTCGACCGACGCCATGACCGCCGACTGGGTGCACCTGCCCTATGATTTCCTCGCCAAGGTGTCCAACGAGATCATCAACCGCGTGAAGGGGATCAACCGCGTCACCTACGACATCAGCTCGAAACCGCCCGCCACCATCGAGTGGGAGTAGTGAATTCAATTACGAATTAGGAATTAGGAATTGGAATTAGGAATGAAAAAAGCCTTATTTATTGCCGTTATGTGCGTGTCGATGCTGGCCGTTTCATGCGGCGGCGGGGCGAAAAACGGCAGCGCGAAAGAGGTTGCCGATACATTTGCGAAAGCGTTCTTTGTGGATATGGACCTCGACGCGGCGCGCCGGTATGTCGCTCCCGAACTGCTTGAGGAATTCCCCGAGGCGGGCGATATGAGCGAGCTCGAAAAACACTTCGTCAAGACACTCTCCGACCATGCTAAAGCGTATGGATACAAAGTACAGTACGACGCCGAAAAGAGCGGGGTCGGCGAGGATTCGGCGACCGTATTCTATATTCTGACCGCCAGGGGCAATCCCGACTGGAAGGGCACGGGCGAAGTCGATCTCGCGAAGGACGCCGACGGCAGATGGGCCGTCAATGACTATGCGTTCGACCGCGACGAAAGCGCCATAGATTTCGGGTTCTGATCGTACAGTATTAATTACGGGAACGGAGGCACAAGGCCTCCGTTTCGTTTTTTATGCTTATTTTTAAACCCACGGTGGAATCCGGCGAGATAATTGCACGACAGGCAGATAACGTATAATCTTAAAAACGCACAGCCATGATATTTATTCTGAACCTTATTGCCGCGGCGACGATAGCGTTCGCGCAGCCCGGCTGGGAAACAATCACTATCTACTGGAACGACATCGAGCCGGAGGAGCAGGCCGGGATACTGCGTTCTTCCTATGTGCCGGCCAATGTGAAGGCCTATTACGGCCGCACCGAAAAGCCTTCCGACGACGAGGCTACTCTCGGCGTGCTGGAAACCGTATCGGAGATCACCCCGCCCTGGCAGAAAAGGGCTCTGTACCTCCATATATTCGTCAAGATATTGGACGGTGCCGACGGTGCGCTGTCCGAAGCCGTGGACAAATACTGCCTGAAAATCCTGAAGTCCGATCCTGAGTATATAATGTACTATCTTAACGAAATGCCTAAAGTCAGGAAGGAGTTTGCTTCTGCCATCGCGTCTGAATATTACTTTGATTCTAAACAGACGGCCGATGACTTCCGGAAATGGCTGACCGGTAAATTCGCCGGAAATCCCGACCTGGGTCCGACTATCGAGGCGTTCTGCGACGAGATCGATTTCGACCTTTTCCGGATGCACCACGATTAGCCGGAACCGAGGCCTAAGGCCGGGTTCATTGACCGGAGCAGGCGGTCGTCATCAGGCGGCGCCGTAAAAGCGAAGGGAAATAACATTTGAAGATGGCATAAAAAACTCTCCTCCTTCAAAAAAGAGGAGAGTTTTTTATCATTCCTAACTCCCAATTGTCAATTAGAAGGGTTGTCCATGCGTCCGATGAAGAGGATCGCGCCGGTGCTTTTTTCCCTGATGAGGTAGATGAACGGCCTGTTGGCGTGGAACGACGCACCGACCGAAGTGGGTCCCGCAATGACGGCAGTGACGGCGGCGGCTTCTGTCCCTTCTTCGTTCACTTCCACAAAGGTTTTGTGCATGATATCGTACACAACAAGCCTGGGGTCGTCGGCGATGCCGGTCAGGCCGCCCTCCCCGAATATCTGTTTCATTCCGAGATCGGCCACAGGCTCTTTCAGCGAAAACTTGCATTCCACCTTGAATCGCGGCATCGATATCGGAAGCTCTATTTCATGCAGGCCGGCCAGGATTGTGTTATAGGCGTCTGCGTCGAGCCATTGCACAATGTCATCGACGGTCTTCTCTTCGCGGGGCAGCATCAGCAGCATACTGAACGCCTCGTTGCCGTACGGCATTTCCAGGCACTCCACATTGTCGTCGTGATAATAGGGCAATTCGGCCTTCTGGTGCATCATGGGAACAAGCACTCTGTCAGAACCTATCGCTGCATAGGATTCCTCAAATATAAAATACCCGTCTTTAGTATCTTTCCTGTCGAACTGGTATTTCCATTTGCTCTTGAAATAGACCGCATTGATGAGGTACATCACCACCTCGTCCGGTATCTCCTGAATAATGGTCTTTATCATGTCGTTGGTCTTCGCGGCGCACCAGGCGTTGATGACATCGACGGCGGACGACGCACTTAAATCGAGGCTCCGCACCTCGGCGTCGTAATAGTTTTTATTGACGTTGACAAAATCAGGTAAAACCGGATAGTCCTGCTCGCACCAGATCGAATTGGCTATCGAGATGGCGGTCAGCGGATCGACGGAAAGCAGAGCATTCCGCATTTTTTGATAATATTCGTTGATCTCGGTTTCCGTGAAGTCCGATACGCCCAACGCGGCGGCCATTTCGTCGCCCGCCTCATCGGAGGTGCCGTTATAGAGCATTCCCAGGGCCATCGTCACGCTCAGCGGCGAGATAAAGGCGTTCTCTTTGTCGTCGGAGGTCGCCACTTCGCAGAACAGGTTGAATGCGAAAGCGTTGTCGCACGCGGCTTTTTCAATCTGTTTGGGAGTCAACGCGATGGGCTCGGCTTTGGCGACATGGTCCGGGTCGGGGTTGATGCCGTCGCACGCCGTCGCGGCCAGCATCAGGATCGCAATCGAAAGGCAGGAGAACTTTTTCATATCACACATCATATCGGTTAGGTTATCTAAATGTATAAATGCACGATACCCGGAAATACTGCATGGCCGGATTACAAAACAGGCTCAATTTTATCTAAAGAAACGTACCATATGTAACCCTCGACCTGCGTGCAGCCCATTCCGCGCAGCAGTTCCATGTAGTTTTTCAACTGACGGTTGTGGGCGTTGTCGGTTTTGCGGCCGAACTTGTAATCCACAACGACCGCCCTGCCGTCTTTCAGCATAACGCGGTCGGGACGCCTCACTCCCGGGTCGCCCGGTACCACGATATCGTTCTCGTTGCGCACCGCCGTCCAGTCCCCGGAAAACCACCCGGCGACCAATGGGTTTGTGAAAGCCTTCGCTATCAGGGCTTGCAGGTGCGTGTGTTCCTGCCGCGAAACGAGCCCACCGGCCAGCATCCGGCCGACGGCTGTGCGGACGTCGTCCATTCCGGCGGCGTTCTCGAAAGCCTTGTGCATAAATATACCGAAGTCACGCGGGGTTAACTCCGCCTCGCCGTCCTCAAAATATCGGGCCGAGGGAAGCCTCAACTTCACTTTTGCGCCCGGACGGGCGGTCCGATATGTTTTCAGGCTCTTGTCGGTGCGCTCCTTTCCCGCTTCGGGATGCACCGGCGAGCCGAAAGTCATCACTTCGCCTGTTTCGGAAACCGTACGGACTCCCCTAACCTCACCTGCAAAAACTTCGGCCCCATCGCCTTCACGCAGGACGCCGCGGACGATGTTCCCCATACTGTTCTTTCCGTTATACGGACTCGACGACATCATCAGGTGGAGCTCCTCTTCGGCGCGGGTGACGGCCACGTAAAACATATTCATCCCGTCGATGTGCGCCATCACCTGCTCGCTGTAGTACCTCTCCGCGAAGAACGAATCCGACATTTCAGACCGGTAATTTATCGGCAGGCTGCCCGTGCCGCCCAACTCTCCGGAGGGTTCGGCCCAGACTATATCTCCCCCCGGCGAAAGTTTCCACGACAGGTAAGGCACGATAACGGCCTTGTATTCGAGCCCTTTGGATTTATGAATGGTCGATATGGTTATTGCGCCTTTCCCGCCCTGCATGGTGATCGAGGCCGAAGCCCCTTTCTCGTTCCACCATTTCAGGAAAAGGGAGATGTCGGCCAGCGTTTTTGACGAAAAAGCGTTTATCTGCTCGTGCACCGCCTGGGTGTAGGCTATATCTTCGGTGCGCTCCTGCAGATCGTACCTCATGACTATCTCCTCGAAAGCCTCCTCGGGCGACATGGCGGCAAGGCGTGCGAAAAAAGCGTTCTCTTCGCCGGTCAGGGACTCCCCGACAGGACGCGCCAGCCACAGGTTGTAGACCGCCCTGTGTATCGAATCCCCCCGGTCGGCGGCGAGCGACAGGCAGGCGATAATAAACCGGCTCACTGCGGCGGAACCCACCGTCAGCGCCTCCTGAGTAACGACGTCGTAGGTGTACGGCGAACCGGGATTGTCGTGCTTGTGTTTCAGAAGCATCTGCGCGATGCGCGTCCCCTGTGTGTTGGAGCGCACCAGGACGGCGATGTCGCCCGGAGCGTACCCCCGCGACTGCAGCTCCTCTATCTTTTCGATGACGGGCGGAACGTATTCGCCATCCGCGTTCGCATCGTAAACGGTAATCGTGACATAGCCCTCCTCGCGGTCGCTTTTGGGCTTTTGGGCATGCCCGCTGTAGGCCTCCGCAAGCATGCCGCCGAGAGATGCGGCCTCGGCGGCGTCTATAGCCCCCTTCTCAAGCCCCTCGGTAATCACGGTGTTCAACTCGGCGCTGCCGGCTTCCGTCACGAGCCCTATTATCGCGTTGTTGAACTCCACCACGCGGCGCATGCTGCGCCAGTTGGTTCCGAGTGGTTCGGTTTCGACGCGCCCTTCGCCCATCTCCTCGCGCACGCGGTGCGAAAGGATGCGCCAGTCGCCGCCCCTCCAGCGGTAGATCGCCTGTTTGATGTCGCCTATGAGCATCACGGGGGTGTTTTCCTCCTCGGCGATGGCGTTCTTCAAAAGCGGCACGAAGTTGTCCCACTGCGACCCGGAGGTGTCCTGAAACTCGTCGATCATGAAGCGCGAGTAGTAATTCCCGGCCTTTTCGAAGATGAACGGCGTGTCGTTGCCGGACACCAACCGCGAGATCATCCTGTTGGTCTCCGAGATGGGCATTATATTCTCCTCTGCGCATATCTTCTCCACGCGCTGCTGCAGGTCGGAAAGCAGCAGGAAGTTGCGGTAGTTCCCGCGCAGCAGGCGGGCGCTGTTCATCAGCCGGAAATTTTCGGCGTAGAGCCTGTCGATATCTTCCAGCAGCGGCATCAACTGGGGTACGAGGCTCTCGGCGACTCCCCTGTTCGCGGAAGCGGGATGCGCCCAGTTCTCCGGCGATTCGAGCGCCTCGCGGGCGTATTTTGTCGGGGCTTTGACGTCGCCCGCGGCCACCTGCGAAAAATATGCGGCCACGCTTCCTTTCTTCCCTTTGAAATCCTCTGCCGAAAGGCCGTTCGAAGCGATCATTCCCGCCGCCTCATTCGCTTTGGCTATTATTTCGGCCCTCGCCTTTTCGCCCCCGGCGACTATCTCCTCGATAAGCGACGAAACTTCCGCGCTGTCGGGCGCCGCGGCCCTCGCCCTCTGGTACTCATCGCCGAAAAGTTCCCTGCCGAGCCCCAGCAGAGGCTCCTTCACGTTCCAGCGTTTGTTCTCCTCGATCTTGTCGCGCGCGGCGAGGAAGAGCTGGCGGCGCAGGTTTTCGTCGGTCGAGATATCCTCGATAAGCGTATCCGCCGCCACCGAAAGCAGCGAGTCGGTTTCGAGTTCGAGGTTGAAATTGACCTCGACCCCCAGCTCGCGGATGAACGAACGTATCAGCCTTTGGAAAAAACGGTCTATGGTCAGCACCGAGAAGCGGCTGTAATCGTGCAGGATCAGTTTGCGCGCCTCGGCCGCCCGGGCGCGTATCTTTTCAGGCGAATACCCCAGATGTTTCTGGAGGTCGGACATATATTTGCTCCAGGCGCCGCTGGCCAGCAGGTGTATCTCGCTCAGGATGCGCGACTTCATCTCCTCGGTGGCCTTGTTGGTGAAGGTTACGGCGAGGATGTGGCGGTAGAGCGACGGATCGGCCACGACGCCCCTGACGTACTCATACGCAAGCCGGTAGGTCTTCCCCGACCCCGCCGAAGCTCCGATGATCTTAATATTTCCCATAAGAATCCAAAGATAGCAAATTTTGCTCATGGAGCCACACTATAACCGGCTTACGGACGTTACATTAAAAATAAATCCCTATCTTGCATTGTTTTTAAATACAAGGCATCTAAAAACCGACTATAATGAAAAAACTCATTCTTTTATTTTCAGCAGCGCTGATGGCAGCCGGGGTTTCGGCGCAGAGCAGCATCACGGTGGATAAACTCAACCCCTTCCGGGGCATCCAGGCGACCGGGAACAAGGTCGAACTCCATGTAACGCAGAACCCGGAACTGCCGCTCTCGATGAAGATCGAGATGAACGGCAACGATCCGAATATGCTGAAATGGTGGGAAACAGACGGTTTTTTGCAGATAAAATACACGCCCAAGGAGAAGGATAAGCCGGTGGTCGTCAGACTCAACTGCCACACTCTCGAAACCATCGAGCTGGTTGGGGTTTCGATGACTATGGAGGGTAAATGGCAGGCGGACATGGTAACGGTCGATCTTTCGGGCAGCGCAAAACTGACGGCCGAGATTTACGCCAAAGACATCAAGGTGACAACTCAGACCAGCTCCGCGGCGGTCATCAGGGGAGGCGGGCGCTACGCCGACTATGACACGCGCTCGAAAAGCGTTCTCGACGCACGCAACTACGCCGCCGAAAGCACGTTCCTGAGGGCGGGCGGATACTCCGAATGCTACGTCTACGGTAAAGAAAGATTGGTTTTCGAGGCTTACGACGGCGCATCGGTCTTCTACCGCGGCAAGGCCGAGATATTCCGCGAACGCACCACCCGCGGCGGACATGCCAACCCGATCGGGGAGTAATTACGAATTAGGAATTAGGAATTTTTTGTATGAAAAGAATCAAACGCGTGCAAAGCACACCTCAATTCCTAATTTTTAATTCCTAATTAAAAACCATGAATGGTTTTTTGAAACAGACGGCCGCAGACCTTTACGGCAGGTACGGGGACGATATTTCGTCCCTTTCCGTTATGCTGCCGAACCGGCGCGCCGGACTCTTTTTCGGCGAAGCGCTGGCCGGGATAATCTCAAAACCGCTGTGGCAGCCGCAATCCGTGACAGTCGACCAGTTGATGGAGGAGGTTTCGGGGCTCGCCGCCGGCGACCGCATCCGCCTCATCACCGAACTTTATAATATCTACGCCGGATTCCACCCGGCCGAGAGTTTCGACACCTTCTATTTCTGGGGCGAACTGCTTCTGGGCGACTTCGACTCGATCGACAAATACCTGATCGACGCCGACACGCTTTTCGCAAACCTCGTCGACCTGCACGAACTCGACAACCGTTTCGACTATCTTACCGAGGAGCAGAAAGCCGTCATCGCGAAGTTCTGGCGCAGTTTCGGGCAGGAGCCCTATTTTTCGCCGCAGCAACGGGATTTTCTGACCGTGTGGCGCACCCTTGCCCCTGTCTATCACGCGTTCCGGGCGCGTCTGCAGGAACTCGGCATAGCCTATCAGGGCATGGTCTACCGCGAGGCCGCCGAAAGGATAAAGGACGGACGCGCGCCGCAGATACCCGAAAGGCGCTATGTGATAGCGGGTTTCAACGCCCTCAGCAAATGCGAGCAGGTGCTTTTCGACTGGCTGAGGAAGAATTACGCGGTCGATTTCTACTGGGATTACGACAACTGGTACCTGGCCGACGGGACGCAGGAGGCGGGGATGTTCATGCGCGGCAACCTGCTCCGTTTTCCGCCCGCGGCGCCGCCGGGCGTGGGGTACGACAACTTCGCCAAACCGAAAAAGATACGTTCCGTCGCGACGGCGTCGAACGTCCTGCAATGCAAATACGCCGGGAACGCCCTCGCGGAGATCGCACGAAAGAAAGGCTCGGCGCCGGGCAAGGAAACGGCGATCGTGCTGACCGACGAGAGCCTGCTGACGCCGCTGCTGTGGTCGCTGCCGGAGGAGGTCGCCGACATCAACATCACGATGGGTTACCCGCTCAGGATGCACCCTGCGTACACTTTCGTCGAAAGGCTCGTCGAACTCCAGAACCGCCGCCGGGCAAGCCGCAATTCGCTGGCTTTTTACCACAGCGACGTCGAGGGGCTGCTGAGGCACCCCTATCTGGCCGACCCGTCGGGCGACATCGAGATTTTCAAGGCGAAATACGTCTACCTCAACGCCGAACGGCTGAAAACCTCGCCCGTTCTCGAAAAGATTTTCACGGCGCCGGAGGATTGGCGCGGGCTGTCGGACTATCTTGTGGATGTAATAGCGCTGGTTGCGAAACTGCCATTCGAAAGGGGCGACGCGGGGCAGCGGACCGAATTTTTCGCCGTCATCACCGAACATATCCGTACCCTGGCGAATTCGCTCGACGGATGCGGAATAGACTTATCGACAAAGATATACACCTCGCTCCTGCGCCGCAGCCTGCAGTCTGTGACCGTGCCTTTCGAGGGCGAACCGCTGGCCGGGGTACAGGTTATGGGGATACTCGAAACCCGCGCGCTGGATTTCGAGAACATCGTTTTCCTCTCGATGAACGACAGCAATTCCCCCGGGAACCTCACCGGGGCGCCCTCGTTCATCCCCTACAACCTTAAAATGGCTTACGGGCTGCCGACGCCCGAACACCACGAGGGGGTCTACGCCTACCACTTCTTCCGGCTGATACAGCGGGCGAAAAATATAGACATGGTTTGGTCCTCGACCAGCGACGACCGCAACACAGGCGAACCGAGCCGCTACATCTACCAGCTCGACTACGAATCGCCGCACGAGGTTGAAAAAGACGAGGTTACGGTCGACGTGAACCTCTCGCCCGCCGAAGCGATCACGGTCGAAAAAAGCCCGGCGGTCATGGAGCAGTTGTACAGGTTCCTCGACCCGCCGCGCCGGAAACTCTCGCCGTCGCTGTTTTTCACCTACGTCGAATGCCCGCTCAAATTCTACTTCCGGGGCGTGGCGGGGCTCAGGGCCGACGAGGAGATTTCCGAGGAGGTCGATAACGCGATGTTCGGGAATATCCTGCACCTTGCGATGGAGAAGCTCTACGCTCCGCTGGTCGGCGTGCCCGATCCGCGCGAACGGATAAGGGCGCTGATCGGTTCGCCTGAGGTCGAAGAGGCCGTGAACCGGGCCGTGGCGGAACTCTATGTGAAAGAGGAAAAAGTGCGTCCCGAAGACTGGGGCGGGAATATGATACTCGTCCACAAGACCATCGCGGACTACATCGACCGCAATATCCTGCCTTTCGACGCGGCGCGCGGTGATTTCACCATCGAGAAACTCGAAGAGTGGGTTTCGGCAGACATCTATTTCGATCTGGGAGGCGAAACGCGGACGGTCAGCTTCTGCGGAAAGGCCGACCGCCTCGACCGCCTGGCCGACGGCACCCTGCGCGTGGTGGACTACAAGACCGGCGGCCCGAAAACCAAGGTGAAAGAGCAGACCAACGAGCGCTTCGCGAGCATCGACGCGCTGTTCGCCGGCCGATCCGACGAGCGCATCTCGGCCGTGCTGCAAACGCTCCTGTACGCGATGATGTTGCGCTCCGGGAATGAACTAAAAGTCCAGCCGGCGCTATACTACGTCAGGAACCTGTCGAAGGACGGGTATTCGCCGCTGATACTGGACACAGGCAATAAGCGGGAGGTGGAGCAGTACGGCGACTATGCGGAGGAGTTCGAAGAGCGCCTGCGCGGGGCTATGAGTGAAATGTTCGACCCGTCGGTGCCGTTCACCCAGTGCGAAGACCCCCTCCCCTGCCAATGGTGCGACTTCCGCACGATATGCCAGCGGTAATTGAATTAACCCTGCCGCGAAAGGTGCAGGAGAGAGAGCAGTAAAGTGGTCGGGGCCATGCAAAATGTAATTATTCTCATATCGGGTCGGCAATTATTCCCGAAGATAATTTTTCAGCCTGATATCGATCGAAAATATTTGGTTTTTGCATACTTTTGTAAACTAAACCACCATGCACTTAAAGAGCATGGGTTTTTGAGCGAATGAAATTCGCAAGCAACGTCATTGCGAGGAGCCGCAGGCGACGCGGCAATCCAGAAAACTAAGACCTGGATTGCTTCACCCTTACAGGGTTCGCAATGACGGTGGAGGCAAAAATTTATAGAAACTAA
>JAVBVG010000062.1:0-4906 GCA_031554415.1 Rikenellaceae bacterium | reverse complement strand
GAACTTTTCGGGCTGGACGCCGATCCGGCGCGGGCTTTCGAACTGCGCGACGCGGCTCTTTCTGTCGGCCTCACGGCAACGGTGACCCCGCATTCGACATATTCCCTGCAGCTCGAAGCCTTTGCGGCGGCGGCGGACGGCTCGGAAAACCACGTCATGGAGAGCGAAGCGCGGCAACCGTTGTCGGTGCATTTCATGGAGAGCGAAGACGAAACCGACCTTTTTCAAAAGCGCGGCGCGATGTGGGAATGGTACCGTGAACAGGGCCTTGCTCCTGATTTCCTGAACTACGGTTCGCCCGCAGAAAGGCTTGCAGCCCAGGTTCCGGCCGACCGCCCGGTAATGCTCGTCCACAACTGCTGCGCCACGCAGCGCGACATTGACATAGTGATGGGGCATTTCACCGCTCCCGTAACGTGGGTCGTGTGCCCCGGCTCGAACCGCTATATTTCAGGCATCCTGCCGCCCGTCGGACTGCTCCTGAAAAACCGCCTCCATATCGCCGTCGGCACCGACTCCCTCGCCTCGAACGAATCCCTCTCCGTGGTGCGCGAACTCGGCCTGCTGGAGGGCGTGCCGCTGGAAGAACTGCTCGGCTGGGCCACTCTGAACGGCGCCCGTGCACTGGATCTGGACGACCGGCTCGGCTCAATAGAGGTCGGCAAAACACCGGGACTCGCGGTGCTTTCGGGCGTCGACCTGCAAACCATGACGCTCGGCCCCGACGCCAAAACCGAAAGGATCGTCTGACACGCCGCACCATTTCTGTGCGCCGCATACCCCCGTTTCATTAATTTTTTCTAACTTTGTAAATTACACAACGATTTATATGGAAGAGCTATACTGCCGGGAAGAGTCCTACGACAATAAGACCATCGAAGAACTTTCGGGACATTACCGCGAGATACTGCGCCTGCTGGGTGAGAACCCGCAGCGCGAAGGGCTGCTGAAATCACCCGAAAGAGTCGCCCGCGCGATGGCTTTCATGACGAAGGGCTACGGCGAGGACCCGCGCCGGATACTCACTTCGGCCATGTTCCGCGAAGAGTATAAACAGATGGTGCTGGTCAAGGACATCGAGATATACTCGATGTGCGAACACCACATGCTGCCCTTCATCGGCAAGGCCCACGTGGCGTACATCCCCGACGGATATATCACCGGCCTGTCGAAGATCGCCCGCGTGGTGGAGTGTTTCGCCCGCCGGCTTCAGGTGCAGGAGAGACTGACGGTGCAGATACGCGACTGCATACAGGAAACCCTCAACCCTATGGGCGTGGCGGTGGTCATCGAAGCGGCGCACACCTGCATGCAAATGCGCGGAGTGCAGAAACAGAATTCGGTAACGACCACTTCGGCCTTTACCGGCGTTTTCCTGTCGCAGCACCGCACCCGCGAAGAGTTCATTACACTGATAAGCAATAATTTGCATTAGCCGTATAGATGTTACTTTGGCAAATCCCAAAGTAACCAAAAGATTGGCGGAACGCCGCCAGCGATTTATTTTGATACTCCTATTGAAGTTAATTAATAATTATGAGGATGTTTCGCCTGTCTGAAGTTATTGAATTTTTGCGGCAGGCGCAGCCTGTGCACTTTCTTGTACAGAGTTTATCTTGAAAATTAATTTTCAGAGTAAACTCTGCTCAAGAAAAGTTGCACTTCGTGCAACCCGCAAAATTCAATAACCAACCATGATACGCAAAACATCCTTATCATCAAAATAGTAGGAAACGTAGTTTCCGTTAAAAGTTTTTGGCTCCACCTTTTCTCAAAAAGGTGGAAAGAAAAAGAAAAAATGAAAAAACTGATAGCCCTTATATCTCTGCTGCTGCCGCTGGTTTCACACGGGCAGTTCGACCGCTGGTTCGAGGATAAGGCCATGCGCTTCGACTACTGCCACGCGGGCGACGCGCAGACGGAGGAGTACTTTTTCACGCAGGTGAGGGAGGAGCCTTTCTGGGGCGGCTCGAAAACGTCGCTCATAGACGAAAAGGAGTACGGCAACCAGTTCTTTAAAATAATCGACGCGGCGACGGGTGAAACCATCTACTCGCGCGGTTTCTGCACCCTGTGGAACGAATGGCAGAGCACGGCCGAGGCGTCGCGGATACGCAAAAGCATGCCCGAATCGGTGGTCTTCCCCTTCCCGAAAAACGATGTCCGCATCGAGATATCCACCCGGGGCAGGGACGGCGGATGGGTCAAAAAATTCGAACAGGACATCTCCCCGTCGAGCTATTTTGTGGCAAAATATCCCCTCAGTTATGAAACTTTCGACGTCGAGGTGAACGGCCCGGCTGAACACTCGGTCGACATAGTGCTGCTGCCCGAAGGCTACAGCGCCGGAGAACGCGCGAAGTTCGAGGCCGCCTGCCGCGGTTTCGCCGAGGCGGTGTTCTCGTTCGAGCCCTACGCCGGACTGCGCGAAAAATTCAATATCCGCGCCGTGTGGGTGCCTTCGGCCGACAGCGGCGTGACGATGCCGGGAGCCGGAGTGTGGAAGAACACCTCGGCCAAGGCCTCTTTCTGGACTTTCGACTCGGAGCGCTACCAGATGGCCGAGGATTTCCAGAACCTGCGCGACCAGGCCGCGCACCTCCCCTACGACCTGATCTACGTGCTGTCGAACACCGATAAATACGGCGGCGGGGGCATCTATAATTTTTACGCCATGAGCTCGGCCAACCATCCGGCCAGCACGGCGAAGGTCTACGTACACGAATTCGGCCACCTGCTGCTGGGGCTTGGCGACGAATACGTGGGCGGCGTAAGCTACGAGGAGGAGTCGATGTACCCGACCGACCGCGAGCCCTGGGAGGTTAACCTCACGACCCTCACCGGTTTCGACAGCAAGGCCTGGAGCCGTATGCTTCCGAAAGGCACCCCCGTCCCCACTCCTCTTACCGCCGAAAGCGTTGAAAAATTAGGGGTTTACGAGGGCGGCGGATATGTCGCCAAAGGGGTTTACCGCCCCTGGCCCAACTGCCTGATGAACAACCTCCACACCACAGATAAATTCTGCCCCGTCTGCACTGCGGGCATACAAAGCCAGACCGAGTTCCTATGCAGGTAAAGATATGGCCCGAAAATCCCAATCCGAGGGAGATAGCGCGCGCGGTCGAGGTGCTGCGCGGCGACGGGGTGATCGTCTACCCCACCGACAGCGTCTACGCTTTCGGGTGTTCGCTCCACAGCCCCAAGGCGATCGAGCGGATGCGCGGCATCAAGGGGAAGAACGAGAGCGTCTTCACGCTGGTTTTCGACAGCCTGAGCAACATCGCGGATTTCGCGCGGGTGGACAACCCCACCTTCCGCGTGCTGAAGCACAACCTGCCGGGCCCTTTCACCTTCCTGCTGACCCCGTCGTCGAAGGTTCCCGACAAGGCGCTGGCAAAACGGCGCAGCATCGGGGTGAGGATCCCGGCGAACGCCATCGCACGGGCGCTGGTCGGGGAGTTGGGATGCCCGATGCTGACGACTTCGGTAAAAGACGACGACGAGGTGGTCGAGTACACGACCGACCCCGAGCTGATCGACGAGCGCTACGGCCATCTGGTCGACATGGTTATCGACGGCGGCTACGGCGAAAACACGCCCACCACGGTGGTCGACCTCACCGACAGCGAACCGGAAGTGCTGCGCAAAGGCTTGGGCGAACTGAAATGAAATAGAGAATTATTTAATTATGAATTATGGATTATGAATTGATGTGTGCTTCGCACGATTTAAATAAATCGCGGCCTTGTCGCACATTCGACTCATGACTCATAACTCATGACTCATAACTATTAAACTTATGACTAAAAAACAATTTTGGCAGGCGGCGTCCAACTGGGGATTTCTGGTCGGGGCGGGCCTCTTCGCAATGAACATAATCGGCTGGGCGCTCAAACTCGAAGCCAACCATTCGTGGCTCTACGAACTGCTGCTGTTCGCGGTGATCTGCCCCATGATCGTCTACACCGGCAAGCGCAATGCCCGCCATGCGGGGCCGGAGGGCTACAGCTACGGACGCGCCGTGGGGTTCGTCTTCGCGATGATGGCGTTCGCCGGGATAGTTTACGGCGTCGGGCAGTTCCTTATGTACAATTTCATCGCCCCCGAATATTACGGCAAGATGATAGAGGATGCCATCGACAGTTTCGGCATGGGCATGGCCGCTGCAGGAAATTCTTCAATAATAGACTTCTTCGTCGAGAACCGGGATACGTACATCGGCATGATGAAAAATCCTTTCGTATTGATATTCAGCAATGTGATCAACATAGCCGCAAAAGGCGGCTTCCTGGGACTGGTACTCTGCGCCTTCATCTACACGAAACCGGATATTTTCGCTCAGTCGGCAGCTGAACCGGAGCAAAAAGAAGACAATGAAAGCGGAAGCGAGTAACCCCGATATCTCGGTGGTCATCCCCCTCTGCAATGAGGAGGAGTCCCTGCGTGAACTCGAAGCGTGGATCGCCCGTGTCATGGCCGGAAAATTCTCCTACGAGGTGATCTTCGTGGACGACGGCAGCACCGACCGCTCGTGGGAGATCGTCGAAGGGCTGGCCGCGGCGAACACCGCCGTCCGGGGGATAAAATTCTCGCGCAACTACGGCAAATCGGCCGCCCTCTATTCGGGCTTCGAGGCGGCCCGGGGCGACGTCGTCATCACGATGGACGCCGACCTTCAGGACTCCCCCGACGAGATCCCCGAACTCTACCGCATGATCGCCGAGGATGGCTGCGACCTGGTTTCGGGGTGGAAAAAACACCGCCATGACCCGGCCGGCAAACGCCTCCCCAGCAAATTCTTCAACGCCACCACGCGGCTCGTGTCGGGAATAAAGCTCCACGACATGAACTGCGGGCTGAAAGCCTACCGCCGCCCCGTCGTCAAAAGCATCGAGGTCTACGGCGA
>JAVBVG010000117.1:0-6458 GCA_031554415.1 Rikenellaceae bacterium | reverse complement strand
GTGGCTCGTGAAGAACCTGCGCGCCAGGCGCTCCAGAGCCTCCTCTCTGCCGATGGTTTCCCGGCGCGGCGCCCATTCCGACAGCATGGTGAATGTCTGCTTATTACCCCGCAAACGCCCGTTGCACAGAATCCCCTCCATTTCGGCGCGGCAGATGATCTGGTTCAGAAGATGGCTCTCCGCCGTTATCCCCGCGGCCTGCAATTCAGCGCCGATCTCCTCTTTCGTCAGGTGTTTTCCGCCCTCCAGCGACTTTTCCACGATGGGAATGGCGCGCAGGATCAGCGACTCGTCGGCGCCGATCATCCTGCAGTAAGATATGTATATGGGCTTTATCTGGGGATTGGAGAGGTCGAACATCCAGTGGATGTCTTCGGCCGTTACGAAATGCCACGTCGGGCGCAGTATGTGGGTGCGGATGATCTTGCCGGTGTTCAGCGCCTCGTCGACCGCTTTCACATTCCCGGCCGCAAGGCGCACCCCTATCCCCCACTTCGCCTGGTCGAGCGCCTGGGCCTGCATCGCCCCCATGTAAGAGACGACTTCGGCAGGATCCGCCAGCCGGTTTCCGCCGAGCCGCTGGTTGTGCAGGCGTATAACGAGAAGTTCGGATGCTGTCATTTCGGTATTTCTTTTAAGTAATTGAGGAGATTTATTTATCCAAATTTTGTTTTTTATCTCCGGTAGGTTTTTTGCGTCGTTCCCGAAGGTTTAGCGGGCTAAATCGAGGGAGCGAGGTGAAAAAGATGCCGGCGGAGAAAAAATAAAATGGTCGAATAAATATCCGAAAGTACTTAAGTTGCCGGTTTCCGAAATCAAATTTAAAATAAAAAGCTGAGGCACGCTACTTGTTATACCCTGTATCCGGTGAAAAACGGCTGAAAACCCCATTTTTTTTGGCCGGAAGCCGAACCGGCACTGTTCCAGGAAGTTGTTTTTATTCAGTTTGCATAAATATTTTGTACATTTGCACTTGTATCGGCCCTATGAAAAAACTTTTGTGCATATTGACGGCTGCGGCTCTTGCCGTTCCGGGTATCCTGTCGGCTCAGGCGCAGGACATGCCCGGACGCAGGAAAGTCGCCGTCGTGCTGAGCGGAGGAGGCGCCAAAGGCGTCGCCCACATCGGCGCGCTGAGGGTCATCGAGGAGGCGGGCATCCCCATCGACATGATCGTCGGCACCAGTATGGGCTCGATCGTCGGCGGGCTTTACAGCATCGGCTACACCCCCGACCAGCTCGACAGCATGGTGATGCACCAGGACTGGGGGCTGCTGCTCAGCGACCGCACGGAACGCCGTATGCAGACTTTTTCGCAGAAAGAGACCGACTCCAAATATATCGTGTCGCTGCAGTTCGGCAAGATGAAGGACAGCTTCGGCGGATACATCAAGGGCAGCAACCTCGAGATGCTTTTCAACGACCTGATGGTGGGCTACCACGATCCGATAAATTTCAGCGAGCTTCCCATACCTTTCGCCTGCGTCGCGGCCGACATAGTCGACGGCAAGCCGGTGGTGTTCCACGAAGGGGTGCTGGCGACCGCCATGAGGGCCAGCATGGCCATTCCGGGGGTGTTCACGCCGGTCTACCTGGACGATATGGTGCTTGTCGACGGGGGAATGGTGAACAACTTCCCGACCAATGTCGCGATGGATATGGGGGCTGATATAGTGATAGGCGTCGACGTCCGTTCCGACCTGAAAAGCAAGGACGAACTGACGGGGGCTCCAGCCATTTTGACCCAGATCATCGACCTGACGATGCAGCAGCAGACCTACCATCGCAATATCGAGCTGGCGGACGTCTATATGAAGGTGGACGTCGCGGGGTATTCGTCGGCCAGTTTCAATCTGCCGGCGCTCGACAGCCTGATCCGCCGCGGGCAGGAGGCTGCCGAGGAGCAATGGAGCGACCTGATGGATCTGAAAACGAAGATCGGCATTCCGGTCGATTTCGTTCCGGAGCAGCACGGGCCCTATATCTCGCTTAAAGAAAGGGGCGATTTCCATATCTACGAAATCGGTTTCGACCATCTTACCCCGCGCGAAAAAAACTGGGTGATGCGCAAATGCAGGATGAAGCGCGATTCCGACATGAGCGTCGCCTCGCTTAACCGCTGCCTGTCGATACTTACCGCCACCTCGTCGTATTCCAATATCTATTACTCGCTGCGCGACACGCTCGACGGCTACAACCTGCGTTTCCACCTCGAGGAGAAACGGGACAACTCCCTGAATATCGGCATAGACGTCGATACCGAAGAGATCGCTTCGGCCCTCGTGAACCGCACCTTCAGGCTCGGAAAAAAACTGCCGATGGAGGCGTCGCTCACCGGCCGCATCGGACAGAGGATAATGGCGCAGGTCGACTATTCGTTTTTCTTTTCGCCGCTCAGCTACTTTAACATCGACTACACTTTCAACTACAACGATATCAATATCAACGACAACGGAAGCCGCTACTTCAATACGACCTACTACCGCAATATGGCGAGCGCGGGTTACAACGATATGAACTTCCTGCGTCAGAACATGAAGTTCGGGGTAGGTCTGAGATACGAATATTTTTCGTTCCGCCACCTGCTGTTCGACCACGAGGGAGAACCGATGCAGCTGGAGTCGGAAGGCCTTGTCAGCTACTACGCCCGCGTGGATTACGAAACGCTCGACCATCCCTATTTTGTCATGTGCGGTTCGGCCTTCTCGCTCGGCTACGATCTCTATACCGACAATTTCTTCCAGTACAAGGGGCACGGTCCGTTTTCGGCCATTTCGGGTTCGTGGATGACGGCTGTTCCCCTTGCGAAGCGTTTCTCGATCATCCCCAGCCTTTACGGGCGCGTCCTGATCGGCTCGGACATACCTTTCCCCATGCTGAACATGGTCGGGGGCAAGTTCTTCGGGCGCTATTTTCCGCAGCAGATGCCTTTCGACGGGATCGGCTACATGGAGTCGGCGCCAAATATTTTCCTCGCGACAAAATTGCAGGGACGTATGCTGATCGGCAAACGGCACTATGTTTCGGCGTCGTTCAATTACGCCCTCGCCAACAGCGATTTCGCAAGCCTGCTTTCGTATGGGACCAATTATTTCGGAGCCTCGATAGATTACGGCTACGACTTCCGGCTCTTCCCCGTCATGGCCTCTTTCAGCTGGTCCAACATAACCCAATCGCTCAATTTCTACGTCCAGGCGGGGTACATGTTTTAAAATTAGGATAAATAAATATCCGAAAGTACTTAATAATTAGGCATTGCTCCACAATACGTAAAAAAGCCTCCCGCGGGAGGCTTTTTTCATTGCAGTGAAGAATTATAATTCATAATTGAATCTAGGAGTTCATCGTTACGAGCAACTCTTCGTTGTCGCGCGTGTGCTCCATATGCTTTTTGATCTCCTCCATCGCCTCCACCGAGTTCATGTCGGAGAGGTAGCGGCGCAGGATCCAGGTCTTTTGCAGAACATCCTTGCTCAGCAGCAGGTCTTCGCGGCGGGTGCCCGAAGCGACCACGTCCACGGCCGGATAGACGCGCTTGTTGGCGAGCTTGCGGTCGAGCTGCAATTCCATGTTGCCCGTACCCTTGAACTCCTCGAAGATCACTTCGTCCATCTTCGAACCGGTGTCGATGAGCGCCGTGGCGATTATGGTTAGCGAACCGCGCTCCTCGGTGTTGCGCGCCGCGCCGAAGAACCTTTTGGGCTTATGCAGCGCGTTTGCGTCCACGCCGCCCGAAAGCACCTTGCCCGATGCGGGCTGGACGGTGTTGTAGGCGCGCGCGAGGCGGGTTATCGAGTCGAGGAATATCACCACGTCCTGGCCGCACTCGACCATGCGCTTTGCCTTGTCGAGCACCATTTCGGCCACCTTTACGTGGCGCGAAGCCTGCTCGTCGAAGGTCGAGGCGATGACTTCGGCCTTGACGTTGCGCGCCATTTCGGTAACCTCCTCGGGGCGTTCGTCGATCAGCAGCACGATCATGTAGACCTCCGGATGGTTGTCGGCGATGGCGTTGGCGATGTTCTGCAGCAGCACGGTCTTACCCGTTTTGGGCTGTGCGACGATCAGTCCGCGCTGGCCCTTGCCGATCGGCGAAAAGAGGTCCACCACGCGCGACGAGAGGTTGTTGTACCCGTTGCCGGTGAGGTTGAACTTTTCGTCGGGGAAGAGCGGCGTCATGAACTCGAACTGCACGCGGTCGCGAACCAGGTCGGGGTGCAGGCCGTTTATCATATTGACCTTAACGAGCGGGAAATATTTTTCGCCCTCCTTCGGGGGACGGATCACCCCCTGCACCGTGTCGCCCGGCTTGAGGCTGAAAAGTTTTATCTGAGAGGGAGATACATAGACGTCGTCGGGGGAATTGAGGTAGTTGTAGTCGGCCGAACGCAGGAAACCGTATCCGTCGGGCATCACTTCGAGGACCCCCTCCCCTTCCACGTTGCCGGTAAATTCGTCGCGCGCCTCGCCATGCGAATGGCCGTTGCCGTTCTTCTGCTGGCGCCCTTTCTGGTTCTGCTGGGGCCTGGCGTGGCTCTCCTCTTTCTGCGGCGCCGGTTTCTGTATCTCTTCTGCCGGGGCTTCTGCAATCTGAGGAACCTCGTCGACGGCAGACTCCTGCCCTATGCGTTTGCGCCCGCGCTTTTTTGGTTCGGGCTGATCTGCGTTGACGGGTGCCTCCCGGGGCATATCCTCTTCCTGCGGCGCCGGCTCCTCTTTGGCGGGAGAGGGCGTGAACGGCAGCTCCGCGGCGGTATCCGTGTGCGCGACGGCGGGATGATCCACCGATTCGACTCGGTTGTACCCTATTTTGGGACGCCTTCCGCGGCGCCTGGGTTCTTCTCCCGGTATTTCATCGGCGGGAGCGCTTGTTTCTTCTTCGATCGTTTCGCCGGCCTGCGGGGTCGTTTTGCCGTCGGCGTTTTGACCCTCTTCGATTATGCGGGCGATCAGTTCGTCTTTCTTGAACTGCCCCTTGATACCGAGGACTTTGGCTATGATGCGCAGTTCGGACAAACTTTTATCCTCCAGCGCCTGAAAGTCTTGCATAGATATATGTGATGTGTATGTTTTGTTTGTGATTGAAAGCCGCGGGCAGCGGCTTGTGAGGCGTATTTCGAGTACAAATATATAATTAATTGGATTATTTGCAAAATAATGGCGAAAAAAACGGACGCGGTTTCGGCGGAAACGGATAACTTTGCGCCATGGAAACAGATTTTTTGGGGATATTCGGCGCCCTCGGAGAGCGTCTGGCACGGTTCGGCGGCGATCCGCGGACGGCTGCGGTTGTGCGCCGCGCGGTCGACGAAAATCCGTGGTTCCAGCCCCGGGAAATAGAACTTGCCGCCCGCAATATCACCACAAATATGCTCCGGCGCGAAGCCTTGCGGAGTTGGCTTTCGGCCTACCCCGCCCTGCCTGCGGCAACCCACAAGGATGTTTTGATCGTAATGGCCGGGAATATTCCTTTTGTGGGGTTCCATGATCTGCTGTGCGTGCTTGCCGCCGGACACCGCGCGATCGTGAAAACATCGTCGAAGGATACCGTGCTGATGTCATATGTCGTTTCTGAACTGCTCGACATCGCTCCCGGACTACCTGTTTCCATATTTCCGGGAAGTGAAACAGTAAATGCCGTTATCGCAATGAGCGGGGATAATGCGGTTAGAGCGCTGCGAGAACGCTATTCCGGGGTGCCGGTTCTGCTGCGTGGCAGCCGGTGGTCGCTCGCCGTGTTGGACGGAACCGAAACCGCGGAGGAAATGGCGGGACTCGCCGATGATATAATGTCGTATTCGGGGCTCGGCTGCCGCAACGTGAGCCTTGTTTTCTTTCCCCGCGGTTACGATATCGCCATGCTGAAAAACGCGCTTTCCGCCCGCGCACCTGAAGTGAATCCGAAGTACCTGAACAACTGCCGCCAGGTTAAGGCGATGCTTGAGCTGAACTGCCGTCCTTTCATCGATTGCGGAGCTAATGCGCTGGTTGAAGAGTGTGAATTTCCGGCTGACGTAAGCCGCATAAATTATGTGTTTTACGACCGTTTGTCCGAAGTGTCGCACTGGGTGTCTGCCCACGACGGCGAAGTGCAGTGCGTGGCCGGCAGGATGTCCCATACGCGTGGCGTCGCTTTCGGCGAAACGCAGCGCCCGTCCCTTGAGGATTATCCCGACGGCCGCGACACGATGGAGTTCCTTTCGACAATTGAAAATTGAAAGTGGAAAAATGAAAATAAAAAAATGTCGTTAAAATCATTTTCAACTTTCAATTCTCCATTTTTCAACTCACTTGAGCCAGTTGCTTCCGAAGATTAAGTAATAACCCCAGCTTCCGTCGGGGCCTCCGGCTATGTCGAGTCCGATGCGCAGCTTGAATTTGCGCGCTATCAGATAGCGGAACCCCGTCCCGTAATTGTAAACCCAGTCGGCCTTTCCGAACTCGCTCCATTTGTCGAA
>JAVBVG010000136.1:0-9850 GCA_031554415.1 Rikenellaceae bacterium | reverse complement strand
CTTTATCCCCGTGGGATTGCCCTCGGCGAAAAGCAGCGGGCAGACATTTTCGAAGTCGGCCCAGATCGCCTGCGCCTTTGCGACGCTTTTTTGCGCGGTGTGTACCATCTGCGAAAAACGTATGGGGAAAGCGTTGGCCATGACCGAGATAACTCCGTGGCCCCCCACCGACATCAGCGGCAGCGTCATGGCGTCGTCGCCCGACAGCACGAAGAACCCTTCCGGAGCGCCTTTCACGATATCCTGTATCTGGCTTATCTCGCCGCTCGCCTCCTTGACCGCGATTATGCCCGGGACCTCGCGCGCGAGGCGCAGGGTGGTTTCGGCGCTCATGTTGACTCCGGTGCGCGCGGGAACGTTATAGAGTATGACCGGCAGCGGCGAAGCCTCTGCCACGGCCTCGAAATGGCGGAAAAGCCCCTCCTGCGAAGGCCTGTTATAATAAGGCGTTACGCTCAGCACGGCGTCGAACCCCTCGGGGTCGAAACGGCGGAGCTGATCGCAGAGTTTTGCGGTATCGTTGCCGCCCATTCCTATTACGAGAGGCACGCGGCCCGCGTTGCGTTCCCTGATGAAACGTGCGACGCCGGCGCGTTCGGCGGTCTTCAGTGTGGGCGTTTCGGCGGTCGTACCGAGTGCGACGATGTAATCGACCCCGCCCTCGACGACGTTGTCCACAAGCCTGCCGAGCGCGTCATAATCGACCTCTCGGGCTCCGTCGAACGGCGTTATCAGTGCGACTCCAAGTCCTGCGAAATTATTTTTCATAAGATTTTCCCTCTTTCAATGGGACAAATTTACAGTAATTGTTAAAACAATGTTCCCTGAGTCTGATTATTTTCGTTTTTTATACTCCCTGTTAAAATATCAGCATCCGCCGCCGGCGCCGATCCCCCTATCATAGCCATGAAATCATCCTCGTTTATGATATTGATGCCGAGTTTGGTGGCTTTGGCGAGTTTGGCGGGTCCGATCTTATCGCCCGCAAGCAGGTAATCGGTGGCAGACGAAACGGCGGCCTGGTTCTTCCCGCCGTGAAGTTCGATCAGTTCCTTCAGTTCGTCGCGGCTGTGGACGGCGAAACTCCCGCTGATTACGATGTGTTTGCCCAGCAGCGCGTCGGACGCGGCGACCTTCTCATCGGCCTCGAAACGCAGTCCTGCGGTCCGCAGCCGCTCGATAATGGCGAGGTTTTCGGGGTTGCGGAAATATTCCGCGATGCTTTCGGCGATCCGTCCGCCCACCTCTTCGGCCTCGGCGAGCTCCTCCACGGGGGCGGCGGCAATAGCGTCGAGCGAATGGAAATGCGCCGCGAGATTTTTCGCCGTGGTTTCGCCCACGAACCTGATGCCCAGAGCGTAAAGCACCCTTGCGAAGGGCACTTCGGCGGAGCGGCGCACACCCTCGACGATATTGGCGGCCGATTTTTCACCCAGGCGCGGAAGCACCGCAAGCTGTTCGGCGCGCAGGTCGTAAAGGTCGGCCGGGGTTTCCGCGAGGCCCTCGTTGTGCAGCAGCGTTATAGTTTCTTCGCCCAATCCCTCGATATCCATGGCGCGGCGCGAAACGAAATGCGCGATGCGTCCCGTGATCTGCGGAGGGCAGTGGTTCTGGTTGGGGCAGTAGTGGCGCGCCTCGCCCTCGTAGCGCACGAGAGGCGCGCCGCAGGCGGGACAGTCCGCCGGAAACTCGATCGGAACGCTGCCGGCTGGCCTTTCCGAGAGTTCGACGCCTGTGATCTTGGGAATTATCTCGCCCCCCTTTTCGACGTAGACCATATCGCCGACGCGGATGTCCAGGAGGGCTATCTGGTCGGCGTTGTGCATCGAGGCGCGCTTGACGGTGGTTCCGGCCAGCTGCACCGGCGCGAGGTTGGCGACCGGCGTAACGGCACCCGTGCGCCCGACGGAAAATTCGACGCTTTCGAGCCGCGTCAGAGCCTGCTCGGCGGCGAATTTATATGCGACGGCCCAGCGCGGCGATTTGGCGGTCGAACCCAGGCGGCGCTGTTCGGCGTAGCTGTTGACCTTTATCACCACCCCGTCGGTGGCATAGGAAAGCGTTCCGCGCAGCTTATCCGTTTCGGCGATATAGTCGTAAATCTCCTGCTGCGAACGGCACAGTCGCATCCTGTCGCTCACCTTGAAACCCCACCGCCGCGCAGCCTCGAGGCTCTCCCAATGCGTTTTAAAAGGGAGGTCGTCGCCCGCGACATTATACAGGAAGCTGTCGAGCCCGCGCTTGGCGACCACGGCCGAGGACTGGAGTTTGAGGCTTCCGGCGGCGGCGTTGCGAGGATTTGCGAAAAGCGGCTCGCCGGCCTCCTCGCGCTCGGCGTTGAGGCGGTTGAAAGCGGGAAAAGGCATCAGGATCTCGCCTCGTATCTCGAAATGCGCCGGAAAATCGCCGTGCAGCCGCAGCGGGACGGAATATATCGTCCGGACATTCTCGGTAACGTCGTCGCCCGAAACCCCGTCGCCGCGCGTAACGGCCTGCGTCAGAAGTCCGTTCTCATAGGTGAGCGAGATGGCCGTGCCGTCGAATTTCAGTTCGCACACGTACTCGGCCTCCCCCACTTCATTTTCGACCCGGCGGCAGAAGTCGGCCACCTCCTCCATCGAGTAGGTGTTCGACAATGAAAGCATCGGCCAGCGGTGGCGAACAGTGCGGAACAGGTTTTTCGTGAGGTCGCTGCCGACGCGCCGTGTGGGCGAATTGGGATCGTCGAACTCCGGGTGCGCGGCCTCCAGATCGCTGAGCTCGCGCATCAGCCGGTCGAACTCGAAGTCGCCGATATCCGGCGCGTTCTCGACGTAATATTTATAGTTGTGGGCCGCAAGCTCTTCCCGCAGCCGGCGTATCTTTTCTTCCATAGCGTACATTGTCAAAACATTGTAAAATTAACAATTTTTTCGCCGTGCAAGCCCGCTCCGTGATAAAATGGCAGATTATTTGTCCCTGATATAGGATGCGCCTCGGCAAAAAACAAGCTTTTTTGCACTCGGCTGTCACTATATTTGATAAAAGAGGGTGCATAGCGTTTGTATTTTAAAATTTTGCTTTATACTTGCAGAAAATTTCAGCTACAGAACAGATATGAGCAAGGAGACCGTAAGCAACAAGAAGAGGCTGATTACCAGCTACCACAACCTTCCTGTTGAGTTGCAGGAAGAGTTGAAAAGGCAGTATCCTACAGGATATACCGAGAAGATGATCCGTATCGAAAAGGGGCCGGGCGATTTTTTTTACGCCGTGCTTCTGGAGACGCCCGATATAAACTACCTCGTGAAAGTGGACGTCAAGATCGACGACGACGTGGAGGAGGAGGAAGACAAAGGGTACTACGACGACGATATCAAGGGCGCCGACGATATCGTCGCCGATGACGAGGAGGAAGAGAGCGACCGCGACAGCGACAGCGACGATATGTAGCGGCCGTTACGATTGCAGATGCAGGGCGCGGCGATGCCGCGCCTTGTCTTTATAAAAGCACGGAATTAACAATTCTTTAACTTTTTTTACTATTTTTGCGAATACAGGAAGCGTCCCGGCTCTCACTTTATTCGGGGCGTTGCAACACCGGACACAGATGAAAAACATAATCGACCCCATACCGGCAGAACTGCTCGAGAGCGAGCTTACGCCCGATAAAATGGTAAGGCGGACCAATAAGGCGGGCAACGAAATATATATCGTTACGGCACACGACAGCCCCAATGTAATGCTCGAAATAGGCCGCCTGCGCGAAGTCGCATTCCGCACGGCCGGCGGCGGCACCGGAGAAAGCGTCGACATCGACGACGAGGACCGCGCGGAGGATGGCTACAAACAGCTTGTCGTGTGGGACCCCGCGGGACGCGAGATCATGGGCGGCTACCGTTTCATCGTTTCGACGGGCACCCATCCCAAACATCTCTCCACCGAGCATTACTTCCGCTTCAGCGAACTTTTCCGCACGAAATATCTTCCCTACACCATCGAGCTGGGGCGCTCTTTCGTCATTCCGCGCAAGGCCGGGCTTACGAAAAACCCCAAGGCCGTCTTCGCTCTCGACAACCTGTGGGACGGACTCGGGACGCTTATGCTGATGAATCCCGAAGCGAAATACCTGTTCGGCAAGGTCACGATGTACGGCGACTACAACCGCGAGGCGCGCAACATCCTGATATATTTCCTGAACCGCTATTTCCCCGACACCGAGAACCTGATCGACCCGATCAATCCCGTGGATCTGGATATAGACGAGGCGAAAATGGCGAAGATGTTCAACGGGAAGGATTTCGACGAGAACCGCAGGATACTGTTCCAGCAGGTGAGGCTTTTCGACGAGAACGTCCCGCCGCTCATCAACTCCTATATGAACCTCTCCTCTTCCATGAAGGTTTTCGGTACGGTGCGCAATCCCGACTTCGGCGACGTCGAAGAGACCGGCCTGATGGTAACGATCGAGGATATACATCCCGAAAAAGCGCGGCGCCACCTCAACGCGGAACTCCCGGATATCGAAATAATATAAGGGAAACCTGGACATTATCCGGCAAAACATTCCGGACTTATGGATAAAAAAAGAACAGATGCAGAGGGGATAGACTTCGTGATCACCTGGGTGGACATGGACGATCCCTTGTGGAAGAAGGTTTTCGCCGAATATTCGGGCCGGATAGACAATTCGAACAATTCGGTATCCGAGGCGCGTTTCCGCGACCAGGGTTTCCTGAAATACTGGTTCCGGGGCGTTGAGAAATTCGCCCCCTGGGTGCGCACGATACACTTCGTAACCTGCGGACAAAAGCCCGAATGGCTCGATGAGAACAATCCCAGGCTCAATCTTGTCGATCACGGGGATTATATCCCGGAGGAATTCCTGCCCTCGTTCAACTCGACCACCCTCGAGGCCCATATGTACAAGATCGCCGGCCTCTCCAAGCGCTTCGTCTATTTTAACGACGATTTCTTCATCATAGACACCCTCGAAAAAGAGCGTTTTTTCAGGGACGGGCTGCCGTGCGACATCGCCGCCTTCCGTTTCAATTCGGGCATGAGCCAATGGGCGAAAACCATAAAGAAGAGCGTCAGGATCATAAACCGCCACTTCGACAAGCGGGAGGTCATGAGCCGCTTCCACGACAAGTGGTACAATAAAATATACGGTAAAAAAGGGCGGATCACGCGTCTGCTGTCGTGCTGGCCGAAATTCGTTACGATGCGCACGCCGCATAACGCGCAGCCCTATCTGAAACACACTTTCGAGGAGGTGTGGGCTGTCGTCGGGGCGGAACTCACCGAGTCGTCTACCCACCGCTTCCGCTCGGCGGACGACCTGCCGCCCGAACTTTTCCGGACATGGCAGATATGCAAAGGGGATTTCGAACCCTACAACACCTATGCCGACACGAAAATGTTCCCGCTCGTGATAAAGCCCCGGCAGGCGGTGAAAGCGATACGGGATCAATCCTACAAGCTGGTCTGCCTCAACGACAACGTGCACATCCGCAACTACGCACAGCTGATGGAGGAGATCAGGGAGGCATTCGAAAGCATCCTGCCCGAGAAATCCGGCTTCGAAAAATGAACAAGGCGGCCGCGGAGATCATAGCCGGCGTCATTCCCAATAAAATGGCGAGGAACCGCTGGAGGGGAATCCTCCGCTACGGGCTGGTGCGCGGGCTTAAACTCAGGCTGAAGCTGCGGCGCGAAAAGGACACGCCTCCAAAATACTACCTGGCGGTCTGTGCGATCGCCAAAAACGAAGGCCCGTATTTCCGGGAGTGGATCGAATGGCACCGCGCGGCGGGCGTCGAAAAATTCTACATCTACGACAATGAAAGCACGGACGACACGAAAGCCGTCCTGGCCCCCTACATAGAGTCAGGGCTCGTGGATTACCTCTACCTGGAGGGGACGAAGCAGCAATTGCCCGCATACGACGACTGCTTCGACAGGCACCGCCTGGAGGCGCGCTGGATCGCGGTCATCGACCTCGACGAATTCATAGTTCCCGTGAAGGATAAAACCATTCCGGAATTCCTGAGGCGTTTCGAGGAGTTCCCGGCGGTGGAGATAAACTGGCTGATCTACGGGAGCGGCGGCGCCAGGACTAAAGAGGCGGGCGGGGTGATGCAGAGGTTCCGGAAGCACTCGGTGCCCGGCCACGTTCTGAACAGGCACGTTAAAAGCATCGCCGATCCGCGCCGCGTCTTCAATATGGTCGGATGCCACGAGGCGGCGAGGATATCGGGAAAAGCCGCCGATTCCCACGGCGAGCCGATCAAAAAAAATTTCAGGGACCGCCAGCCCCGGCAGGACGTTATCCGCATAAACCATTACGCGGTGAAGTCTTACGAGGAATTTACTGAAAAACGCGCCCGCGGCAGAGCCCGGTCAAACAACATGCGCGGCGAGGGATACTTCGAACGGTACGACCTGAACGATATGGAGGAATAACCCCCTCCGCACTCCGGCAGGCTTACTTCTCAAAACCCGATTTTTCGGGGTAATATCTCTCCATCAGAGCCTTGGTCCTGTTCCTGTCTTCGTCGCCGGCGTGCTCCGAATCGTTCAGGCAAAACAGCGTGGGACGAAAATCCTCAAGCTCCTTAAACTTACGGGCGCTGTGTATCCTGACCTGAAGCGACTCTTTTCTGGGGGTACGGTGCAAATGCGCGCGCTTTTCAGCCAGAGCGACATAATAGTACACAACGCGCTGAATATCATGGTCGTTGCGTATGTGGCTCTCATGCCCTGCCTCCAGTTCGGCCCTGAAAACCTGTTCGACGACCCTTTGGCAATCGCTTTTCAGATAAGCGTCCATGTTGTGATGCGGTTTCAGCCTGTAATAAACCCCATACTTCTTACATACCAGATCGGCCGCATTGGCTATTTTCCTGCTGTAATTATTCAACGGTTTCCCGAGAATGCGCTCTTTGAAAAACCGGCCTGTTTTCCGCAGCGGGGTACGGCGCAGGCGGGCGATCGGCAAGCCGTCGGAGGCGAAGAATGTTTCGGGAGCGACCGGCTTATTTATGAACATATCGTCGTTGGAATAGATAAAATGCTCCGAGAGCCCGGGTATTTTATGAAAATTCATCTCCAGCAATGTCGAGTTGAAACAGGGCAGGCTCTCCGGCGGCAGTATCTCTTTGTGGTCGACGATTTGGATCTTCGGATTGGAGGTATCGAGCCACCCGGGCACCTGGGCGTCGGTAACGATGAAAATTTTCCGGATCCACGGAGCGTATTTCTCCACCGAACGCAGGCTGTATTTCAATTCGCCGTTGTCAGCGTAGCGCCCTTTGCAGTCCGCCGATGTTTCTTCGCCCTTTGCGCCCAAAAAAGCGCTGCGTTTCGCCTGCCATTCGGGATCGCTGCCGTCGACCCACAGATATACCAAATCTATATCCATCGCTGTTTTTAAGTTACGCAAAGATAGAAAACTTTCGGGGGTTTCAATCCACGTTCCGACAAGCCCGTAATGACGGCAGCGCTGTGCCAATGGATTAAGCCGGTGACGACCTTTATCATCAAATCCGCTGCGGCCGTTGCCGCCCGCATTACCACCTTGAGATCACGGCTTCTGGAATGTAGCGCACCTCGAAACGCCCCTCCGGCAGAGTGTCCACCGCGATCAAATCCAACTGGGGCTCCAGACCGGTGTCGTACAACGCCAGATATGCCTCCGCAGCCCGCCGGAACGAACGCTGCTTCGCCGGCGTCATCGCATCCTCGGGACTCTCCCACGACAGCGCGTCGCGGCTCTTCACCTCCACGAAATGAATCCTGTCCCACCTCCGCGCAACAATGTCCAGCTCATAGCTGCCGCTCCGCCAGTTCCGCTTCACAATATCGAATCCCTCGCCCCGCAGCCAATCCACAGCCGCCTGCTCCCCCGCTACACCTATCTCCTGAGTCTTTCCCATACCTATTTACAAATATGTTTTTTCTTATGTTACTTTGCCGAATCACAAAGGCCGCAACGGTTCAATTTCGATAGTACCGCGATAAAAAACAGTCGCCAGGATTTATTTCCGCTGCCTGAAAGATTTTTGCTTTTGGGAAAAGACAAAAATCTTTTTTAATCAGGCGGCAGCGGAACTTCGCCAGAGTACCGCCGCTTTTAAAAAAGCGGCACCAAAAATTTTTAACGGAAGCTGCGCTTCCTACTATTCAGAGGAAACAAATGTTTGCGAAGTTTTTGAAATGGTTAAGAATTTCAGGCGGCGGGCTATCTTCTCAAACATAAAATATTGCCTCAAAATAAACCGCCGCCGGCGTTCCGGCCGTTTTTTGGTTACTTTTTGACGTCAAAAAGTAACATAAGAATAAGGAATTCCTTTAAAATACGAATTCCAGACTCTCGCCGGGGCTGACTTCGCGTGGGGCGTCGCCGCGGCGGAAGATTCGCATGGGGCGTGGGCCGACGAGTTCCATGGGTCCGTCTTCCATGCGGAGGAGGCATCCCTCGCGCAGGCCCGCGACCCACATTCCGGGGTTCGCCTCGACGTACTCTTCGATGCGCTGCTGGCGTGTTTCGCCGGCGTGTCCTTCGGGGTGCGCGTCGAGGTAGTGTGGATTGATCTGGAACGGTATTGCGGCGACTGCGCGGAACGACTGCGGTTCGAGGATTGGCATGTCGTTGGTGGTGCAGATGGTGGGGCAGCAGACGTTGCTCCCGGCGCTCCATCCGACGTATGGGACGCCGAGTTCCGTGACGGCGGTGCGGACAGCCCCGACGAGACCCTGTTCCTGCATTTTGCGAAGCAGGGCGAATGTGTTGCCTCCGCCGACGACAATGGCCTCGGCCCGGCGGACGGCCTCTGCGGGATCGGCCTGGCGGTGGACCGAACGCACCTCGATGCCCAGTTGGTCGAACCGCGCCTGCACGCGCGCCTCGTATTCGTCGTAGGAGAATGTGACGGCGGCATAGGGGATGAAGGCCACGGAGTCGACGCATCCGAGGAATTTACCTATATACTCTATGGGCCATTCGAGGTAGGGCTCCCCTGCCGTCGTGGAGTTGCTGATAAGCAAAAGTTTCATATTATTTCAGGTTTTTGATGTCCTGTTCTATCACGGCCGGAAAATATTTGTGCTCGAATGCGTGTATCTTCTGCGCGAGCGTGTCGGGAGTATCGCCGGGCGACACCTCGACACGGTATTGTGCAATTATCGCGCCTTCGTCGTAATGTTCGTTCACTTTGTGAATTGTGATGCCCGACTCCTTTTCGCCCGCCTCGATGACGGCCCGGTGGACGCGTTCGCCGTACATCCCCCTGCCGCCGTACTTCGGAAGCAATGCAGGATGGATGTTGACGATGCGGCCGGGGTATGCTTTTATTATCTTTTCGGGGACGAGGCGCAGGAATCCGGCGAGCACTATATAATCCACTCCGGCATCCCGGAGGGCGGCCAGCGGTTTGTCCCCTCCGGCGAACTCGGGACGTGTGAAAACCGCCGTCGGAACACCCTGCCGGGAGGCTCTCACAAGGGCGTACGCGTCGGGATTATCGGAGATCAGCAGCGCCACGCGCGCCACGGAACTTTCTGAAAAATAATTGATTATCTTCTCGGCGTTGGTTCCCGATCCCGAAGCGAGTATTCCTATTTTTGTCATAGTCAAATGTTTAGGCACCTTCCTTGCAGGGAAAGGTAAAAAAAAAGATACGGTATGCCAAAAGTAATAGAATTTGTGTTAAATTTGCCCCAAATTTCGCTGGAAATTAGAAGTAATTTTTACTATAAAGAGTGTTTAACCAAAATTGATTATTATGTCTGACGTTTCTTCGAAAGTAGTCGAAATCATCAAGAACAAACTGGCTGTAGACGCAGCAGAAATCGTTCCCGCAGCAAGTTT
>JAVBVG010000101.1:0-11405 GCA_031554415.1 Rikenellaceae bacterium | reverse complement strand
GATCGAACAGCATCCGCGCCGCGGGCGTTTCGTCGCGACGCACCCCATGTGGGGTACCGAGTTCAGCGGTCCCGAAGCCGCCCTGCACGGAGCTTTCACGGGGCGCACGACGGTGATCTGCGACCGCGAAAAGAGCGATCCGGACGCGCTGGCGCTGGTCGAACGCATCTACGCGAAGATCGGTTCGCCGATGATCTACATGACCGGGGCCGAGCAGGATATGCACACGGCGCATGTGTCGCACATCTCGCACATCACCTCTTTCGCGCTGGCGCTGACGGTGCTCGAAAAGGAACGCGAGGAGGAGCATATCTTCGACCTGGCTGGCGGCGGCTTCGAAAGTACCGTCCGCCTTGCCAAAAGCTCGCCCGAAACGTGGCTCCCCATCTTTATGGGCAACAAATACAATGTGCTCGACGTCCTGCGCGAACATATCCACCAGCTCCAGATCCTCCGCAAGATGATCGAAAAGGATGACCGCGAAGGACTCCGCGCCGCCATGCAAAAAGCAAATACAATTAAAAGGATACTTCCTTAGATCGATATTTCGCAAACGCGACTTTTAAAAAAGTTAGTCGCCAGGATTTATTCCCGCTGCCTGAAAGGTCGGAACGCCGACGGCGATTTAATTTTAAGGCAATCTCGACTTTTATAATCAGGCGGCAGCGGTAGCTTCGCAAGAATATCGCCGCTTTTAAAAAAGCGGCACCAAAAATTTTCAGAGATACTGCGTATCTCAATATCGAAATAAATCGCTGTGGCCGTTGCCACCGCCGTCGGCGTTCCGACCCTTTTTTAAAAGGTTGAAAAGAAAAAGACAAATAAATAATGAAAGAGTTCAAATTGGGAGAGAAGAGGCCGTTGATAATATCGGGGCCGTGCAGCGCCGAAACGCGCGAACAGACGTTGGAAACGTGCGTGAGGCTCGCCGAAACGGGTGTCGTGGACATGCTGAGGGCGGGGATATGGAAGCCGCGCACGTCGCCTGGTTCATTCGAGGGGGTTGGATTGAAGGGCCTTGCCTGGATGGCTGAAGCGAAGAGGCTGACGGGACTGCCGATCGGCGTCGAGGTGGCGTCGAGCAAGCATGTCGAGAGCGCGCTGGAGTTCGAGGTGGACTGCGTGTGGATAGGCGCGCGGACGACCGTGAGCCCGTTCGCGGTGCAGGAGGTGGCCGACGCGCTGAAGGGCAGCGGGGTTAAGGTTCTGATAAAGAACCCTATGAATCCCGACATCGACCTGTGGGCCGGCGCGGTAAGGCGTTTCGCTGCCGTGGGCATCCCGATGGAGGACATCGGCTTGATACACAGGGGATTTTCATATTTCGGGCATAACAAATACCGTAACGCCCCGATGTGGCCTCTGGCGTTCGATATGCGCAGCCGTTTCCCGGAGATGATGATGATCTGCGACCCGTCGCATATGGCCGGGACGACCGAGTATCTCGCCGAGCTGTCGCAGGCGGCGGCCGACCTGCGCTACGACGGCCTTATCATCGAGAGCCACGTGTGCCCTTCGCAGGCGTTGAGCGATGCCAAACAGCAGCTTATCCCGGGCGAACTGGAAAGATTGGTTCGCGGCATCAACTGGCGCGCCGAGGCGACGGACGATCCCGAATTCATCCGGTCGCTCGACCAGTTCCGCGACGAGATCGACCGCATCGACAGCGAGATCTTCGACCTGCTGGGGCGACGTATGAAGATCAGCGAGAAGATCGGGCGCGTGAAGAAGGAGAACGACGTGGCGATCTTGCAGAGCAACCGCTGGGGGGCGATCAAGGAGCGTATCCTGTCGCAGTCCGAGAAGCTGGAGTTGAGCCGCGAATTTCTGAACGAGATACTCGAAGCGGTCCACGTCGAAAGTATCAGCCGCCAGAACAGCGTCATGAATAAATAATATTCGGGTGTTTCTTTGCCGGTTTTCCCATCCAAACCCGGCAGACCGCCGCCGCCCCACGCGGCGGGCTGCTTATTTCAGCCTGAAGACTGAAATTCACGCCCGTCGCCGTCGGCAGTCTGGATATAAAAGATTATCTTTGTATCGAAGCATCTCACCTTCATTATTAGTATAGCCATATTGTTCGCATATCGAAGGCTTCGGCCCTCGGTTTGATGTGCGCAGCGATGTGGCTTTCTTTATGCTTGTAGAGGTGAGATGCTCAAGCAGCCGGGGGTCGTTTTTTATTGCGATTCCGATGTTCCGACCCTCCATAACAGACTACATACGTACGCTTGAAAATCCCACCGGGGTTTTCCGGACGCTCGGCGCTGTCGAGGCCGAAAGGGATATCTACGGCGATATCGCCCTGAGGGCCGGGAACAGCGCTGCGGTATTCATTTACCTACGCGGCGGGCAGAAACGGATGCTGAAATGCTACACCCGTCCCAATCCGCGCCTGCGCGAAATATACGCCTACATAGAACAAAACCGCCCCGCGCTGTTGCCGGAAATACGCCTACTGACTGATGAACTTTACGTACATGCGCTTTCCGGAGAGGCTGGCTGGACGGATGTGGTCGAGGGCCAATGGACTGATGGCGAAACGCTCAATGCGGTAATCGGCCGGAACGCCGGCGGCAGCAACGGCAGCGGCAGCAGCGGCGGTTTATTTCATGTGTTGGCTCTCTCGTTCGATAATCTTTGCCGCGCGCTTTTGGCGCAGGAGTGGGCGCACGGCGATCTGAAGCCCGAAAATATCATTGTCCGGCCGGACGGAACGCTCGCGCTGGTCGACTGCGACGCCATGTGGATACCTGAATTTGGAGGTCAGCAGGCCGCCGAGCTCGGCACTCCCGGCTACCGTCATCCCGGGCGCGACGCCTCCCATTTCGACAAGCGTATCGACGACTATCCCGCGCTGCTGATCTCGGCAAGCCTGCACGCGCTGGCCCTGGAGCCGGGACTTTACGCGAAATATAATACCGCCGACAATCTGATCCTCTCGCCGGAGGAGGTTGTCGGGGGGTGCAGCGCGGCCCACGCCGAAATGCTCGAACTCTTTTCGCGGGCGGGAATGTCGCGCCAGTACCGCATGACGGAGGCGCTCGCCTCGCCTTTCCCAGAAGTCGAAGATGTCGGAAGGTATTTTACGCAAATCATCGGCTCACAGGACGGAAGCCTGGTTTCATTCGTTGAAAACGGGCGGTGGGGTTTTGCGGACGCCGACGGCACAACTGTGATCGCCCCTTTCTGGGACGAGGTCCTGGAGTTTCTCGGCGGCCGCGCGGCCGTCAGGCTCGGCGAGTGGTGGCATTTCATCGACACGCCAGGAAACGTCTGTGAGTCGGGACTTAGCCGCAGCGGTATTAAAGAGCGCCGGGTGCTTGAAGCAACGCCTGAATAGCACACTTTTCCGTCCTTGCGGAACACATATCGGATTTTTTAGTACATTTGCGGAAACGCCCGAAACTGCAAATCCGGACCAATGTACAAAGCGCCGATCACACGCCTGCATCCCACGGCTTTCGTCGTGCTTATCGACCGTTCGGGCTCGATGAAGGAAAAAATCACGTTTGCAGGCGAGGAGATGCCCAAATCGCGGGCCGTGGCGCTCGTCGCCAACTCATTCATAGACGAGCTTCTGCACCGCGCCCGCCGCGAAATGGGCGTGTGCGACTACTACGACATCGCCGTGCTGGGATATTCGGGCGACGGGGTGGAGTCGCTGCTTTCGCCCTCCGGGGAGTTTGTCCGCCCTTCCCGGCTTGCCGCGTCCAAAGTGCGCCGCGAACGGATCACCCGCGAGAGGATGCTTCCGTCGGGCCGCAGCGTGATGGCCGTCACCGCGCAAAATATGTGGATAGAGCCGAAAGCCGCCGGGATAACCCCCATGTGCGCGGCCATGCGCGACGCGCTGGCCCTTGTCGAAAGGTGGTGCCGCCGCAGGTCCAACGCCGCGGGCTATCCCCCCACCGTCATCAACATCACCGACGGAGAGGCCTCGGATGGCGGCGAAGATCGTGTCCGCACTCTTGCCTCGGCCATCCGCGCCACCGGAACCGCCGACGGCAGCACACTCCTGATAAATATCCACCTCGCGAAAGGCGGCGACGCCGGGCCTGCGTTGTTTCCCTCGTCGCCGGAAGAGCTTCCCGCCCGGCGCTACGCCCGCCTGCTGTACGACATATCGAGCGTGATGCCCGAAAACTACCACGACGTTATCGCCGCGATCCGTCCCCGCGCCGTCGGCCCGTTCCGTGGAATGGCCTACAACAGCCCCGTCGCCGATCTTGTCGCGATGATGAACATAGGTTCCATCAATAGTGTGATGCTGTGATACTTACGATCGGACAATATATCGAGGCTCTGGCCAACAGCGACGGGCGTTTCAGGACGCTCGAAAGGGTGGTGTCTGTGAAAAACGCTGCCGGGAATCCTCTGTTCGCAATGCCCGGACACGGGCTGGCCGACTTCGAAGTGATCGCGGGCGATGTGCGAATGACGCTGAGGTGCCCCCTGAGGAGCGATGCCGAAGCGGGCGTCAGGCTCAGGGCGCTGCGCGAAAAGGACAAAAGTTTCGGATCGCGCTGGTTCAGGAAGTGGGATCTGCTCGAAAAAGAGATGGTCCTGTTCGACGGCGCCGGGAACCACGTCGAAGTTGATATCCTGGCGCGCGCGGCCCCCGAAGGCGAGAGAGCGGCGGAGTTCCTGCAAAAGGCGGCCGCTGCGGGTGATGCCGGAAAGATACTCGCCGCGCTGTGGTCGTTCGGCGATATGGCCGAATGGGCGCGCAACAGGGGGTGTGAAAGGATCGCCGCCGGCAGGCTGCTCGTTTCGGAAGGCGGCAGGGTTTGCATTACCGGATTTTCAGGCAACGATGAAACTTCCATGATAGCGCTCGCGTTTCTGTTTACGGCGGCGATGCCGGGCCGTTTCGCAGGGGCAGGGCTGCCTTTGATCTCGGGTTCGGCCGCCGCGCGTCCGCTCGCCGAAATGCTGTGTGCGGCGTCGTCGGAGGCTGGTTTTGGTGAGCCGGCACAAATACTGGCAGGGGATGTCGCCGGAGGGGTACGCAGGCTGTCGGAACGCCCGCCAGCGGAGATCGCCGCGCTCGGCAAAAGGCTTTCGGAGGTGCTCGGCGCTCCCGATGAAAAAAAGGAGGCTTCAGAATATTCATGGAGTCCGGACGATGGCGACGGCGTCAAATGCGTGCGCGACGGAGGCGGGTGGATGTATGTCGACCGGCGCAACCGTCCGGTCATCGACGCCGTGTGGCTGCATGCAGCCCCTTTCCGCGAGGGCAGGGCCGAGGTCGAAACCGCCGCGGGCAAAGGGCTTATCGACCGCGAGGGACACGCCGTTCTCGAGCCGGTTTACGAGGAACTGGCGTGGGACGAGTATTTCGGCATTGTGGCCGTGATGTCCGAGGGGCGCTGGTCGCTGCTCGACCGCGAGGGGATCCTGCTTACGGCAGACACCTACGACTGGCTGGGCGAGTGTTCCGAAGGGCTTATCCTTGCCCAGAAAGAGGGAAGATGCGGTTTTCTCGACACCGAAGGGCGCGAGGCCATTCCGTGCCTATACGACGACGCCACCTCATTCGCGGAAGGGTGCGCGCAGGTTACCTCGGAAGGGGAAAGTTTCTATATCGATCCGACGGGCAGAAAATTATAAAGCCGCTTTGGTCTGTCAGTCTGTCGCAGTGAAAATTAAAAGCAGTTAAATAGCCTGAAAAGGGGCGTTACGGGCAAAAATCACAAAAAATTTTTCACGAGGGGCGATTTTACGCCCCTTTATTTTGCTCATTCGGGCTAAAAAGCGTAATTTTGAGGGTTTGATCGATACCAAAAAACCACGCAATAATGGCAGAAGAAAAAGAGCCCGTCGAAGGGGCTGATCCGCAAAATCTCGAAGCGGCCGGGGCGGCCGGAACAACCGGGGCGGACGAAACGGCTGAAACAACAGAAGCGACGGAAGCCACCGCAGGCGAACAGCTTTCCGGCAACGGCAAGATCATCACGGTGAACATCACCGAACAGATGAAGACCGCCTACATCGACTACTCGATGTCGGTGATCGTTTCGCGCGCGCTGCCCGACATCCGCGACGGGCTGAAACCCGTCCAGAGGCGCATCCTGTACGGCATGAGCAACGAACTTGGGCTCTATTCCGACAAACCCCACCGCAAATCGGCGCGTATCGTCGGGGACGTCATGGGTAAGTTCCACCCCCACGGCGACAGCTCGATCTACGAGGCGATGGCGCGTATGGCCCAGGAGTGGAGCCTCCGCTACCCGCTGGTCGACGGCCAGGGTAACTTCGGTTCGGTGGACGGCGACTCGCCGGCGGCGATGCGTTACACCGAGGCGCGCATGCGCAAGCTGGCCGACGAGGTGATGGCCGACATCGAAAAGGACACCATCGACTTCACGCTCAACTTCGACGACACGCTCAACGAACCGACCGTCCTGCCGACCAAGATACCCCTGCTGCTCTGCAACGGCGCCAGCGGTATCGCAGTCGGTATGGCCACAAACATGGCTCCGCACAACCTTAGTGAGGTGATCGATGCCTGCGCCGCATATATCGACGATCCCGAGATCGAGGTTTCCGGCCTGCTGGAACACGTCAAGGGTCCGGATTTCCCGACCGGTGGCATCATCTACGGTTACGAAGGGGTCCGCGAAGCCCTCGAAACGGGCCGCGGACGCGTCGTCATGCGCGGCAAGACCGAGATCGAACACACACATTCGGGACGCGAGTGCATCGTGATATCCGAAATCCCCTATATGGTCAACAAGGCCGAGATGATCCGCCGGATCGCCGACTTGATCAACGAAAAGAAGATCGAGGGTATCTCGTATATCAACGACGAGAGCGACCGCAAGGGTATGCGCATCGTCATCATCCTCAAGACCGACGCCGTCGCGAGCGTGGTGCTGAACACGCTCTACAAGATGACGCCGCTCCAGAGCTCGTTCGCGGTGAACAACATCGCGCTGGTCGAGGGTCGTCCGCAGCTGCTCAACCTGAAGGATATGGTCCACCATTTCGTGAAGCACCGCCACGAAGTGGTCGTAAGGCGCACCCGTTTCGACCTGCGAAAGGCCGAGGAAAGGCTGCACATAGTCCAGGGGCTGCTCATCGCCCAGGACAACATAGACGAGGTGATCCGCATCATCCGCGCGTCGGAAAACACCGAGGCCGCCAAGCAGAGCCTCATGGAACGTTTCGGGCTGAGCGAGATCCAGGCCACCGAGATCGTCAACATGCGTCTCCGCGCCCTCACCGGTCTGGAACGCGGCAAGCTCCAGAACGAACACGACGAACTGGTGAAACAGATCGCGCGTTTCAACGAGATATTGGGCAGCGAGGCCGAACAGCTCGCGGTCGTTAAAACCGAACTTCTCGAAATACAGGCCAAATACGGCGACAAACGCCGCACGGAGATAATCTACAGTTCCGAGGAGTTCAATCCCGAGGATTTCTACGCCGACGACGAAATGGTCATCACCATCTCGCGCATGGGCTACATCAAGCGCACGCCGCTGACCGAGTACCGCACCCAGGCTCGCGGGGGCATCGGCGCGAAGGGCAGCGCGACCCGCGACGAGGACTTCATCGAACACCTATACGTCGCCACGATGCACAACACGATGATGTTCTTCACCGAGAAGGGACGCTGTTTCTGGCTCAAGGTCTACAGCATCCCCGAAGGGCCGCGCTCGGCCAAAGGGCGCGCGATACAGAACCTCATCCAGATCGATCCGGATGACAAGGTGCGCGCCTATATCAACGTGAAGAGGCTCGACGACAAGGAGTATGTCGACAATAACTGCCTGGTGATGTGCACCAGGTCGGGCACGATCAAAAAGACCAAGCTCGAGGCATATTCGCGTCCGAGGCAGAACGGCGTCAACGCCATCACCGTCCGCGAGGGCGACCAGCTGTTGGAGGTCAAACTGACCAGCGGGCAGGCCGAAGTGATGATCGCCACCAGCGGCGGCAAGGCCATCCGTTTCAACGAGTCGACAGTCCGTCCCATAGGGCGCACCGGAGCCGGTGTGCGCGGCGTCAGCCTCGGCAAGTGCGAGGAGGTTATCGGCATGATCTGCGTCGAACCCGACAGCGTGCAGGATGTGCTGGTGCTGAGCGAAAAAGGATTCGGCAAGCGCACCGGCCTCGACGAATACCGCATCACCAACCGCGGCGGGAAGGGCGTCAAGACCATCAATATCACCGACAAGACCGGCGCGCTGATATCGGTGCAGGCGGTCAACGACGAGGATGACCTGATGATCATCAACAAAAGCGGCATCACCATCCGCACGGCCGTTTCGGGCATCCGCGTGGCCGGACGCGCGACGCAAGGGGTTAAGATCATCAACCTGAGGGATGGCGACCAGATCGCTTCGGTGACGGTGGTTCCGCGCAGCGACGAGGAAGAAGAGGCCACAGCCGACGTTTCAGAGACCTCTCCGGCGCCCGATTCTGCCGATTCGCAGGAATAACCGTTGTAAATAGAGGAATAATATTTAATTTTGATTAATTAATAACACCTGAAATTATGAAAAAACTCTTTTTAACCGTGCTGGGCCTTGCCCTGCTGGCTGCTCCGGCACTCCGTGCCCAGGGTTTCGAAGGCATAGGACTGACCGTCGAGAAGGTCAACGCCGACAAACTGAAGAGCGCGATAGCCAAGTCGGACGCCGAGATCGCCGACGCCAAGAAGAACACCAAGGCCGCAACGTGGATCAAACGCGGCGAAGCTTTCCTCGACGCCGACGCCAAACCGGTGAACGGACTTTTCGTGGGGCTGGATGAAACCACTCTCAAGGCCACCTTCGGCGAAGGTACCATGGAAAATGTAAAAGTCGGCGACGCCGAATATCTGGTCTACACCTACGAACATTTCAAGGCGTATGTCAAGACGGGTAAGGTCGAATTCTACACCCCTGTCACGGTTATCGATCCGGCTGCCCTCGACAAGGCTTACGACGCTTTCGCAAAAGCTTACGACCTCGACAAAAAGAGCGAAAAGAAGGTGAATGCGGGGATGGTCAATATCCACAACAGAAGCCTCGAGAACGGGAACACCGGCTATGTCCTGAAGGAGTATAAGACCGCCGCCGACAACTTCCGAAGGGGATACAAGGCGAGCGTGCATCCGGCGATGAACCAGACCGATACCACGTCGCTTTTCTACGCGGGATTCCTCGGAACGATAGCAGGCGATTATAAAGCCGCCCTCGACGACCTGGAAAAAGCGCTCGCTCTCGGCTACGAAGCCGACGGCGAAACTTATTACTACAAGTTCTATTGCCAGTATAACCTCGGCGACGAAAAAGAGGCCCTCGAAACGCTGAAATATGCCGTCGGACTCTATCCCAACAACGACAGCATCATCGAAGGTTTGCTGATGCTCTATTCCTCCGGCGACGAAGACCCCACCAACCTGATCCCCATGGTGCTCAACGCCATCGAGCAGAATCCGACAAATCCCGGACTCTATCTGGGCCTCGCACGCGTGTATGACAAGCTGGAACAGCAGGACAATGCCATCGAAGCTGCCAAAAAAGCAGCGGAATTGAATCCCAACGACTTCCTGGCCAGCTATTTCGAAGGTCTGTTCACCGTTAAGAAAGGCGACTCGATGGATCAGGACCTCCGCAATATGTCGATCACCAGCCGCGCACAGTACCAGAAAGCGCTGGCGGAAGTCAACGAGGTCTACGCCCGGGCTGTCGCTCCGCTTGAAAAAGCATACACGATCAACCCCTCGGAACTCGCCACCGTGGAACTTCTGAAAAACCTGACGTTCCGCCTGCGCGACGATGCGGCGATGAACGAGAAATATGAAAAATACGACGCCATCTATAAATCGATAGCCGGAGAAGAAGGGAAAGAATAACAGCCGGTAACACACCATAAAAACAGGCGACCTTTTTACGGGCCGCCTGTTGTGTTTCAGGTGGATTGCCGACCTACCTGATCCTATCGACCGAACGCACCAACAGGTCGTCGCGGATCACCCCGCGAAGGGCGAACCAGTTGGTAAGCAGCGCCAGAACGATCAGCAGCGGATAGAATGAAAAGTAAAAATTAGTCGACATCGCCGAAACGACGTCGCGGTAAGTCGTCCAGATGTACCAGCCCAGAAAACCGGCGCTGCCCAGAAGCAGCAGGAACTCGACCGTCAAAAGGCGCAGCTGAATGCTCCTCTTCCGGAACAGAAACAGCGCCACCAGCGGCACAAGAGCCGAAATCCCCACCATCACCGCCACACAGATCGACAGCGTCGACGTTACCAATGTGCCGCCCGCCGCCCCGCCGTGGACCAGCATCGCCCCCGTAACGCCCCGGATACCGTAGGTCATCAGCTTGAACTCCGCCCCGCCCATCGAAAAATATACCGCCGGAGCAAAAAAAACCGCGAACATCAACGCCGCCGTAACGGCCATCCATAAAGTCTGAATTCTTTGTATCATATCAATTGAAATTTGAATTTCCTTATATATGTTACTTTTTGACGTCAAAAAGTAACCAAAAAACGGGCGGAACGCCGCCGGCGGTTTGTTTTGATATCGTGTTGAAGTGAATCAATGTTTACGAGGGTGTTTCAACCTCAACTGTTATTGATATTTAGCGGGTTGCACTTTGTGCAACTTTTTCTTGAGCAGAGTTTATCTTGAAAATTAATTTTCAGAGTAAATTCTGTGCAAGAAAAGTGCACAGGCTACGCCTGCCGCAAAATTTCAATAACCAGCAAAATCTGCAAAAACATCCTTGTATTTCTAAAACTAAATAGCAGGAAACGAAGTTTCCGTCGAAAGGTTTTGACTCCACCTTTTTTCTAAAAGGTGGAAAAGAAAAAAGTGGTAAAAAAGAATTCCTATATTGTTTTATCTTTTGAGTATTTGTTGCGGTCGGAGGCGTTGCGGTTGATAAGTTCGCCGAGGACACCGGTCAGGAAGAGCATCACGCCGAGAATGAGCGTTACGATCGCGATGTAGAACATCGGCTGGTCGGTAACCCCGCGCAGAGGCAGCCCGCGGCTTTGTTTGACGAGTTTATCTACGATAAGCCATACGGCTGTAACGAAACCGGCGATGAACATGAGCGTGCCGAGGCTGCCGAAAAGATACATCGGGCGGCGTCCGAAGCGCGCGAGGAACGACACCGTGATGAGGTCGAGGTAGCCTTTGACCATGCGTTCGATGCCGTATTTCGACTTCCCGTACTTGCGGGGATGGTGTTCGACGACCTTTTCCCCAATCCTGCGGAAGCCTGCCTGCTTCGCCAGGATGGGGATATACCGGTGCATCTCGCCGTAGACCTCGATGCTTTTGACGACGGGGCGGCGGTAGGCTTTCAGCCCGCAGTTCATGTCGTGGAGCTTTATTCCCGACACGAGCCGCGTGGTGGCGTTGAAGAATTTGCTGGGGAGGCGTTTGCCGGCCGGGTCA
>JAVBVG010000061.1:0-3602 GCA_031554415.1 Rikenellaceae bacterium | reverse complement strand
GTCGTCGTCGTAATTCGAGCGTTGGGGCGGAGTGTAGCCGCTTTCTCCGCCCTCTCCGCCGTTCATCGAACTTTCGACCATGCCGTAGTCGTCGTCGAAGTCCATGAACTTGGCCTGCTCCTTGCGGAATTTCAGGCGGATGGTTTCGGTCGCGCCGTTGCGGTGCTTGGCAAGGATGAACTCGGCCAAACCCGGGGGCAGCGGAATGTTCTCCTCGTCGACCTTCATGCCGAAATACTCGGGGCGGTGGATGAACGCCACGATGTCGGCGTCCTGCTCGATGGCGCCCGATTCGCGGAGGTCGGAGAGCTGGGGTTTCTTGCTCCCGCCGCGGAGTTCGGCCGCGCGGTTCAGCTGCGACAGCGCGATGATGGGTATCTCGAGCTCCTTGGCGATGGCTTTCAGCGTACGCGAAATGGAGGCCACCTCCTGCTCGCGATTACCCTTCGAGTCCTGCGGGCCGGTCATCAGCTGGAGGTAGTCGATGACGATGAGTTCTATCTTGCTGTGGGTTCTCAGTCGGCGCGCCTTCGAACGGAACTCGTAGACCGACAGCGCCGGGGTGTCGTCGATGTACAGCGGCGCGTTCTGGAACGGCTTGATCGACGCCTCGAGGTGGCGCCACTGCTCTGGCGAGAGCTTGCCGCTCTTCACCGAGCGCGCGTCGAGTCCCGATTCGGCCACGATAAGGCGCATCATCAGCTGCGTGGCGCTCATTTCGAGCGAGAAGAACGCGACCGGGCGCTGGTGGTCGACGGCTATGTTGCGCGCCATAGAGAGGGTGAAGGCCGTCTTACCCATCGACGGGCGCGCCGCCACGATCACAAGGTCGGAGGGCTGCCACCCCAGCGTAACGCGGTCAATGGCGGTGAATCCCGACGGGACCCCGTTGAATTCGCCCTCGTTCTTCGACGCCTCCTCGATGGCGGCCATGGTGCGGCGCAGGACGTCGGCCGACGGCTGCACCGAACGCTGCATGTGTCCCTCCGAGATATCCATGATCTCCTTCTCGGCGTAGTCGATCAGGTCCGTAACGTCGGTGCCCTCGTCGTACGATCTCTTCTGTATCTCGGTCGAGGCGCGGATAAGTTCACGCTGGATATATTTCTGGGCGATGATGCGGGCGTGGTACTCGACGTGGGCCGCCGACCCCACTTTTTGAGTCAGCCCCGCAAGGAACGGCGATCCGCCCACGGCTTTCAGGTTGCCGTCCTGCTTGAGCCTCTCGGTTACGGTGAAAAGGTCGACGGGGCTCAGCTCGGCCGAAAGCCGGTCGATGGCGGTGAAGATGGTGCGGTGGGCCTCTTTGTAGAACGCATCGGCCGTCAGGAACTCCTGCACGGCGATGATGCTGTCCTTTTCGAGCATCAGCGCCCCGAGGATGGCCTCTTCCAATTCCACCGCCTGCGGTGGAACGAGCCCGCCCTCTTCGAGCATTTTTTCGTATGATTCGCGGTTGCGCTGCTGCGGGTTGTAGGGAGTCTTTGCCATGCCGGTTTTAGTCAGAGTGTAAAAGTAGGAAATATCCGGCTAAAATAAGTGAAGAGCGAAGAGTGAAGAGTGAAAAGTTGTGAACGCGAGTTATTATAAAATGTTCAAAACCTATTTCTTGAAGAAGTAGCTTTTTTGGCGCCGCTTGTCGTCCTGATCGCGCGCCACGTAGAGCTTTTCGCCGGTGTAGGGGTCTTCCCCGGTCCAGAACATCGCCGACGAAAGCGTCATCGGGGTGGGAGTGAGGTCCTGCACCTGCTCCAGACGGAAATCGAGGCGGCGCGTCTTTTCGGCCAGACGGCGCATGTCCCCCTCGGTACAGCCGGGATGGCTCGAAATGAAATAGGGGATAAGCTGGTATTTCAGCCCCTCCTCGTCGCAGATGCGGCGGAAGTCGGCGTTCAGTTTTTCGAATGCCCCGAAACCGGGTTTGCGCATCAGTTTCACGACGGCATCCTCGGTATGCTCCGGGGCGACTTTCAGGCGGCCGGAAGTGTGGTTGACGATAATTTCTCTCAAGTATTCATTCGCCGACCACCCCGGCGCTCCGCGCCACCCCTCCACGGGAGGGGAACCACCCTCTCGCTCAAACAGGTCATACCGGATGCCGCTGCCGACGAAGGCTTTTTTAACTCCTTTTACCTGTGAGGCCCGGCGGTAAAGCTCCAGCAGGCGGCGGTGGCTGTTGTCGAGATTGGGGCACAGGCGCGGCCACAGGCACGACGGACGGCGGCAGACGGCGCACTTGGCGGTGTCGCGGCCTCCCATTCCGTACATATTGGCCGACGGGCCGCCCAAATCGGAGATATAACCCTTGAAGTAGGGCATCGAAGCCACTTTTTCGACCTCGTTCAGTATGGAATTTTCGCTGCGCGAGGTGATGAATTTACCCTGGTGCGCCGAGATCGTGCAGAAGCTGCACCCGCCGAAACAGCCGCGGTGGATATTCACCGAATTTTTTATCATCTCCCACGCCGGGATGTCGCCCTTGCCGTTGTAGCGCGGATGCGGCAGGCGCTTGTATGGCAGGTCGAAACTGCGGTCGAGCTCTTCGGAGGTCATCACGGGATGGGGGGGGGGACCACGACGAACTTATCTCCCGTGGGTTCTACTATCGTGCGGGTCGGCTCCAGAAGGTTGGATTCGGTTTCGATCCGCACGAAATTTTCGGCGAATTTCCGCTTGTCGCGGACGCACTCTTCGTAAGAATTAAGTGTTATAGTTTTTTCGGGATCGAGCCTGTCGACGTAAGCCTTATCCGCGACGAAAGCCACCTGCGGCAGTTTGCGCAGCAGCTTGGCGTTGAATCCGTTGCGAAGCGCGCGGGCGATATCGGGCATAGACTTGTCGCCCATGCCGTAGGCAACTATGTCGGCGCCGCTCTCCATTAAAATGGAGGGTTTCAGCGCGTCGCTCCAGTAGTCGTAATGCGCGAGCCGCCGCAACGACGCTTCGATGCCGCCCAGAACCACCGGCGTGTGCGGGAAAAGTTGTTTCAGGATGCGCGTGTAGACCGTCGCGGCGTAGTCGGGACGGAAACCCGCCTTGCCGCCTGCCGTGTAGGCGTCGTCGCTGCGCAGGCGCTTGTTGGCCGTGTAGTGGTTGACCATCGAGTCCATGCTCCCCGCCGAAACGCCGAAAAAAAGCCTCGGCGCGCCCAGTTTCTTGAAGTCGCGCAGGTCGTCCCGCCAGTTCGGCTGCGGCACTATCGCAACGCGGTACCCCTCGGCCTCTAAAAGCCGCCCGATCACGGCCGTTCCGAACGACGGATGGTCGATATAGGCGTCACCCGTGAAGAGGATCACGTCTATATGATCCCATCCGAGCGCCTTCACCTCCTTCGCGGTGGTCGGCAGCCAGCCGTGTGTTGTGTTGTCAGCCAAAATGAAAATGATAATCTTTTGCGCTTACGTCATTGCGAGCGTAGCGAAGCAATCTAAACGTGTTGCCTGGATTGCTTCGTCGGCGTAGCCTCCTCGCAATGACGGGAGCGGTAATTTTATTTAATCCGAACAAAGATATAAAAACCGCCGCGATTAGCTACCTTTGCACGTTATAAACGGGACTCGTACAATGCCTTTCAACGAAAAAAGCTACAAAGGCCATCTGGT
>JAVBVG010000070.1:0-2725 GCA_031554415.1 Rikenellaceae bacterium | reverse complement strand
GCGGTGTAGCCGCCCGATTTCTTACTGTCGTAGGAGAAATAAGCCTGGCAGTATTTGTCGGTGGTGTCGCCGATGATCTTGATGGAGTTCTTGTTGGCTCCGACCGTGCCGTCGGCGCCGAGCCCGAAGAAGACGCCTTCGAACGTCCCTTTGCTTTCGAGGTCGATAGGCTGGCCCACCGGCAGCGACAGGTGTGTCACGTCGTCGACGATACCCACGGTGAAGTGGTCTTTCGGGGTTGCCGAGGCGAGGTTGTCGAACACGGCTACCATGTGCGCCGGGGTGGTATCCTTCGACGAAAGTCCGTAGCGTCCGCCCACGATCACGGGCTGGTTCGGCTTTCCGTAGAACATATCCTGGACGTCGAGATATAGCGGTTCGGCGGGTGCGCCGGCCTCTTTGGTGCGGTCGAGGACGCACACCTTTTTGACCGTCTTGGGCAGCACGTCGAAGAAATATTTTTCCGAGAACGGGCGGTAGAGATGTACCGTCACGATGCCCACCTTCTGTCCCTTTCCGACGAGGTAGTCGACCGTTTCGCGCAGCGTGTCGTTGACCGAGCCCATCGAAACGACGATGTTCTCGGCATCGTGCGCGCCGTAGTATGTGAACGGCTTGTACTCGCGTCCGGTGAGTTTCGAAATTTCCTTCATGTACTCCGCGACGATGTCGGGCACGGCGTCCCAGAAGCGGTTGCCCGCCTCCTTGCTCTGGAAGTAGATGTCGGAGTTCTGCGCCGTGCCGCGCGTTACCGGCGAAGAGGGACTGAGCGCCCTGTCGCGGAATTCGGCCAGCGCCGTGCGGTCCATCAGCGGTTCGAGATCGCCGCATTCGAGCATTTCAATCTTCTGTATCTCGTGCGAGGTGCGGAAACCGTCGAAGAAGTGCATGAACGGAACGCGGCTCTTGAGCGACGCGAGGTGAGCGATACCCGCGAGGTCCATGACCTCCTGTACGGACGAAGTGGCCAGCATGGCGAAGCCGGTCTGGCGCGAGGCCATTACGTCCTGGTGGTCGCCGAAAATAGAGAGCGACGAGGCGGCCAGCGCGCGCGCCGAGACGTGGAACACGCCCGGGAGCAGTTCGCCCGCGATCTTATACATATTGGGGATCATCAGCAGGAGGCCCTGCGATGCGGTGAAGGTGCTGGTCAGGGCACCGGTCTGGAGCGAGCCGTGCACGGCGCCCGCCGCACCCGCCTCCGACTGCATTTCGACCACCTTGACGGTTTCGCCGAAGATGTTGCGGCGTCCGTTCGCGGCCCATTCGTCGACGTATTCGGCCATGGTGGACGACGGTGTGATGGGGTATATGGCGGCCACTTCGCTGAACATATAAGCGATGTGCGCTGCCGCGTAGTTACCGTCACACGTGATGAATTTTTTCTCTCTTTTCATTTGTGCGTTAATATTTTGTGTGTTTTCGACTTCAAAAGAACGTTTTCGGAGAAACCGACTGCAAAAGTAGTAATTTTAGTCCGGACTCCAAAACTATTATATTCATAGGTAACAAATCACATTAATTATGTTATTTTTGTGTGATTTTTTACAAATTCAACCCTTACGCAATGGAACGACGCAGCCGCATCGATGTGGCGGACGTGCTGAGGGGCATCGCCGTAGTCGGCATCCTGCTCCTGCACTGCATCGAACACTTCAACTATTACCGTTTCCCGGAGACCTCGCCGTGCGGTTTCCTGGTTTTTACCGACAAGGCCGTCTGGGACGGTCTGTTCTTTGTTTTTGCCGGCAAAGCCTATGCCATGTTCGCCCTGCTGTTCGGGCTGACGTTCTTTTTGCAGGACGACAGCCAGCGCCGGCTCGGAAAAGATTTCCGGCCGAGGTTCGTCTGGAGGCTCGTGCTCCTCTTTATATGGGGCAACATCAACGCGGCTTTCTTTCCGGGCGAGGTGCTGGTGCTCTTCGCGCTGACGGGGCTTGCCCTGCCGATAGTGGCCAGGATGCCCGACAAAGCGGTGCTGTGGATCGCGGGGATCATGCTGCTCCAGCCCGATTTCATCGCCAACATCATAGCCGCCCTGGCCAACCCGCAGAACTTCGACCCGATGCCGGCTCCCGCGTTTACGCCCTGGTGGCAGGCCGATATGGACACGCTCCAGGCGGGAAATTTCTTGGAATCGATCAAGGCTAATCTTTGGGAGGGGCAGATGTTCAGCCTGTTGTGGGCGCGCGACTACGGGCGGATGCTGCAGGCTCCCGCGCTGATGATGGTGGGGATGCTCATAGGCCGCCGTAGCCTTTTCGCCGGAACGGAAAAGAACATCCGTTTCTGGATGAAGGCCGCCGTGATAGGTCTGCTCTGTTTTTTCCCGTTTAAAGGGCTTGCCGGGATGATCCCCGACTACATACAGAACAAGGGGGTGGTGTTCTACCTGGGACAGACGCTTGCGGCGTGGCACAAACTGGCGTTCATGGTCTTCCTCGTCGGGACGATCGTGGTGCTTTTCTACCGCACCCGCCTGCAGGGGTGTCTTATGAAGATAGCTCCCTACGGCCGCATGAGTCTTACGATGTACATCACGCAGTCGCTGCTGGGCAGCGCCATATTCTTCAACTGGGGACTCGGGCTGGGTGAAAAACTCGGCAGCACGGCTTCGCTCGGCATAGCTCTTGCAATATTCGCGGTTCAATACACCTTTGCGGTGCTCTGGCTGCGCCGCCACAGCCAGGGCCCGCTTGAATACCTCTGGAAAAAAGCCACATGG
>JAVBVG010000087.1:0-5176 GCA_031554415.1 Rikenellaceae bacterium | reverse complement strand
ACTCTTCACTCTTCACTCTTCACTCTTCACTCTTCACTCTTCACTCTTCACTCTTCACTCTTCACTCTTCACTCTTCACTCTTCACTCTTCACTATCTTGTAGAGTTTGTCGCCGCGGCGGAGCGCGACGGGCGTTTTTATCGAGCAGTAAATCCCCTGCGGTGCGAGGTCGGCCGGTTTGTCGGCCACGAAGACCTCGACGGCGGGAATTTCCGCCGCACCCGTCGTTTCCCCCGTTACCACGACGTCGCTGCCCGATTCCAGCGGAGATGCCTCTACGAGTATCTCGGCGACCGATATTTTTTTGAAAAAATTGGTCACTTTGCCCACGTAGACCTTGCGCCGGGTGGCCGACGTGCCGTAATTCCGGCTCAGCTCGGGCACCGGTTTGCCGAGGTAATAACCGCCCCAGAAACCGCGGTTGAATACTTCGGCGAGGCGTTCCGTCCACCCCGTAACCCTCTCTTCCGAGAAAGTCCCGCCGGCGATCGCCCCCACGGTCTGGTCGTAAACCTCGACGACGCGCTTCACGTATTCGGCCGAACGCGCCCTCCCCTCGATCTTCAGCACCCGCACCCCGGCTTCGATGAAACGGTCGAGGAACGGCAGGGTGCAGAGGTCTTTGGGCGAAAGCAGCCAGCGGTCCTCCACGACTATTTCGTCGCCGGTTTCGCGGTCGCGCAGTTCGTAGCCCCGGCGGCATATCTGGCGGCAGGCGCCCCGGTTGGCCGAGTCGCCGCTTTCGTGGAGGCTCAGGTAGCATTTCCCCGACACCGCCATGCACAGCGCGCCGTGGGCGAACATCTCGATCTTGACGAGTTCTCCGCGCGGACCGCGTATATCCTGCCGCCCGATCTCCGAATGTATATGGGCGACCTGTTCCAGCGACAGTTCGCGCGCCAGAACCACCACGTCGGCCCACTGCGCGTAGAACTTCAGCGTGTCGGTGTTGGAAACGTTCAACTGGGTCGAGATATGCACCTCCATCCCGGCCTCGCGGGCGTAAAGTATGGCCGACTGGTCGGAGGCGATCACCGCGTCGACGCCCTCTTTCACGGCGCGGTCGACGATCCGCTTCATCAGCGCCACCTCGCCGTCGTAGATGACCGTGTTGACCGTCAGGTAGGTTTTAACGCCACGTTTGCGTGCCCGGCGGACGATCTCGGCGAGGTCGTCGAGCGTGAAATTGGCCGACGAACGGGCGCGCATATTGAGCCCCTCCACCCCGAAATAGACGGAATCGGCCCCCGCGGCCATCGCAGCCATCAGCGACTCGTAAGAGCCGACCGGCGCCATTATCTCTATGTCCTTGCGCTGGATCATTTTGTTCTTCCCAAAAGCCCGAGGGCGAACTTCCTGAATGCGGCGATGCGTTCAGCCGGAGCGGAAAGTTTGCCGAGCGACTCGGCGGCGACCGCGAAACGGCGGCCTATCTCATCCTCCGCCGCACGCTTCACCCCGTAACGGTCGTATATCTGCCGCACCCGTCGGATCTTCTCCTCGGGCGGATAGCGTATATCCTTGTGTATCATCTCCAGCTCGGTACGGTCGTCGGGATCGGCAGCGGCCATCGCAGCCATCTTCAGAAAGGTCTTTTTCCCCTCGAGGATGTCGCCGCCGACGGTTTTGCCCAGACGTTCGTCGCCGTAGCTGTCGAGCAGATCGTCCTGCATCTGGAATGCCACGCCGAACTCGAGGGCGAAATCCCGCAGGTGCTTTATATCGTCCCCGGACGCTCCGCCGACGACCGCGCCCATCGAAACAGCGCCCACGAACAGGGCGGAAGTCTTGAGTTCGATCATGGCGATATGTTCGGGAAGGGTCACGTCGCCGCGCCCCTCGAAATCCATGTCGTACTGCTGACCCTCGCAAACCTTTACGGCGGCCTCGCCGAAATACCCGAACATGTCGGACAAGAGCTCCGGACGCGTTTTCGCAAGTTCGAGGCACGAGTATATCATCATCGAATCGCCCGAAAGTATCGCAACATTGGAGTTCCATTTGCTCCACACCGAGGGGTGTCCGCGCCTCAGCGGGGCGTTGTCCATGATGTCGTCGTGCAAAAGGGTGAAGGTGTGGAACATCTCGATGGCGGCGGCGGCGGGAAGGCTTCCCGAAACGTCGTCGCGGAAGAGCCCGCAGGCCATCAGCACGAACATCGGCCGCAGGCGTTTGCCCCCTTCGGCGAGCGAATAACGGATCGGATCGTAGAGTTTTTCGGGATAAGCCGGGAACTCCGCCGACGAAATATACTCTTCTATTACAGCGCCGTAGCGTTCGATAGGATTCATGGCAACTTGCTTTGATATCATACAAAGATAGTCATTTCCCATAAATGGAGCTCTAAAAAAACGCACCCGTTGCGGAGTGCGTTCCTTTAAAAATAGAGCGGCTTTTATTTCTGTTCGGGGGCGCGCATGATCATACCCTTGTCGACTTCGATATCGACGCCCTTGCCGATCTCGAGCACGACGGTGGCGGGTTTTACCTCCTTGATGACGCCGTGGATGCCGCCGGCCGTGACGACGCGGTTGCCTTTTTCGAGCGAGTCGCGGAAATTCTTGAGTTCCTTCTGCTGTTTCTGCTGCGGACGGATCATGAAAAGCCACATCACGACGAAGATCAGGACCATCATCCCTATCATCATCCAACTGTTGTTCTTCGGAGCGGCCTCCTGAAGCATTATTACCAATGGAGTAAACATAATTTTTTATTTTAATAGTTAGAATTTCCCTGAACCTTACAAAGATATCCTTTTTTTTTCGGTTTCCTATAAAAAATCGTCGTTCTCGACCTGCGCCTGCACATAGAGCACGAACGGTTTCGGGGCGGCCGAGGTGTATATGTCGATCATCTTCAACTGCATGCCCCACATCCCGCGGCTGTCGTAGCGGAACGAGAAATGCCCCTTTCCGCCCGGCGGTATGGGTTTGCGCTCGTACTCGGCCGAGGTGCATCCGCACGAGGTCTCGACCTTGACGATAACGAGGGGAGCCTCCCCCGTATTGCGCAGCCATGCGTCGTACTGCACGATTTCTCCGGCCTTCAGTTTCCCGATCCAGACGGTGGTGTCGGTCCTGCTCTGAAGTTTTTCGGGCGAAATGTCGAACACCGATTTCTCGCCGCCCGCAGTTTTAGTCGCCTGCGGACCGCCGCAAGCTACTAAAAGAGTGAAGAGCGAAGAGTGAAGAGTGAAGAGTAGCGCACGGCTTACAGCCGTGTGAAAAATCGTTGCAAATCCACTTTTTTTCACTTGGATTGCCGCGCTGCGCTCGCAATGACGATAGCCATTCATTTCACTTTTCACTCTTCACTTAAACCAGCCCTCTGCCCTCTTTGCTTATGCGCCCCTCCTCGGCGAGCGTTTCGGCGACGCGGTCGAGGATGCCGTTGATGAACAGGTTGCTGCCCGGGGTGCTGTAATATTTCGCTATCTCGATGTATTCGTCGAGCGTCACCTTGACCGGGATCTCGGGAAAGGCGGCCAGTTCGGCGATGGCGGTGGTCATTATCAGATTGTCCATGAAAGCGATGCGTTCGACGTCCCAGTTCTGGGTGAACTTCTCGACATAGCGCAGGTTCTCCTGGTAGCCGTCCGCCGCCTCGACAAAGAGCCTGTCGGCGAACTCGGGATCGTCGGGGCTTTTGAACTCCTCCAGCACGGGAATGTCGCTCTGCCCCTCGCGTATTTTTTCGAGCGTGCGGACCACCATTATGATTGCGAAGCCCAGGTCGTCGTTCCACAGAATGGACTGCTCCTCGAGCACCGATTCCAGCAGTTCGTTCTCCTCCAGCGCGGGCGACGAGTAGAAATCGCGCACGAGTTCCGTATCCTCTTTGAGGTTACCCTGCGGCGACTCCATATATTTTTTATAGTACGCGCTCCCGACCAGCAGGTTGTAGAGCTCCTTGATGAGTTCAGGATAGTTCGACCAGCCGAGCGACTTCTTTTTGAGGTATCCGACCACGGCGTCGCTCTCCTCGATGCGGCGGATGAGCTCGTTCCCGACGAATTTCAGATTGGGGTTCTTCTCTTCGGGGGTGGGCAGGTGCTTGCGGCGTCCGATCTCGATGCGCTCCTCGGCGTACCGGCGAACCTCGACTATGAGCCACAGCATCTGGAAATAGAGATCGTAGGCCTTGTCGATGGAGAAGCGCAGGTTCTTGCGCGCGGTCTTCACGGAATCCCCCTCCGTCTGGAAATGGGCGTACAGCGCCTTGATAACCTTAATCCTCAACAACCTGCGACTCAGCATAACATCATTTTTCTTAAATATCCGGCGTCAAAGATAATGAAAAATGAAAGATGAAAAATGAAAGAAGCGGTTTTATTGATATCTTTGTGACTTAAATGACGATACCCCGAATGGAAGAGATACAGGACAGGACGCCCGAAGAAAAAGTTTACGACCTGGTGGTGATAGGAGGCGGCGCGGCCGGACTTATGGCAGCCGGAACCGCCGCGCGCGACGGGAAATCGGTGCTGCTCATCGAGAAGATGGAGAAGACCGCCCGAAAGGTCAACATCACGGGCAAGGGGCGCTGCAACCTTACGAATAAATGCGAACCGGAGGAATTCCTGTCTAAAGTACGCGCCAACGCCGATTTTTTCGCCCCGTCGCTCCGGTTCTTCGGCGTCAACGCGACATGCGGCTTCTTCCAGAAACAGGGGGTGAAACTTGAAGTCGAGCAGGGCAGGCGCGTCTTCCCGAAGAGCGGCAAGGCATTCGAAATATCCGACGCGCTGCGCTGGTGGTGCCACGATTTCGGCGTGGTCGTGATGCTGAATACGAAAGTCGAGGAGATACTCACGGCCGGGGGCAGGGTCTACGGCGTAACCTACACCAACAAGCGCGGTTTCCGCCGCAAGGCCGAGGCCCGCAACGTTCTGCTGACCACGGGCGGAGCATCGTATCCCGCTACGGGTTCGACAGGCGACGGCTACAAACTTGCCCATAACGTCGGGCACCATATCGTTCCGGTGCGCCCGTCGCTCGTGGCGCTCCGAAGCACCCATCCGAAGATGGCCGACCTGGACGGGCTGCGCCTCAAGAACATAAACGCGGAACTGGTAGTCGACGGAAAGGTCGAGGCGGACGAATTCGGCGAGATAGAGTTCTCGCGGCGCGGACTGGAAGGCCCCGTCATCCTGCGCATGAGCCGCACGGCGGTGGAT
>JAVBVG010000086.1:0-11415 GCA_031554415.1 Rikenellaceae bacterium | reverse complement strand
CAAGGCGTTCACATATTCGCCCCAGATACTGATCGAGAAATCGCTCAAGGGGTGGAAGGAGATCGAGTACGAAGTGGTGCGCGACCGATATGACAACTGCATCACTGTCTGCAACATGGAGAACTTCGACCCGCTGGGGATCCACACCGGCGAGAGTATCGTTGTCGCCCCCTCTCAGACGCTCAACAACACCGAATACCACAAGCTGCGCCAACTGGCCATCCGCATCATCCGCCACGTGGGTATCGTGGGTGAATGCAACGTGCAGTACGCGCTCGACCCCGACAGCGAGGATTACGTCGTGATAGAGGTCAACGCGCGCCTTTCGCGTTCGTCGGCCCTCGCGTCGAAAGCCACGGGTTATCCCCTGGCGTTCGTGGCCGCGAAGCTCGGGCTTGGTTACGGACTGCACGAACTGAAAAACTCTGTCACGAAATCGACCACCGCATGCTTCGAACCCGCGCTGGACTACGTGGTTTGCAAGATCCCGCGCTGGGACCTGGGTAAGTTCAAAGGCGTTTCGCGGGAACTCGGCAGCAGCATGAAGTCAGTCGGCGAGATCATGGCGATCGGGCGCAACTTCGAGGAGTGTATCCAGAAGGGCCTGCGCATGATCGGCCAGGGGATGCACGGTTTTGTCGCCAACAAGGAGCTCGAGGTCGACGACCTCGACGAGGCGCTGAGCCACCCGACCGACAAACGCATCTACCAGCTTGCCATCGCGCTGAAACGTGGCTACTCGGTCGACAGGATATTCGAACTGACAAAGATCGACCGCTGGTTCCTGCACAAACTACAGAATATAATCCGCATAGACAACGAACTGGGTAAATTCGACAAGATAATGGATGTGCCCGACGCGCTCCTTCTGGAGGCAAAACAGCGCGGTTTCTCGGACTTCCAGATCGCCCGCGAGGTGTTCAAATCGCGCGACACGGACATGGAACGCGAAATGGGTGCAGTGCGCGCCGACCGCAAGCGCAGGGGCATCACGCCGGTCATCAAACAGATCGACACCCTCGCGGCCGAATATCCCGCGCAGACCAACTACCTGTACGTCACATACAACGGCACCCAGCACGATGTCGATTTCCCGCAGGACGGCAAGAGCGTGATCGTTCTCGGCTCGGGCGCGTACCGCATCGGAAGCTCGGTCGAATTCGACTGGTGTTCGGTCAACGCGGCCAACACCATCCGCAAGAACGGCCTGCGCTCCATAATGATAAACTACAACCCGGAAACCGTATCTACGGACTACGATATGTCGGACAGGCTCTATTTCGACGAACTTTCGCTCGAAAGGGTGTTGGACATCACCGACCTGGAGGCTCCGAAAGGGGTCGTCGTTTCGATGGGCGGACAGATACCCAACAACCTGGCGCTCAGGATCGACGCGGCGGGCGTTCCCCTTGTGGGAACTTCGGCCAGGAATATCGACCGCGCCGAGGACCGCCACAAATTTTCGTCGATGTGCGACGAGCTGGGCATCGACCAGCCGAGGTGGAAGGAGCTCTCGTCGCTCGACGACATCTACCGCTTCGCCGACGAGGTGGGTTTCCCGCTGCTGATACGCCCCTCGTACGTGCTGAGCGGCGCGGCCATGAACGTCGTGTCGAACCGCGGCGAGCTGGAACACTTCCTGACGCTGGCGACCAACGTGTCGAAACAGCACCCGGTGGTCGTGACGGAATACCTCGAACACGCCAAAGAAATTGAAATAGACGCCGTCGCGAAGGACGGAGAGGTGCTGATCTACGCGATGAGCGAACATGTGGAATTCGCCGGGGTCCACTCGGGCGACGCCACGATGGTATTCCCGCCGCAGAAAATGTACGTCGAAACCATGCGCCGCGTCAAAAAGATCGCGCGGCAGGTGGCGCAGGGACTCGAAATAACGGGGCCGTTCAACATGCAGCTGATGGCCAAGAACAACGAGATCAAGGTCATCGAGTGCAACCTGCGCGCGTCGCGTTCGTTCCCCTTCGTGTCGAAAGTACTGAAAGTCAACTTCATAGAAATCGCCACAAAGGTCATGCTCGACATACCGGTGGAGATACCTCACAAATCGTTGTTCGAGCTCGACTACGTGGGGATCAAGGCTCCGCAGTTCTCGTTCTCGCGCCTGCAGAAAGCCGACCCGGTGCTGGGCGTCGAAATGGCCTCGACGGGCGAGGTGGGCTGCCTGGGCGACGACTTCCCGGAAGCGATCCTCAAGTCGATGATATCGGTGGGCTACGCCATCCCGAAAAAGAACGTGCTGCTCTCGACCGGCGATTCGCGCTCGAAAACCGACATGATAAGCGCCGCGGCCGCACTTCAGGATAAGGGCTACAACATCTACGCGACCAAAGGCACGGCCGACTTCCTCGCCCAGAACGGTGTTACAGCCGAGGTACTGCACTGGCCCGACTCTCCCGAAAAGCCCAACACGCTGGACTATATCAGGGAGAAGAAGATCGACCTGGTGATAAACATCCCCAAGAACCTCTCGGCGCAGGAGCTCAACAACGACTACACCATCCGCCGCTCGGCCATCGACTTCAACGTCCCGCTCATAACCAACGCCCGGCTCGCCTCGGCGTTCATCAACGCTTTCTGCCGCCTCACCCCCGGCGACATCAAGATCAAGGCGTGGGACGAGTATTAAAAATTAGGAATTAGGGATTAATGAGAAAGGCATTGTTTATTCTGATCTGTATCGCCCTCGCCTCGTGCGGAGGCCGGACAGCTGAGAAATCGCCGGTAACGGTCATGTCGTTCAACGTCAGGTACGCGAATACCACCGACGGGAATGACATATGGGAAAACCGCAAGGGGGCTGCCGTGAAAATGATCTCCGAGCTGAAGCCGGACATCATAGGACTCCAGGAGGCTCTCGCCGGACAGAACGCCTATCTCGCCGAGCAGCTTCCGCAGTACGGCCAGGTGGGCGTGGGGCGCGACGACGGCGCACAGGGCGGCGAGATCATGACGATATTATACGACAGCGAGCGATACGACCTTTTAGACGCGGGCAGTTTCTGGCTCAGCGAAACTCCCGACGAGGTTTCGCGCGGCTGGGACGCCGCCTGCAACCGCACGGCGACATGGGTTTACCTGATGGAAAAAGGTTCCGGCCGCAAGTTCTTTATGTTCAACACCCACCTCGACCATATGGGACAGACGGCAAGGAAAGAGGGCATCAAACTGCTTGTGCGCAGGATCGACGAGATCACCGAAAATCCGCCCCTCTACGGCAAGGCGTACGGCAAACCTGACAGGAACACCCCTGTCTTTATCACGGGCGATTTCAACGCCGCGCCGCAGGACGAAGCGGTGCAGCCGCTCTTCTCGCAGTTCGGATCGGCGCGCGACAATGCGCCCCAAACCGACAAACTGGGCACGTTCAACGGTTTCGGCAGCGCCCCCAACAGCATCGTGATAGACTATATTTTCTACCGCAACGCGGCTCCGGAAAGTTTCAGAACGGTTACGGAGAACTGGGGTGTGCCATACGTTTCGGACCACTACCCGATCGTTGCCAGATTTGTGTTTTAGAGGATGAAAAAACTGTTTCCGGCACTTTTAGCGCTCGCTTTCTGCCTGCCGTCGGCCGCGCAGGAGGCGCGCGAACGCGAAGCGGAATACATCGTCATCTCCAAAGAAACGATGACCCTGTCGGTCTTCGGGCAGGGCGGGAACCGCATCGCCGAATACCCCGTGGCGATGGGCCGCAACCTCGGCGACAAGAAAAAAGCGGGCGACAACAAAACCCCGGAAGGCAATTTCGAGGTGCAGCAGATACAGGACGCCTCGGCCTGGACGCACGATTTCCGCGACGGCAAAGGCGAGATCAAAGGGGCCTACGGTTCGCATTTCATCCGCCTGCTGACTCCTCCCTACAAGGGTATCGGCATCCACGGCACCCACGCCCCGGAGTCGATAGGCACGCGGGCCACCGAGGGGTGCGTCCGGCTGAGGAACGAGGACCTGCTGGAACTCGTGAAACTGGTTTACGTGGGGCTTCCGGTCACGATCCTGACATCGGAAAAGGACAAGGCGGCAGATGCGCGATAAAGCGGAAAGGCTCTCTCAACAGGGAGCTTTTTCTCTTTTATTTTTACTCCTCTTCGCCAGTAGCCAGTCGATAATATAGATAATGTATCCCAGGGCGGCCATCGCGACCGCGATCTCGAGGACTCCCCAGAACATTTTGTCCCAGCCTCCCTGCACCGCCGGATCGATGAAATCGTAGGGGAAACGGCTGCCGCTGCCGCCTATGCCCCCCGCGAACGTCGAACGGACAAGGATATAGGCGAAATACGAGAGCGGAATCAAGAGCCATTTCAGCGGGTCCCATTTGCAGAAACGCCCCTTCGGACTGAAGAGCAGCCAGCCGAGCACGACCATCGCGGGGCCGGCGTAATGCAGCACCATATTTTTGAACGAAAAGAAATCGCCGCCCGCGGTCGGCGCGAGCATGAAGTGGTAGACGAGTCCCGTCACGGAGATGCAGAAAACGAAAGCCCCTTCGGCGCGCGGAGCATACGAAAAAGTCTTCTCCCCCCTGCCCCACGCCCTCACGGAGGCCGCAAAAGCCAGCGCGTAAAAGACCAGGCAGGCAATGTTGCTCAGGACCGTGTAGTAATTCAGGATATGCCACTTCATCCGCCCCTCCGGAATCCCGAAATCGATGATGAGCGCCGCCGCGCACAGCAGCACGTAGATGCCTTTATAAATCGTCGAGGCGGGGAGATTCTTTATATACATAATTTCAATACCTTTGTGATAACACAAAGATAATGAAAGTCATGAGAAATTTCACATTCAGGAACACGACAAAACTGATTTTCGGCAAGGGCACGATCGCCCGGCTGGCCGGGGAGATACCACCGGACGCCCGCCTGATGATAACCTTCGGCGGCGGCAGCGTGAAAAAGAACGGGGTTTACGACCAGGTCGCCAAAGCGCTCGCCGGACGCGACTTCATCGAATTCTGGGGGATCGAACCCAATCCGAAAGTCGAAACGCTGCGCCGCGCCATCGCGCTCGGCAAGGAGAACGACATCGACTTCCTGCTGGCCGTGGGCGGCGGGTCGGTCGCCGACGGGACCAAACTCATCGCCTCGGGCATCCGCAACGCCGCCGACGCGTGGGAACTCGTGCTGAACGAAAACAAGATCGGCGAGATACTCCCTTTCGCGACCGTAATGACGCTTCCGGCGACTGGTTCCGAAATGAACCGGGGGGCGGTCATATCGAATGAAGCTACGGGAGAGAAGTTTGCCTTTTATAGTTCCTATCCCGAATTTTCGATCCTCGACCCCGAAACCACCTACTCGCTTCCGAAGGAGCAGGTCGCCTACGGCATCTGCGACACCTTCGTGCACGTTATGGAGCAGTACCTGACCTCCGCCGGGCAGTCGCCGCTGATGGACCGCTGGGCCGAGGGCATCCTAGACACGCTGATCGAGGTGACGCCCCGCATACACCGCAACCAGCGCGACTACGACGCCATGGCCGACTTCATGCTTTCGGCCACGATGGCCCTCAACGGCTTCATCGCGATGGGCGTAACGCAGGACTGGGCCACACACCAGATCGGGCACGAACTTACCGCGCTGCACGGCATCTCGCACGGGCAGACGCTTGCGATAGTTCTTCCGGCCATGATGCGGGCGTTCAAAGAGCAGAAAATGTCGAAGATACTCCAGTACGGCGAGCGCGTGTGGGGAATTTACGAAGGTCCGGACGACGACCGCGCCGAACTCGCCATAGTGAAGACCGAAGATTTCTTCCGTTCGCTGGGGCTCGCCACGCGCCTTTGCGAACTCAATGTGGGCGAAGATACCATCCGGGAGATCGAACGCCGTTTCACGGAGCGCGGGGTTGCCTTCGGCGAAGGCGGCAACGTCGACGGCAAAAAAGCGGCTGAAATTTTGCGCGCCTGCGCAAAATAATTAGGAATTACGAATTAATCCTGTTCGGACTCGATGCCGAGCTGTTCGAGCTCCTGCTTCAGCTCGACGTCGTTGTCGGTCAGCACCAGCAGCTTGTCGCCCAGTTTCAGCTCGGTGCCGCCTGTGGGTACGAAATAATCCTCGTGCCGTTTCACCATCACCACCAGCGTGTTGGGAGGCAGCGAAATATCCTTCAGCAACTCGCCTTTGGCAAGGAAAGCCTCGCGCACCTCGATCTCGGACAGGGCCGATTTGATCTTGTCCGGCAGGTCGATGCCGAAATTATCCTCGGGCAGTTCACGCGCAAGGCCCAGTATCTTAGCCATCCAGCTGACGGTCGAGCCCTGTATCACGAGCGAAAGCAGCGTGATGAAGAACACGACGTTGAAAATGAGTTTGGCCACGTCCGGGTTGAACCCGTCGGCCACCGCGACCAGCGGCAGCGTCGCGAAGATTATGGGCACAGCCCCCCTCAGCCCCACCCAGCTGACATAAGCCCTCGCCTTCAGGGTGAATTTGCGGAATGGAGCCATGCAGGCCAGCACCGCTACCGGACGGGCGAAGAGGATCATGAAAACCCCCACCAGAAGGCCGGTCAAGGCGGTTTCGAACGACAGCAGCGCGCGCGGACTGACCAGCAGCCCCAGCGCGAGGAACATCCCTATCTGGAAAAGCCATGTGAAGCCGTCCATGAAATTGGTCATCGACTTTTTGTAGACTATCTTGCTGTTGCCCAGCACGAGGCCTCCGATGTAGACCGCGAGGTAGCCGTTGCCGTGGAGCGTGTCGGTAACGGCGAAGATGAAGAAGACGAGCGCCAGCAGCATTATGCCGTAGAGCGACGAGTTGTTCATGTCGATGCGGTTGATTATCCACACCATTATTTTGCCCAAAAGGTACCCGGCCGCGGCGCCTATCGACATCTGCATCGCGAAAGTCCCGACGGCGTGCCACCAGATAGGGTTGGCGCCCTCGCCTATCATGCCAAGGAGCATGATCGTCAGTATGTAGGCCATCGGGTCGTTGCTCCCGCTCTCGAGTTCGAGCAGCGGGCGCAGGTTCTGGCTCAGTCCCTGCTTTTTCGAGCGGAGTATCGAGAAGACCGACGCCGAATCGGTCGACGACATCACCGACGCCATCAGCAGGGATTCGAGAAATGTCAGTTTGAAACTGAACCAGTTGCTTATCAGATATATGAAGCCTCCGGTCAGCAGGGCGGTCATAAGCACGCCCAGCGTGGCAAGAACTATCCCGGGTGCGGCAATGGGCCTGATATCGGAATACTTGGTTTCCATCCCGCCCGTGAACAGGATGATGCTCAGCGCGATGGTGCCGATGGTCTGGGCGGCGTGCGCGTTGTCGAACGGTATGCCCAGCCCGTCGCTGCCGAAAAGCATACCCACCGCCAGAAAGAGCAGCAGCGAGGGTATCCCGAAACGCGAACCCGCCTTGCTTGCGAAGACGCTGATGAACAACAGCACCGAACCTACCAGCATCATCAGGGTAACCGGGATATTCATAGGCAAAGCAGGATTATTGCGGGACGAACATATAAGTTATGGTTCCCGTCTGTCGCTCGGGCGCCGAAGAGTCGAGATTGAAGCGCGAACGCCGCGCGGCGTCCAGCGCCGTCGAGTGCATGCAGGCGTCGTTATCCGACAGCGAACGGTCGACCGCCGCCGAAACCACGTCCCCGCTGCGGTTGACGACGATCGTAACGACCACCTCGCCGCCCCGTTCGCAGCGGTAGCCGGGAACGACCAGATCGGCGGAATAACGGGTGGGATTGGCCAGCGAGAATGAAACCAGCACGCGGCCTTTGGCCTTGGTGTCGTTGTTGACGTTGCCGGTGCCGTCGCTGCGGTTGTTCTTCATCGCCTCGATCTCGCGCATTCCCTGATCCCAGGCGTCGCGGTTCGAGCGCATCTTGCCGTCGAGGTTGTCGGCGCGGCTGCGAAGGTTCGACATATTGGTGTTGCGGTCGTCGCGCAGCTCGGCGTTCTCGTTGGAGAGGACGTTGCGGATATAGGCGTCGTCGGCCTGCGCGCTCTGGTGCTGGCGTATCTTCACCTCGCGTTCGAGGCGCTCTTTCTCCTTCTTCAGCTCCTCGATCGTGCGGATATCGACGACGATGCTCGCGTGCCTTTTCGGAGCGCGCACCAGCACCTTCGACCCGACGAACGCGATGGCCAGCACGAGATAGACTATGAACATCGCGCAGAGCCCGGCGCGGTGGTCGTACACCCATGAGCCGGCGTCCCGCTTCCTTTTCGTAAAGGGAAGATTGAGTCTTTGCGGTCGTTTTTGCGTTGCCTGCGGCCGTTTGCCCGCGGCCGGATTGTTCTCTGCCATCCTTGTTTGTTAAAATCTACGCAAAAATAACATTTTTGATAAAACTTTCCTATTTAAATTTTCCGGCGGCCGCATAAAAAACCGAAACTGTCCCAAGTAGAAGGGAATCCCGAAAGCCGGACAAAAATTCCCGGGGTTCCGTCCAAAACAATGCGGGCGGCATTTTTCACATGGTCCGGACAATTTTATCCGGGCGCCAACCGTTTAATTTACCGACAGATACGGCAGACAAGGTAAATTTCGGCGCCTAATCATCCGGATTAGTAAATTTTTCCTACCTTTGTGTCCGAATTTCATTTTAAGCAAACCCCCATGTCGAATAAACAGAAGACGTTAAAAGCTCCTATAACTTTCACGGGAAGAGGACTCCACACCGGAGTTGCGGTAGAAATGAAAGTTTGTCCGGCAGAAGAGAACCACGGCATAAAGTTCAAACGCACCGATATAGAAGGCCAGCCCGAAATTCCCGCGCTGGCGGATTTCGTCTCCGACACCTCGCGCAACACCACGCTCGAAAAGGGCGGGGCCACCGTAAGCACGGTCGAGCATATCCTCGCCGCGCTGTGGACGATGGGCGTCGACAACGCCATGATCGAGATCGACGGCCCCGAAGTCCCCATTATGGACGGATCGGCCAGGGAATATGCCGCCGCGATAGACAAAACCGGCCTCGCTGAGCAGGAGGCCGAGATCAAATACTACCAGGTTACCGACAGGATATCCTACACCCTGGAGGATAAGGACGTCGAGATCGACCTCTATCCGGACGACCATTTCAGCGTTTCGGTGCATATCGACTACAACAGCAAGGTGCTGGGCAACCAATACTCGGTTTTCGACAGCGCCAGGGACAGCTTCCGCGAAAAGATCGCCCCGTGCCGCACTTTCGTCTTCCTGCACGAGCTCGAACCGCTTTTCAGGCACAACCTGATAAAGGGCGGCGACATCGACAACGCCATAGTCGTGGTCGAGAAGCCCGCTTCGGAAGAGGAGCTCGAACGCCTGCGCAAAATTTTCAACAAACCGGGCATAAAGGTCGAGGAGGGCTATATCAACAACGTGAACCTGCGTTTCCCCAACGAACCCGCGCGACACAAGCTGCTCGACGTCCTGGGCGATTTCGCGCTGATGGGCGTGCGCATCAAGGGCAAGATCATGGCGACGCGCCCCGGACACTTCGCCAACACCGAAACGGTCAAAATGCTGCGCAAGCAGATGCGCAAGGAGGGTGTGAAACCTCTCTACCGCTACAATCCCAACGACGAACCCATATTCGACATAAACGCCATCAGGCAGAGGCTTCCCCACCGCCCGCCGTTCCTGCTGGTCGACAAGATCATCCACATCGACGAACAGAGCATCGCCGGAATCAAGAACGTTACGATGAACGAGCCCTTCTTCACGGGACACTTCCCCGAAGAGCCCGTAATGCCGGGCGTACTGATCGTCGAGGCGATGGCGCAGTGCGGCGGCATCCTCGCCCTGCACGGAATGGATCCGAATTATTACTACTCCACATACTTTTTGAAGATAGACAACGTTCGCTTTAAGAGCAAGGTCGTTCCGGGGGACACGCTGCAGTTCGAACTGCAGCTTACAGAACCCATCCGCCGCGGTATAGTCGTAATGGATGCGAAAGCGTTCGTCGGCGACCGTCTGGCCTGCGAAGCGAGCCTCATGGCACAGGTAACCCCCAGCGGTAAAAGAAATGAGTAAAGATATGATAAGCACACAGGCCTACGTACATCCCGACGCGAAAATCGGCAGGAACGTAGTGGTTGAACCGTTTGCATACGTCGCGGGCGACACGGTCATCGGCGACGACTGCTGGATAGGTCCCCACGCCGTCGTTCTCGACGGGACGCGCATGGGCAAGGGATGCAGGATACATCCGGGAGCCGTCATCGCGGGCGTTCCGCAGGACCTCAAGTTCAAGGGCGAATACTCGACCGTCGAAATGGGCGACTACAACACCGTGCGCGAAGGGGCGACCATCAACCGCGGCACGGCGGCCAAAGGCAAGACCCTGATCGGCAGCTACAACCTGATAATGTCATGCGCCCACATCGCGCACGACTGCGTCGTGGGAAGCCACTGCGTGATCGTCAACAGCGTGCTGCTGGGAGGCGAAGTCGAGGTCGGCGACTGGGCTATCATTTCCGGGCACTCGGCTGTCCACCAGTTCGTCAGGATCGGCGCGCACGCCATGGTCAGCGGCGGTTCCCTGGTGGGCAAGGACGTCCCCCCCTATGTGAAGGCTGCACGCTACCCGCTTTCGTTCGTGGGCGCCAACTTCATCGGACTGAGGCGCAGGAATTTCAGCCCCGAAAAGATCAACGAGATACAGGAGATTTTCCGCATACTTTTCCAGAGCGGATACGGCTACGGACGCGCATGCGACATAATCGAGGACACCATTCCGCGTTCGCCCGAAAGGGACGAGATAGTGAAATTCGTCCGCAACTCGAAGCGCGGCATCCTCAAGCCCTACAACGCGGCCCTGGGCGACTTTGAGGACTAAATACAATTAGGAATTAGAAATTAGGAATTAGGAATTTATTTGTATAAAAGCATCATATACGTGCAGAGCACGCCTTAATTCGTAATTCGTAATTCGTAATTGAGATAAAAAACATTTTGCGGCTTCGCAAAATGTTTCTTATCTTTGTAGGCTTTTTTAACCTTAATAAATACGGACAATGCCGAAAATGAAAACAAATTCCGCCGCGAAGAAGAGATTCACCTTCACGGGGACAGGAAAGATCAAGCGCAAACACGCTTATCATTCACACATCCTGACAAAGAAGACAACAAAACAGAAACGCAACCTGACCTATTCGGGGCTCGTTTCAGAGGCCGATCAGGCCAAAACCAAACTGCTTCTCGTAAAGTAGTTTCGAAAAAATTATTGTATCAATCAAGAACATTCCGGCCCCAAAGAGATAGGGAGAACCTGTCCGCCGGCCGTTCGTAAAACTTTCAAATTATGCCACGTTCAGTAAATGCAGTAGCATCAAGGGCAAGACGGAAAAAAGTTTTAAAACTTGCCAAAGGTAACTTTGGTTCAAGGGGAAACGTTTGGACTGTAGCCAAAAACACGGTTGAAAAGGGGTTGACTTACGCC